>AGIF02000001.1:912329-1216439 GCA_000227505.4 gamma proteobacterium HIMB55 | reverse complement strand
AAAGGTTTTTGACAAAATCGCTGAGGAAGCAGGGTTGAGAGTGGCCTCGCCGATTCCGACAAAGGCACGTGGCAACATAACGCCGACAAAACTCTTCGCTTGTCCCGTAAGCGCTGTCATTGCACTCCACAGCAGAATGCCGATGCCGAGCAAGCGACTTGCGCCGAAGCGATCGGCAAGGATTCCCATAAAAGGGCCAGCGACAGCGTAAAATAGAACAAACCCAAAACCCGTCAGCAAGCCAAACTGTTGATTGCTGAGATTCAACTCAGCGGTGATTTGTGCGCCAAACGCTGCAATGAGAAAGCGGTCAGTGAGACTGAGGATATTGAGTAGGGTCAGAAGTGTAAGGATGAGGATGGGCCACAACCACATCTTTTGCTGCTTATCACCACTCATCTAGCGATACCTTCTGCGTCTAAAGCGCGTCTTTTGGATTGCAGTTGTTCATGCACCGAATGGGCGTTATATCGGGCTGTAGACCATTACCCATGCCGCCTGTTGCAGACGATTCACCGGGCCACAGACCATGATCACTGCTGAACGCATTTCGGTTGGGAAGTTGTGACTGCGCCGTTTGCACGTTTTTGTCGGACAAGACAAAGTCAGATTCAACCAAGCCGCCAAGGTGGAGGATGTAGGCGGTCAGTGCATATACCTCGTCGCTCGTGAGCGACTTTGGGTTATCCCACGGCATCGCGCGACCAATGTAGTCCATGATGGTCGCGAGGGTAGGGACTCGCATAAGGGTTGAAGGAGCGGCACTGATGGGTGGCTCAAAGGCTTTCACCACGCCGGTCTCTACATCTTTTTTGGTGAATCCTCCAACGAGCGGCGAGAAAACAATGACCTCGCTTCCCGATGATCCGTGGCAGGATAAGCATTGCTCTTCGTAAAGCGTTTTGCCCTGTAGCACTGACCCACTGCCCGATTTCAAGCCCTGAAAATCATCTCGAATGTTTGAATCCCAGTCGGCGAGCTCTGTGGGTGTGACTGCTCTGCCGATCGAATCAAAACTGTCATTCCCGGCAATAGCTTCACGGTCAGAGTCGCTATGGGACAAGAGCGGGAGCAGGGAACACAGAAAAAGCGTGGTGATGCGCCCTAATTTATGCGATCTGGACATTACTCACCTCGCCATTCACATCGATTCCCCAGGATTGGATTGCATTGTTGTGATACAGCGACTCATTACCTCTAACGGCGCGGTATTGCGCGTAGGTGGGCTGGACATGTCCTGTCTCATCGGTGGCGCGACTCTGGATGATGGCCTCTTGACCGTTGAACTCCCAGTCAAACTCGAATCGCGTCAGAGACTTAGAAAGTACTTCTCCAGAAAATCTCGCTTCTCGCCAGGACCTTCCACCGTCGGTGGAGATATCTGCATGCTTCACTTTCCCACGCCCCGACCAGGCAAGCCCTGTAATTTTTGTGTACCCGCGCCCGTAAAGTGTCTGTCCACCCGATGGGCTTGTAATGACGGACTTCACTTCCTGCAGCGAGGTGTATTGGCGATGTGTACCGTTGGGCATCGGGTCGATGTAGTGAATGGCCTCGTCTCTTGCACCGTAGGGCTTATCCCCCAGTTCAATTCGCTTAAGCCATTTAACCCACGAAACACCCTGGGCACCGGGGACGACCAACCTCAAGGGGTAACCGTTCTCGGGGCGCAGGTACTCACCGTTCTGCCCATAGGCAACTAAGACCTCATCGCTTAGCACCATACTCATCGGAATGGTGCGTGTAAGGCCCGCAGCATCGGCGCCCTCTGCAAGGATGTACTTACCTCGCTCTAAATCCGCGCCGCAAGCCTCGAGCAGCATACGTAGAGGCACCCCTGTGAATTCTGAGCAGGAGAGAAGTCCATGAGTGTACTGAACCGTTGACGCTGCAACGCCTTTTCGCTCTGAGCCGGTATTACCACTGCACTCAATAAAATGGATACGCGAAACACTGGGAAGGCGCTGTAGGTCCTCGAGTGAAAAAATTTTGGGCTTTGCGACGAAGCTGTTATCGAGGCCTGAGATCAGTAATTCGTGTTGCCGTGGATCAATATCAGGCCACCCGCTGTGATGCCGTTCATAGTGAAGACCTGAGGGTGTGATGATGCCCATCATGCCCTGCAATGGAGCGAAGGAGGCTGAATTCTGTGGTAGTGGAGAGAGACTCGGACGTGTAATCCGAGCTAAGCCCTCTTGGTGTTGCGAGGGCTGACCGTAGGGTGTCATTGCCACGGGGTTACCGGGCGAGGTCATCCACGGCCTCAGGTGGCTGGTGGTGTTGCTAACCGCCGCTGAACTGGGTGCTGAAAGTCCGTAACTAAGGGCGGAAAAGACCCCCAACCCCATCAACTGACGACGGCTGACGGGCGTATTTCTAATCGTATCCTCCGTCAGGTGTCCTTCTGGCGCCGAGATGAGTCGTGTCGAAGCCATTACCGATTGTCCAGTTCCGATAATGCTTCTTCCCGGTTCAGTGAGGGTTGCACCTCAGGTGACCAGGCCGCGACTCTATGAAGCAGACGTTTACGGTTCCGCAGATCTCCGGCAACGCCGTAGTGCACCGTTCCTAGGTTATCCCAGATCGCGATGTCACCTGGTTGCCAACTGTGCCGCACTTGGAGCTCCGGAATCTTGATTTGGTCAATGGCCAGTTTTATCAGCTGTTCGCTTTGCTCAGCTGAGAAGCCCTTAATTCGCTTTACATAGCCATTACCGACAAACAGACAGAGTTGACCGGTCTCGGGGTGACGAATAACGGCGGGGTGGGTACTGCTCTCATCCATGTCAAATAAGGCGGAAAGCACCTCGCTAGATCCAAAGTCATGTCGTAATGCCATGTAGACCGCGTCGTGTTCGATGTCGAGCTCGAGGAAAAGCCGTTTCAGTGCGTCGGGAAGCCATTCAAAGGCGGCGCTGGCGCTGGACCACATGGTGTCTGCACCGAATGGAACTTCAGTGGCTTGAAGTACAGACACAAGATTGGGGTTTTTACGTCCCGTCACATCATGGTGCCAAATGTCCGTGGTGGTCTTTGCGCGATCAGATTCGAATTGCTCGATCACCAAGACTTCGGGGTAGCCCTCGTCTTTGAGTGTTTTCCCAAACGTATGTTGTTCGAGTTCAGGGCCAAATAAACGACCTGCTGCTATGAGTTCTTCATGACTAAGGAATTGATCGCTCAGGAATAGAACGCCATAACGCCACAATGCGTGTCGGAGTTGTTCCGCAGTTGTCTCGCTAACATCGGAGAGGCGAAGATTACGAATTTCAGCGCCTATGATGGGGGTTGAGGGGTGAAGGTCAAAGGCCGTGTAACCGGCGTCTTTGCCCTCTGGCGCTCGGGGTGCTTCGAAGGCGGACATAGCATCACTATTTATTAACATTATTCTCAGCAAAGTTAGATCGAACGTTTTCCAAAGGCAACGTTCATTTGGCGAGAGTGGTTAATGGTGTGTTGAATGTGCCAAACTGCTAAAACGTAAAGTGTCTGACAAGCTTGGTCACGTGGCGAGTTTGTTGGGCTGGTTTGCAGAGCATACGAATAAGGAGATCCAGACATGGACGATCGTTTGAGTACGTTTATCGACGAGGCAGATGCTTACGCGCAGTGCGAGGCCGCGGGCTACACCGCGCACAAGTTCGATTTTCCCGCTGAGGAAAATGAAGCGCACTGGCACGACTTCGATTCACTGACCTTTGTCACCAGTGGCGTGCTGACTATTTTTGATGTTGAAAAGGGTACCTCTTACGCCTGTGGTGCTGGAACCAAGATCATTGGCCAGAAGGGCTTCGCGCATCGCGAGAAGAGTGATGGCTTCAGCGCGATTATCGGTTTTGCTGAAGATCCGGCTACTCTCACGCAGCCCATTAACAAACCACTCCCAGTGACGCTCTAATTGGAAGAGAGTCCTGCAGCAGCGAGGGTTAATTCATAACCCCGTAATTGCGGAGAGCTAGGGTTTTTGCAGGTGTTAGAGGCCGCCTGTCGGGGTAACCAAGAAAAGATGCAAATTTGTTTCTGGGGGGTTGATGGCAAACACGTTCAATACAGTTATTGGGTACTACGCTACCCGAGTTCGCAAGCGACTAGGGTGGTCTGGTAACACGCGGGATCTCAGCGATATCTTCAACTTTGTACAGCTTGACGAACGTGTTGCGACCTCGGGTCAGCCCACAGAGCAGCAGTTAGGTCTCATCAAAGAGGCGGGCTATACGACGATTATTAATCTCGCGCCTAAAAGCCACGAAAACGCATTGGGCAATGAGGACGAGCTTTTACAGGCGCTAGGCATCCAATATTTTCACTTGCCGGTCGTCTTCACCAATCCAACGAGAGATGATTTTGAACGCTTCATCGAAACCTTTGAGAGTTGCGACGATGAGCGAGTCTGGGTGCATTGCGCTGCCAACATGCGTGTTTCCGCGTTTTTTTACAAATATCGGGTAGAGCGCTTGGGTTGGTCAAAAGAATCTGCAAAAGCTGACATGGATAAGATTTGGGAACCCGGAAAAGTCATGGGAGTTTGGCAAAGTTTCATCGAAGAGGCGTGAGATTCAGCAGCTGGCGTTAATTTTTGAGTCTTCAATGTTGAGGCTGAGATATCGGTGGCGCATTTATGGATTTTTCGGGACTCTTTGTCATCACCCTGTAATCACGTCTGGGCGCAGACTTTGCCACTGCCGTTGAGTTGGCAAGAGAAATTGGTTTGTGCATTTGATGTGCTCGATACGGAGGTTTAAATGAATCTGAAAGTGATGCAGAAACTTGCTGGAGTGATGATTGTTCTAACTGGGACACTGCTGGCCGCTTCGATTTCGCAAGCCCAGACACTCGCAGTTGAACCCTTCGAACATCGACCAGCCATTCAAAACGCCATCGTTGAAGAGCGACTGGACACACTACTGCCTGGCCTGATGCGTGAAGCAGGGCTTGATATGTGGCTTGTTATCGCGCGGGAATACAACGACGACCCCGTCTTTTTGTCTTTAGTGCCTAAGCCAAGATTCACAGCACGTAGAACCACTATGCTCGTGTTTTTCGATCGCGGCGAGCAGGGTGTCGAGAGATTAACAGTCAGCCGTTATCCCCTTGGATCACTTTACGACGCGGCGTGGGAAGGCGGTGATTTGGATGCGCAATGGGAGCGACTGGGCGAGGTCATTCGTGCGAGAAATCCACAACGTATTGGTGTTAACACGAGCGATATGTGGCCGGTTGCCGACGGCTTAAGCCACAGTCTCTACGAGAAGCTGGCAACGGCTGTAGGTTCAGATTTTAGCGATCGTATTGTGTCTTCAGAGGCTCTGGTCGTTCGCTGGATGGAGACGCGGCTCGAGCGCGAGGTTGAGGTCTGGCAGCGGGCGGTCGGGATAGCCAGGGAGACCATTGCGCGCGCCTTTAGTAGCGAGGTGATAACCCCCGGAGTAACAACCCTGGGAGATGTGGCCTGGTTTATTCGCACACGGTTTGAAGAGGAGGGTTTGGAGCCTTGGTTCCATCCGGATGTGAACCGTCAGTGGCAGGGGGCTGGTTTTGGAGAGAACGCACCCTTTTTGGGAGACGGCTCACCGGACTCGATCATTAGGCGGGGGGACCTCCTTCATACCGATGTGGGTCTTTGTTACTTAGGTCTTTGTACCGACACACAGGAGATGGGCTACGTCTTAAAGTTGGGAGAGTCAGAAGCGCCCACAGGCTTGAACGCAGCTATGTCCGTTGGGAATCGGTGGCAGGACATGCTCACGGATGAGTTTAAGGCTGGCCGCACAGGCAACGAGATACTGGCCGCGGCGCAAGAGTCGCTCAAGAAGGCAGGTATAACACATGCGATCTATACCCATCCTTTGGGGGTTTTTGGTCATGCGCCAGGTCCAACGATTGGGATGTGGGACAACCAAGGACCGACAGTTGGTCGAGGGGATTGGCCGTTGCACCCAATGACTGGCTATGCAATCGAGGGCAACGTCACAGTAAATATTCCTGAGTGGGGCGGGGAGCGCGCTCAGATGAAATTGGAGCAAAGTGCCTTTTTTGATGGCACCGCGGTGCATTATCTTGCGGGGCGACAAACACTACTTCACTTGGTAAAGCATTAAATAATTCCACAGAGGAGGACCCTCAATGTCACTTTCATTCTACGAGGTCAGTGTTGGGAGCTACCTACGGACATTAAGAGCTGTAGGCAATATTCTGAACCGAGCCGAGCATCATGCTGCAGAGTCAGATCTCGACTTGGAAGCGCTTGTTCGCTACCGACTGCGGGACGATATGTTGCCCTTCAGTTTTCAGGTGATCTCGGTGTGGCATCACTCTATGGGTACTATTCGTGCGATGAAGGCGGGACTCTTTGAGCCACCACCACGGATGAGCGGAATGACGTTTGAGAAGTGCAAGGCACTGATTGCTGAGGCCATAAGCGAGTTAGAAAGTGTCTCAAAAGAGGAGATTAATGCGCTCGCTGATAACCCCATGGTGTTTAGAATGGGTGAACGAGAAATGCCGTTTACAACGAACGCCTTCCTGACCTCATTCTCGATTCCCAATTTCTATTTTCATTCAGCCACTACCTACGATGTGCTTCGCATACATGGCGTGCCGCTGGGTAAGATGGATTTCCTTGGCGCGCTGAAGGTAGGAGCCTAAAAGTGTCGGATGCTTTACAGCTCTGGACTGCGGCCACACCCAACGGCTGGAAAGTCAGCATCATGCTCGAGGAGTTGATCGAGGCCGGCGTGCAACTGCCTGAACGTGAGGTCATCACCGTCGACATCATGAGTGGTGATCAGTTCTCCGAGGCCTTCACTGCCGTTTCTCCAAATCAGAAGATCCCGGGACTCGTTCATGGCTCGGTTCGGATGATGGAGAGCTGTGCCATCCTCCAATATCTAGGGGAGCAGTTCCCGAGTCCCTTGTACCCGACGGGGGCAGCGCGGTATGACGTTCTTCAGTGGCTTACTTGGCAGGCGGCGTGCTTGGGACCGACGTTTGGTAACAAACTGAGTTATACGCGTTACATGGCGGATATTCCCGAGGAACAAAAAGTCCATCCGCTAAATCGTTTTAATACTGAGGCGCAGCGATTACTTCGTGTGCTAGATACTCAGCTACAGGGAAAAGCTTATGTTTGTGGTGACGACCTGACCATTGCGGACATTGCTATTTTCCCGTGGATCAGAGGCTACAAGTGGAGCAAGATTGACATCACGCTCCATCCCAATGTGCTTGCTTGGAAAGAACGCGTTCACGGACGCGCTGGCGTCATGCGCGGTCTCGCTTACGGCGTGAAGTCCGACGAAGTCGATCAGTGGAGCGAGGAAACCAAGAAGCGCTACGCGGCGGGTGGATCGTTTATGGCGTCTAACGCCACGATTGCCGGCAAGCAAACAAGCTGAGGTCTTAAAATCAGTGGCTAAGCAGAAGATTTTCATCTCCATCGCCTGTTTTTCAGATCCTGATGTCATCGACACAGTGGAGGACGCACTCGCACAAGCAGTTCACCCAGAGCGACTCACCTTTGGTATCTGTCTTCAAGCACTGGCTCACGATCATTCCTACCAGGCTTTAAGCGACTCACGACAAGTGCGACTTGATCGAATTCCGGTGGAGGAGGCGAGAGGCCCTATTTATGCGCGATCGCGATGTGAAGCACTCATGGAAGATGAGGATTACTTTCTTCAGCTGGACTGTCACTCACGTTTTTATGCCGGTTGGGATGAGATTCTGATCGAGGAACTAAAGAGCGCCCTTGCCCTCAACGAGCGGGCGGTGATCTCGCATTACCCCATTAACATCAAAAATATGACTTCTGAGCAGCATGCTCCCTTGATTGGTCATGTGAACCGCTACCGACAAGTAGACGCAGATGCGATCAAAAGCCACGGTTCATTGGTCACGTTGCCAGAGGCGCCAATCGTTTCATTTGGCATCAGTGCGGCGATGTTATTCATGCGAAGCGATGATCGCCGCCGCTTTCCCTATGATCCCGAGCTCGATTTTGGCCTGCATGCGGAAGAGCAGGTTTTGTACGCAGTTCGACTATGGACCCATGGCTACGATATTTTTTGTCCCACAAGACACGCCGTTGCAACCGACTACGCGGGTTCTCGGGATCGTATTCCCGATGAAGCAAAGCGCATCAGTAACAGTAATCGGACAGGTTGGCCGAAGGCCTCCTGGTCTAAAGCCAAATATTTGTTGGGTTTAGATTTGTTGGAGCAGGTCGATCCGGTCTATCAGGACTCGATGACTGAGTGCAGTGAAAAGTTCGGCATGGGGTATGAACGTTCTCTACTTGAGTACTACCGTTTTGCTGGCATCCACGAAGAACTTAAAGAGGCTTTTCCAAACTATAGGTATCAGGGCGAATAACCCCTGAATATTGGGATGCGGTGTCGCACCGTGGCTAAGAACTCAGCGTTTGATTAGGCATTAGCGATGTCAATGTCAGGCCCTCGACGTTACGTTTGACGGTAAAACGGTACCGTTCACTATCTTCCTTCACTGCCGCCTCCGCCTCACCGAAGAAAAAGCTTATGATCACGTATCGACTGCCGGATGAAATGTTGTTTACTTGATGAAATAGCGAGCCGGGAAACACCACGGCGCCGTACTTTGGAATCGAAAGGACTTCTGAGTTGTACTCTGGAAAGGCAATCCCGCCCCCTTCGTAATCGTCATTGAGCACCAAAGTGATCGCATAACGGCGGTGCAGATGGGGAGCTATCGTATCTCGGTGTTTCCCAAACTTACCGCTGTTCGTACCATCATATCGACAAATCTTGTAAGTCTCTCTGTGCGTGATTTCAGAGTAAAAGACTTTCTCGATTTCCGGTAAAACCGACTTGCAGAGTTTGTCGTCCAACCGATGCTCAAGGTCTCTATCGGGGTGGATGTGCAGTCGACGTTTGAAGTCGCCGTCAGCAACGAACCCATGATCTTCACGACCATCTAGGTAATGAATTAAATCCTCAGCAAGTGCTTCATCAATTGCGTCCGGAATGACGAGTACAGGGGCAGGGAGATTCCTCGGGACAACGATGATTTGCGCAACTTCAGCTTCTAATTCCTCGAGATTTTGCGCGTCTACAAAATCTACGACTTTTAAGTTTGCGTCCGTCACAAATGCACTCAGGGGTACCAACGGATGAAGGAACAGGGAGCTAAATTCAGCGCTAGCGAACAGCCGCGAATGCTCAAGACCGGTTGCGCCCTCTGTTATCACGAAGTGCCGGTAGGGTAGTTTGAGATTAGCAGCGCCCTGAGCCAGCGCCGTGTGTGAGCGGTTTATGACGACAAAGATGTTGGGCTCGCCTGCTTTGACCTGAATATCAAGTCGATGTTCGTCCGACTCGATAAAAGCGTTGGGGATATAGTCGCCAATCGATAGACGCGAACTCTGGGTTAAATTTGAATCGCCTTGCACACTCATACCGGGTTCAGTAGTAATCTGGTGGCTACGCTATCACTTTTGGACACGTTTTTGATGATCGATGCGAATGAAACATTCGATGGTACATGGCCCTTCGCTCCAAGGTTCTCTGAGGCATCTGGGTTTAAGCAGCACTATGTTGACGAGGGTTCTCAGGACGCTGAGGTTGTTCTGTGCCTACACGGAGAGCCGACTTGGGGTTACCTCTATCGCAAAATGATTGGACCGCTGTCTGAGAATTTCAGAGTTGTTGTGCCTGATCACATGGGCTTCGGTAAGTCTGAAACGCCTCAAGACCGTGTTTACACACTTCAGACGCATGTAGAGAACCTAGAGCGCTTTGTCGAAGACCTCGACTTGCAAGATATAACGATTGTCTGTCAGGACTGGGGTGGACCAATGGCGGGGGCTTTTACCGTCAGAAACCCCGAGAGGGTAAAGCGATTGTTCATTGCTAATACCGTGCTTGGGTATGGTGGTGGGCAGGCTGCTGGCGGTCGCACACCTTGGTTTGAATGGATTGCCAAGCACGAGGAGGCAGGGACGTTAAACGGCATCCTTGGGGAGCTGGGCAGCACTGTTCTGTCGGTTATGAAAATCATCGGCTTTCAGAATTCATCGGCCGTCGACGACACATGGATTCGCGCCTACTCTACGCCTTTCCCAGATCGGGATTCGTGCATTGGCGCGATTAATTTCCCGCTAGATGTGCATTACGGGCGATTCTTACCCTTTGTCTTTGAAACCATGGAAAGTGGTGACATGGAGGCTTTGAAATCAAAGCCTGCAATGTTGGTTTCAGGAGATAAGGATTACGCGATTGCTCAAGATCACGCCATTTCGGATTTCAAAGGAATTTACCCTGAAGGGCGAGTGATCCAAGTAGAGGGGGTAGGGCATTTCTGTCAGGAAGATATTCCTGAAGAGCTCGTATCGCTAATTACTGCCTTTATCGGGGAAACCAACTGACCCTCGCGTTAATCGAAGACGCCCGATAACACCCACAGAGCCGCAAGTAGCAACATGCTGGCGGCGATTTTGTTGACACTGAATAAACCTGTGTTGCTGCTGAGCCGTTGTGCGAGCCACTGACCCCCCGTTGCATAAGCGGTCATTGATATAAATTCGGTGGATAGCATGATCACGAGCATAATGGCGAACTGGGGTCCTAACGGCGCATCCGCGGCGACAAACCCAGGTAAGAGCGCCATGAGGAAAGCCCAGCCTTTTGGGTTGCTCACAGCCGTAACGTAACCCAACCCCATTAGTGATGCGGCGCTGGTCTGATCAAGGTTTTTCGCGACGATAGTTTCGGGTGTTTCCCGAAACATGAGGAGCGCGAGATAAATCAAGTAACCGCCGCCAATTAGCGAGAACACTTGAAAGTACAGTGGGTCCCGCGACAAGAGCCAACCCAGACTCCAGAACGTGGCACCAAATACCGTGGCAACACCTGCCATTTCTCCCCACATCATCCACAGCGTTCTGCGATAGCCTATTGAAAGGCCTAGCGTAAATGCTAAGGTCATACAAAGACCCGGTGTGAAAGACACCGCGGCGATCGTTGGGATGAAAAGCAGAATGAGATCTGGCGTCATGACTACCTCTATGCGGGCGGCGATAATATCAGGATTGAACTACCTTCGTTGTAGCCTAGATCTGAAAAATCCCTCTAGACTGCTCTCGTCAGTAGTAGTGGGCCTCGTATCGCTTGGAACTACATCACTCGTGAGCGCTCAGGCCACTTTTTTTAACGATGGCCCAGGGGCGAATCAAAATTTACCGTTCTCGGAGTCCGTGCGTGTCAACGAGTTATTGTTTATCTCGGGTCAGGTTGGCACTGATGAGTCAGGTGCGCTGGTTGACGGTGGTATCGAGCCCGAGTCCCGTCAAGTTATGGATAACATCAAGCAGATTATTGATCGTCGTGGTTTAACGATGAACGACGTCGTTAAGTGCACAGTTTTCCTTGCGGACGTATCGCAGTGGGGCGAGTTTAATCAGGTCTACACCACGTATTTTTCGAAACCTTATCCCGCGAGATCAGCACTCGGTGCAAATGGTCTCGCGCTTGGCGCCGCACTCGAAGTCGAGTGCATTGCAGCTTTCCCACAACGTCCTGAAACACGGTAAAAGAATGATGAACGATCCTAAAAGCATTCAGCTCCTCAGTATTGAAACCGTACCTGTGGGCATGAAACCACTGGGCTTGGTGAGAGGAAGCACAGCGCGATCAAGAAATATTGGACGCGACATTACAGCCGTTCTGAAAAACGTGGTCGGGGGTGAGGTGAAGTCATACACCCAGTTGATGGCTGATGCCCGCGAGGAGGCGATCTATCGCATGCAGGAGGATGCAGCACGCTTAGACGCCAATATGGTGGTAGGTGTGCGCTTTGCCTCGTCAATGATCACTCAGGGCGTTTCAGAGATGGTTGCCTGGGGTACGGCCGTTGGCCCGAGCGAAGACTGAAGCATATGTGGACGCTCTTAGTCATCGCTATCCTCTGTATCCCAATCGCCTACAAGCGTATTGGTGAGAAACGCGCTGAGCGATTTGAGAAGCGCGATAACTAGTCAAACGCGAGTCGGGTGTCTAGACCTAGGTCTTACAAGCATCCTTTTACTTGTCATTCATAGGTTAAGGCCCAACTTGTCCGAACCTTATTCGTAATGTTCAGAGATGACTTTAAACTTAAGACATTGATCTCGTTCAAAAGGTATCGCCAAGCTCGAGCTCTCCAAACCGCTGTAGTCTCGATGTGAGTATGGCCGCCTGTCTGTGCTTTACCGCTTGTTGGTAGTCCGGGTCAGTCACCATTTCCAAAAAAGCCCCTGCGCTTGGGTAGCGCGCAATGAAAACCTGGTCCCAGAGCTCATCCGTCGGCCCAATGACCGTAGCCTCGAAATTTCCGCGCCAAATGATCGAGCCACCAACACGAGAGAAAATAGGGCCGCTGTCTTTTCCGTAGTTGGCGTATGCCTCGGCGCCCGTCATGGGTGTGTTCTCAAGTGGGTGACCTGCCTCGTATTTGGCGTACTCATAAAATTTAAGCTTGTTAAGCATAAGAATCGGGGTGTTTCGGTCTAATGCTTTGAAAGCGTCAAAATTTTCCCGGGAGGGGTCAACATAGTAATCGTTACTCATGAAGGGTCGTTCCTGATGATAAGGCCGTGGTAATCTTAATCTCGTTGCTTAGGTTCGTGGCTAGTGACTGTTTTTTAATAAAGCGCTACGCCAGATCCTGAATGATCGATAAGAGAACAGCAATATCTCTGGGCTATGGGTATAGGTGCCTAAAGCTTCGAAGTGGTGGGCAAGAAGCACAGACTTATAGAGATTGGAAACATGAAGGGGACGTGGTGCAGGGTTTAGTCCGCAAAACACTTGAAGAACATATTTCAGTCGCGAGAGCGATGGAGGCGCTTGAGCCAAAAATTGCTGAGGCTGGCCAAATTTGCGCTAGTGCGTTGCAAGCCGGCAAGCGAATCTATCTGTGTGGAAATGGTGGCTCGGCCGCCGACGCTCAACACATAGCGGCGGAGCTGATTGGCCGTTTTGTCGGGGAGCGACGCTCGCTTCCCGCTATTGCCCTCACCACCGACACCTCAGCATTAACCGCCATTGGTAATGACTACGGGTACGAGCAGGTATTCAGTCGGCAGGTCGAAGGGCTTGCGGAGGAGGGTGACGTCTTGATTGCTATTTCAACCTCCGGGAACTCGTTAAATATCTTAAAAGCGGTTGAGGTGGCGCGAGAGCACGGTAGTCGTGTCATTGGCTTGTCCGGTAAGTCGGGCGGAGATCTTCATAAGGCCGTTGATTTGTCGCTTGTTGTTCCTTCGGACGTCACCGCCCGAATTCAAGAGATGCACATTGTGATCGGACATTTGCTCTGTGCGCTTATTGAACATCACCTAGAGATCGATTGAGCCCTCTTATGTCGGTGCCCGCTGCGTTTTTAGATCGTGACGGAGTCATAAATGTTGATTCGGGCTACGTCGGTCGATGGAAGGATTTTGAATATCTTCCGGATGCTGTCGAAGGCTTGAAACAGCTACAGAACGCTGGTTTTAAGCTTTTCGTGGTTACTAACCAGTCGGGTATCGCTCGCGGGTATTACACCGAGGACGACTTTCTCTCGCTGACGGCGACAATGACAGCCGATCTTTCCGCAAAAGGTGTGACACTATCGGCGGTGTATTACTGCCCTTATCTCGAAGACGCAGACTTAGAGTCTTACCGAGTCGCGTCGGACTTGCGAAAGCCTGAGCCTGGCATGTTGTTAAAAGCCGCTAACGAACACGATATTGATCTGGCTCGCTCGATTATGGTCGGGGACAAGGTTTCGGATATGGTCGCTGCGGAGAGGGCGGGTGTTCCTGACCGTTATCATGTGACGGAAGGAAGACCTCACAATGCGAGCACTAAGGTCAGCAGTCTTCTAGACGCAGCGCTAGAGGCTGCTAAAACGTCAGCTTAGTCGGTAAATCCAAATCAGCCCGCAAGCCAAATGCAGGCAATCGGGCTCCGATTGACATAGAGATTCTCCCGCTCCTTGATTCTTTTTGGCGTAATTGGCCCCCACAGAAGAGGGTCCCAGAAGTAACACTGTGTCAGCCAGCGAGAGTGGCTTTGCCGATTTAATGTCTGATCAATGACTTGAGCAAAATTAAAACGTGTAGCCGAGAAGCTCGATATCTCGAGCAAAAGCTTTCTCCACCAGCGCCTGAGTTTCCGGCGTGTAGTACTCACGATAAGCCAGTCGATCACCTGCTTTTCTTTTATGAGGTAGCTCGACTTTAGGAATCCCTATTGTCTTGCAACAGTGATCAAAGTCCTGCTGCAGCGTTTCGTAGTGCCCAATGAAATCCACGATGAGTTCACCGTTGAGGTCCACCAGATAATTCGATTGTGGTGTGATCGATGTGTCGATGTGGTATTGCCACTCACGATCCGGGTCAAATTTACGATGCAGGAACTCGGCGAAGCTTTCATTGGGCTTCATGAGTTGAGGCCGCTCACGCCGGATGTGGTGATAAGAACTCACTTGCAAATCCCAGGGATTGCGAACGAAAGCAAACTTAAACAACGAGTCGTAAAACTCATGTGGCAGCATTTCTTTGGCGGCAATCGCCTTAGAGTGCCTCGGGAGTTTTATCGCAAGTTCGTGGTTTGCCATTCCGCTAAGCTTGCTCGCAAGCCAGATGGGCGCGTAGTAGGGGTCGCGCCAACGATACTTTTGAAGGGCCGACCGAACGCTTGTACCACCTGTCTTCGCAATGTGGATAAACAGGAATTTTTTCTGGTGTGATAACAGCATGTCGCGATGAAACACGTTGCCGAACAGCGGTGCAAGTTAAATTGTTGATTTTTGGCTTATTAACGGGTGTTGGCTGGAGTTGCGCCATGCATTTCGTTAACCTCAGTCCCGTATTTTCGGGAAGCCCAGGCGCCTAAAACTCACAATAATGTCGCAGCAAACCCTGATTCCAGCTCCACTGATGTGGGGATTTCTCTTTTTCTCCCTAGCGGTGAGCGTTGCCACGCGTCAGCTGATCTGGCTAATGGTCGTTATCGCAATTGGCGGCTTGCTCACCGATCGAAAAGCAGTCCTATCTACTGACGGTATGAAGCGCGCGGCAATTTTGTTCGCCTGTATCGCAATTCCCGGCTTCATTAGCCTCATTATGTCCGTTAACCCTGACCGTGGTTTGTCTGCGGCTTTTCGTTTTGCGGCCTATGGCCTTGCTGCTTGGGTCGTTCTGAGTGCAAAGCTTGAGGAGGGGAACGCTAAGCAGATTATGTCGCTCTTGGGCATCTTGCTGGTGGCTTGGGCGATCGATGGTTTCATCCAGTTATTGACGGGCGTCAGCCTGCTAGGGGATCCGCTTATTGAGCTGGGCGAGTCTGGGGCGGTAGTCACCGGGTCCTTGCAGCTCGGCTATGGCGCCACAATTGCAATCCTTTCACCGTTCTTTCTGGAAGCTCTGCGGCGTGCTGGAGGTATCGGAATCGGTATTTTATCGCTGCCTGTATACGCCGCAATTGTGATGAGCAGCCACCAATCATCAGCGGTGCTTGCGCTCATTGGGCTTGCTGCATGGGCAACGCTGGCATTGAGGCATCCCGAAGTGGGCGCAAAGCGACAGATTACAGGCTTCGTTATCTCCGGAATTATCGGTTTGCTAGTGGGGTACTACTTATCGATTGTTACAGGGCAGGTTAGCACCATCGCTGAGGCGCCTGCTCGCTATCAATCGATTTTGTATCAACCTCAGCTTTGGGAGAGTGCGTGGGTCGCGTTCAAAGAACATTGGTTCACAGGGGTTGGTATTCGAGGCTTTGGTACATTCGCCGTGGCTCAGGAAGCTTTTCAGGGCACGGGCGTGTCCGAAACCTGGCATCCCCACCTAACCTTGCTGGAAATTATGGCGGAAACCGGTGTCATAGGATTGTTGGGCTACGCAGTTTTGCTGTATTTGCTTTGGGGCTATTTAACGGACGAGCGTATGCCTGTTGCCGTCGCCGCCTTGGTAGCGATCCTCGCTGTGTTTCCGATTGGTACGGCGGTAGGGATTTATAGCTACATTGGTGGAAATTTAATCTTCCTGACTTTTACATTGCTCATAGCGCTCGATCGGGATTGCCCTTATCCGACACCTTTACCGGTCATTGATAACGACTGATTGACCGATGTCAGCGACTCTTCCAAAGCGAGTTTTGATCATCCGTTTGAGTGCGATTGGTGATGTGGTTTTCGCCTCTCCGCTTGTTGAGGCGTGCAAGCGTCGATATCCCGATGCGGAAATCGATTGGCTTGCTGAGGGCGTGGTTCGACCGCTGATTGCCGGCATGCCGTCGGTTGGCCGTGTCATTTTGTGGCCTAGGCAGGAGTGGCGAGCCTTGTGGCAGGAGAAACGTTTAATTGCGCTCCTCAGGGCTGTCAGAAGTTTTCGACGCGAGCTACAAGCCCGCAACTACGATTTGGTGGTAGATGCTCAAGGCTTGCTAAAAAGTGCCTTCCTCGCTTGGTTAACAGGCTGTCGCGACCGTGTTGGGTTTAAATCGAAGGAACCCAATGGGTTGTTTTTATCAAAGCGATATCCCAAACAGATAACGTCTCGGATCAGTTCAGAGTATTTGGGGTTAGCGCAGGAACTCGGATGGGATACTGAGCAGTTCGAGATGAAGCTTGGCTTGACGAATGACGATCACGTACGGGCTGCCAATGTTGCCGAGCCGGGTAGCTACATCACAATTGCGCCGTTCACCACGCGTCCCCAAAAGCATTGGACTCCCGAGCACTGGCGCTCACTCATTCGGTCGCTCTGCGAAAAGGGTCATACAGTGGGTTGTCTGGGTGGTCCTGCTGACCGTGCAGAAGCAGCAAAAATGCTCGAGGGATTAACAGTCGAAAACTGGGTAGGAACGCACCCGCTGGGTGTTAGCGCCAGTCTTGTAAGCAAGGCAAAAGCGGTTATTGGTGTAGATACTGGCCTGACACATATGGGAATCGCAGCGGGCGTACCTACGGTAGCCTTATTTGGTTCTACCTGCCCCTACACGGAGACAGGTCGTGACAATGTCAGAGTGATTTACCATGGCCTCGATTGTGCCCCGTGTAAGCGTCGCCCAACCTGTGCCGGCGCATTCAACTGCATGGCAGGAATACAACCCTCTGAGGCATTAGCGGCTCTAGAAGAGGTTTTGGACGATGGCTCTAACGTAATTAATATCGAATAAACTAACCGCAAGAACATATAAGTCAGCGACCTTCCTCTCGACGGCCCTGACAGGAGTAGAGAATCTTTTCATGGCCAATATCCCAGATTTCCAGAACGCTAAGGTGCTTGTGGTCGGTGACGTTATGCTGGATCGGTTTTGGCATGGTAGTGCTTCGCGGATGAGTCCAGAGGCGCCAGTCCCTGTGGTCAATGTGGGCGAAGTTGACGATCGTCCTGGCGGGGCAGGTAACGTTGCGGTGAATCTTGCGGCTCTGGGCGTAGAAACGACCTTGTCGGGTCTAGCGGGTGACGACGAGCATGCAAAGGTCTTACGAACGGCGGTAGAAAAACGCGGTGTCAGGTGGTCGGTAATGCCTTGCGAGACTGAAACGATCGTTAAGCTCCGAGTATTGAGCCGGAACCAGCAACTCATTCGCATGGACTTCGAGCAACCCCTTGATGACTATGCCGATGAGATGTTCCTCCAGTACGTGAGCAATCTTGTTGCCGAACACGACGTTGTGCTGCTAAGTGATTACGCCAAGGGCACGCTTTCTCGTATCGAGGCCTTGATCGAAGTTTGTCGCGAACGAAACATTCCCTGTCTCGTTGATCCGAAAGGGACCAATTTCTCTCGGTATCGTGGTGCGACCATGATTACGCCTAATATGTCCGAGTTTGAAGCTGTTGCCGGTGCCTGTAATCAGTCGGACGAAAAAATCAGTAACGCCGCCAAAGCAATGTGCACGGATTATGACTTTGATGCGGTCCTGGTTACTCGAAGTGAGCGTGGCATGACGCTCCAGCCGAGAGAGGGTGATCCTCTGCATCTACCCGCACTCGCCAAAGAGGTATTTGACGTGACTGGGGCGGGCGACACGGTCATTTCCGCGGTTGCCGCGGGCATTGCGAGTCAAACCTCGCTTGAGCATGCCACCCGCCTAGCGAATATCGCTGCGGGCTTAGTTGTGGGGAAGGTGGGTACCGCCTCGATTTCTCGTGACGAACTTGCACTGGCTGCTAACGCCGAGTTAGCGGTTAACCTGCCACCTGAGTTTGGCGTTGTCGAGGAGGCGGATTTGATCTCCGCTGTCTCCCAGCTTAAGGCCAATGATCAACGTCTTGTGATGACAAATGGATGTTTCGACCTTCTTCATCCGGGCCACGTGAGCTATCTCGAATCTGCGGCAAAGTTAGGTGATGTGTTAATCGTAGCGGTTAACGATGACGCTTCGGTATCCCGTTTAAAGGGCCCAGAACGCCCTGTAAACGCTTTGAGTGCACGCATGGAGGTGTTGGCGGGCTTACGGTCAGTATCCTACGTTGTACCCTTTACAGAGGATACACCTGCGCGTTTGATAGAGGCCGTATCACCTGATGTTTTGGTCAAAGGCGGTGACTATGCGGTTACGGAGATCGCAGGGCATGAGCATGTCCTCGCCGGGGGTGGCGAGGTCATTATTCTCGATTTTCTGGAAGGGCATTCGACGACCGCAACGCTGTCGCGCATAAACGAATCGTCGAGTGACTAGCTTAGCGATTGATACTAGCTTAGCGATTGATACTAGCTTAGCGATTGATATAGGCCCGACCTAAACCCTCTTCCTCTGGAAGATAGCGCTCAAGCAGCTTGCTTTGCCGCGTTTCCATAGACGTGACTTCGCCGTCGAGGATGACGCTAGTGGCGTAACTCGTAACCTCAAGCGGATCACCACTCCAGATAACCAGGTCTGCACGATTTCCCACTTCGAGTGATCTTGAGCGGCCACCGAATATGCGACTAGGTGCCGTGGTCATAGCCTCTACTGCGGCTTCATGCGGCATGCCATGCGCTACTGCAGTTCCTGCGCCTTGCCTAATTTTACGCGCATTGTGCGTCTCGCCACTGGTAAACAGAACCTGCACATCGGCACCGTGCAAGAGAGCGGCATTATCCAATCGTGAGCCCAATGCATCAAAGTTCGAGGGCAGGTTATCGAGTCCGTTAACCATCACAGCGATGCCTGCCGACGCCAATTCGTCAGCGAGCAACCAAGCCTCGCGCCCACCGGCGATAACACTATTAAGATCGTATTTCTCTGAGAAGGAGATGACCTTTCTAATATCAGCTGCACGATTGGCAGCGAATACAAAGACGCCATTCTTGGTGAGATTCTTGAGATGATCCTTACCGGACTGACTCAAGTACTCACGCTCAGCGCTGCGGCGTTTCAAATCCGCCATGATGCCCTCAAGCATCATCCAATGTCCCGCGCGTGAGCCACCAACCTTATCCGCAGCATAGCCACCCACATCGATAAACAGTACATCGCGTCCATCAAAGCTTTCGAAGCCGCCGTCAAAATCGACCAGGGATCCTCTGCCTGCCACGGAATATTGACCACCACTTGCGGACAGAAGTGAATAGCCAAAGCCTTCTACGCGCGTCACACCCACGAGCGAAGAAAAAGGGGAGTAGGCGTCGCGGACATCGAATTCGACCTGAACCGTGTTGTCCTTGGTCTCTTTCATCGAGCCGTCAGCCGATTCTCTGACAGCATTGACTTCAACGAGACCTGTACCTGTCGCACCCGCAAACAATGCAGGTGTCACAACCGCACCGCCTGCATCGATCACCGTATCGGCCGCAGCTGAGATGTCTGTGCCGATGCCTGAAATAACACCATCTTCAATCAGCACACTGACGCCATCTTGGGTACCTGATGGGCCCATACTCATCAACTTAGCATTCGTAACGAGCACACTATCGGCGAAGGCGACCGGGATAATTGGGAGTCCGGTCAATAGTCCCGTCAACAATCCAGTCAATAAACGCTTCATTCTCCGGCCTCCAGTAGTTGTCCAAGCTCGAAATCAGAAACCGGCTGGAGTTCAGGGTTCATCCGGTCATAGCGGTGCACACCGTCAATGAAGACATGATCAGCCTTGGTATAAACACTGAAAGGATTACCACTCCAAAGCACAACGTCAGCCATTTTCCCGGGTGTAAGACTTCCTGTTTCGTCTTCAATGCCGAGCGATTTTGCAGCATTGGACGTAATCCATGTGATCGCGCGCTCAGGCGGGATGTCTAATCCTGCTTTTACGCCACGGCTCATCGCCTTTGCGGCTTCTTGATTGAGCCGCTGGATACCCTCGTCAGAATCAGAATGCACCACCGCACAACTGCCGTCAGGTCGATCGACGAGGGCTATATTCTCCTGAATGCCGTCATAGGCCTCCATCTTGAAACCCCACCAGTCTGCCCACAGCGCGCCGCAAACATCGTTTTCAGCCAGCTCGTTAGCAATCTTGTAAGCCTCGACGCCGTGATGGAATGTGCCAACCTTGTAATCGAACTCTTTGGCGAGATCTAAAATTGTCAACATCTCGTCCGCACGGTAGCAATGCATGTGAATGATGATCTCGCCGTTGAGGACGCCCGCAAGTGTCTCAAGTTCAAGATCACGCTGTGGCTTTTTCGCGTCTTTTTGCTCGTCTGCTGATAGCGCTGCGTATTTGGCGTGCTCATCTCGATAGTCCTGGGCTTTGATCCATGCGGTTCTATAACCTGCAATGTTGCCCATTCGTGTAGAAGGACCGCTGCCTTTTCTGCCATAGACGCGCTTAGGGTTCTCACCGCACGCCATCTTGAGACCATAGGGCGCGTCGGGAAACTTCATTCCTTGATAGGACACCGAAGCAACGTTTTTCAAGGTCACAGCCCGTCCTCCAAATAGGTTTGCTGAACCAGGCAGTATCTGCAGTGTGGTAACACCGCCGGCCAGTGCGCGCCCAAATCCGGGATCCTGTGGCCAAATACTGTGCTCCGCCCAGACTTCAGCCGTGACAGGGGCTGTCGCCTCGTTACCATCGGAGTGCGCATCCACATCGGGCGAGGGATAAACCCCCAAATGCGAGTGTACGTCGATCACGCCTGGCGTTACCCAGCGTCCTTGCGCGTTGATGACTCGCACATTTGCATCCACTACTGGGGCGCCGCTGCTTACCTCAACAATTTTCCCGTTAGCGAAATAGACACTGGCACCGTCGAGACGCTGGCCGTCGCCAGTTAGCACTGTCGCGTTGGTTATCAACGTGGGATTGTGTGCCGGTGCTTCGTAGGTTGAGGGAAACGGACCCTCGGCGTTGGCGAGTGGGCTCAAGCACGCAACGGTCGCAATCAAGAGTTTCGATCTAAAGAAATTCATGGTGGATCCACAACAAATTAACGTGGCGAGAACCTTAGTCTCGAGAATGCAGTTTGCCAAGATGCATAAGTGTTAGATGTCGCCTCCGAGTAGGGGTAAAGTCAGACATGGTTTAAACCAATTGATCACGAGCTCGCAGGGAGGCCAGCCATGCGCCGATTCATTGATTTGTCGATATATCTTGAAAATGACGTGGTGAGTGACCCGCCTCCCATGCGTCCAAAGATTGACTACATTCGACACGACGCTGGCGCTGAGCAAATGGCTGACTTCTTTGAGGGGCTTGATAAATCAGAGCTACCCGACAGCGAAGGCTGGGCGATCGAAATGGTTCAGTTGTGTACTCATAACGGTACGCACCTCGATTCGCCTTACCACTATCACAGCACCATGAATAACAAAGCTGGGGGCGCAGAGCGTGCTATTACCATTGACGAGGTACCACTCGAGTGGTGTTTCCAGCCAGGAGTAAAGCTCGACTTCAGAGATAAGCCAGATGGTTATGTAGTAACCGCCAACGATGTTGAGGCTGAACTAACGAGAATCGGTGTTGAGTTAGAACCTTTGACGATTGTTCTCGTGAACACCTCTGCTGGGAAGCGCTACGGAAGCGAGGATTACGTCAACGCCGGCGCAGGCATGGGCTACGAGGCCACCATGTATCTTTTGGAACGTGGTGTACGCGTAACAGGTACTGACGCATGGAGCTGGGATGCGCCATTTTCATACACTGCAGAACGTTATGCGGCCGATAAAGACGCGAGTATCATCTGGGAAGGTCATAAGGCCGGTCGCGACATTGGATATTGCCATCTCGAGAAGATGCATAACTTAGAGGCGCTACCTGATCACGGCTTTACCGTCAGCTGCTTCCCACACAAAGTGCGTGGCGGATCCGCTGGCTGGACGCGCGCTGTCGCAATCATAGACGAGGATTAACTGGCCTTTTTGATCACCTCGTAGGCGTCAAGTGCGCCCTGACGTGCCGTCTTGTGGTCCACAATCGGCTCGGGATAGGTTTTGCCTAATTCAACGCCGGCACTTGCTAGGGTCATTGCTGGCGCTTCCCATGGTGCATGTACAAATTTCTTCGGCATGTCAGCGAGCTCTGGGCACCAACGCTTTACATATTCACCCTCGGGGTCAAATTTCTGTCCCTGCGCAATTGGGTTGAAGATGCGGAAGTAGGGCGCGGCGTCCGCACCTGACCCAGCCACCCATTGCCAACTGCAAGCATTGGAGGCGATATCTGCGTCTAGCAGGCAGTCCCAGAACCATCGCTCACCCTCCAGCCAGTGAACGAGTAAATGCTTAGTTAAGAACGACGCGACGATCATACGAACACGATTATGCATGAAGCCCGTTTGCCAGAGCTCACGCATGCCTGCATCGACGATAGGATAGCCAGTCATCCCGCGCTGCCAAGCTTTGAGGTGTTCCTCGCTATTATCCCAAGGGAAGCCCGCAAACTGATCCTTAAAGGGTCTGTCTGGCATCGCATCAAAAAGATCAATCAACTGATAACAAAACTCTCGCCAGCCGATTTCGGCGAGAAACTTATCAATCGCGCTGGTCCACTCGGGGGCGGAGAGCTTCCGTTGTTGCGCAGAGGCCCAGACCTGTCGTGGAGAGATCTCTCCGAACTTAAGGTGAGGCGATAGACGCGATGTGTAGCGACGTGCAGGAAGATCACGACCCTCAGAGTAATGCGCCACGGGAGCGTCAAGAAACGCCTCAAGTGCATTGTGAGCGCCGTCTTCACCGGGCTCCCAAATATCTTCCCAGCCTGCGGCCCAGTCTGGCACTCCCGCATCTTCGGCAGGGTCGAGAACCCAAGAATTTAGATCTTCGGCGGCCGGCACCGCGTTACTCCAGTTCACCGCAGGCGAGGGCAGGGGCGTCGCAACCGGCAGTTTCAGCGCGGCGCGCCAAAAAGGAGTGAAGACCTTAAAGCCCGTGCCAGAGCCAGTGAGAACTGAGCCGGGCTCGTGCAGCAGTGTCCCTGGATATCGCTTTACTTCGACGTCGTCTTCGTTGAACGCATCGTTAATGGCTTTTTCCATCGCAGCTGACCACGGTTGATACTGCCGTGAAAAATAAATTGCGTCGGCGCCCGACTGACTTTGAATGTCTATTAAAGCGGTCAATGTATCGCCTCGGCGGAGGATCAACTCTCCACCGGACTGCGCAATTGTGCTTCCGAGGTTCAGTAGACTCTGCTTTAGCCACCAGCGACTCGCACCGCCCATCACCCAGTCACCGCAAGCCTCATCGTCCAGCACGAATACCGGAATAACCGCGCCGCGTTGCGCCGCCGCAGTGAGCGCTGGATGATCGTGAAGTCTGAGGTCTTGCCTAAATAGAACGATGGTAGTGCTCACGCGGTTTTCTTCTCCGTTGAAGGACTGAGTTCATCAATGGCGGACACTAGTTTCTGCATGCCATGAGTACCAATCTTAAGGGTTGCAATGTCGTCAGCGCGGGTCTGTCCCTCGTTAACAATGACAATAGGTATTTGTCGTTTTTGCGCATACCGGCAAAATCGAAAGCCTGAATACACTTGTAACGAGCTGCCAACGATTAGCAGACCCGCCGATCGATCGATGGCCTCGAAACACTGCTCAACCCGTGGCTTTGGGACTGTGCCACCGAAAAACACCACGTCAGGCATGAGCGTGCCGCCGCAAGAGAGACAGTCGGGCGTTACGGTTTGCGATATGTAGTCATCGGGTACATCAGCGTCACCGTCGGGACGCGCTATATGGCTGTATTCGGGGACAAATGGATTCGCGGCCAGTAAGCGTTTTTGTAGAGACTCTCGAGTCTCAAAGGAGCCACAGCTCAAGCAGACCGCTCGATCCAACCTACCATGCAGATCGATCACATTTTGCGAGCCTGCACGCTGGTGCAGTCGGTCAACATTTTGCGTGATCAGTGTGTCAATTTTACCCAAGCGCCCGAGTGCCGCGAGGCTATAGTGATTTGCATTGGGAAGGGCTGCATCAACGCCTTTCCAGCCCACCATGGAGCGCGCCCAATAACGCTGGCGCTTGCTATGTGACTCAACGAACTCGCGGTGTTGTATGGGGTCAACACGTAGCCAGCGCCCGGTTCGGTCTCGATAAGTTGGGATGCCGGATGCCGCACTGACGCCAGCACCCGTGAGTATCGTCCATCGCTCAATTCGGCGAAGCCAAGTCGACAGTGATTCAACCGTTTGCTGCATTTTACGTATACGTTGACTACTGTCCGGTGGTTGTAGGGCGAGAGCAAAGGATAAAGCGGTGATGAAGGTATTTGTGACAGGTGGCACGGGACTAATTGGACGAGCTTTGGTCAAAGGGATGCTCTCTGATGGGTACGAGGTGACTGTGCTGACTCGCCAACCACTGGAGTCATACGGGAGACTTCAGTACGTACAGAGCTTCTCTGACATACCTGAGGGCTTGGATGCCGTCGTTAATCTCGCGGGTGCTGGACTTGCCGATAAACGGTGGAGCGATGGCTACAAGCGCGAAATTCTCGATAGCCGAATTACTTTGACCCGCGATTTGGTCGATCAGCTTAGCGTCAAAGGCATGCCAAAGGTGTTCGTGAGTGGTAGCGCCATAGGCTTTTATGGCGCTCATGAACATGCGTCTTTTACGGAATCTGATAGTGCCGGTGCAGGTTTTTCAGCTAATTTGTGCGCCGACTGGGAGGCAGAGGCACGAAGAGCAGAGTCCGAGGTCACGAGATTAGTGTTACTGAGGACAGGCGTGGTGCTCGATACTGCGGGAGGCGCTTTCCCGCAGATGACTCAGTCTTTCAAGTTTGGAGTCTCGTCTTGGATGGGGCAGGGTAGCCACTGGTTGAGCTGGATTCACATCGAAGACATGGTCGCAGCGATTCGTTTCTGCCTGGAAAATGATCATGTTCGGGGACCGGTAAACATGACGGCACCCGAGCCCGCGACTCATCGTGCTTTTGCCGACGCTGTATCCCAGCGACAGCCGACGCTACTTAAGCTGGGTATGCCCGCGCCTGTAATGCGCGTAATACTCGGCGAGATGGCCGATGAGTTATTGCTCACGGGGCAAAGAGTCTTGCCTACTGTGCTAATTGAGCAGGGGTTTCAACACAACTATCCCGATATCGTCACAGCGGTTGAAAAATTAGTCTAAGGGACTACCAGTTACTGCTTTGTTGGTAGTCATCAAACGTCTTCTGAACGTCGATTTGGCCCTTAAGTTTCTTCAACGCAGAACGCTCTAACTGTCGCACCCATTCGCGACTCACACCTAGCTTGTCGGCGATTTCAGCGCGACTCAGGGGTGGCGCGTTGTTCAAGCCCCACCGAGCACTGACGACCTCACGTTCGTTAGCTTCGAGGCGCGATATCGCGTGCCCCAGGAACTTACCCAGTGATTCTTGCTCTGCATCGTCACTCGCTTCGCCAAAGGTCTCTCCGACAAGCGTATCGACCATGCTCTGGTCATCGTCGTCGTCGTACTTCGGCGCGTCTAGCGAAACAGTAAGGTTACGAAGCTGTAGCAGTTCTCTGGCTTTCTCAGGGTCCATACCCGCATTCGCAGCCAAGGTCTCCGTATCTGCTTCCTGCCCTGTTCTCGCCTGCTCTGCGTATCGTTCTTTGTAGAGTCTGCCGATTTGTTCTTGAACATGAGTCGGGAAGCGAATAAGCGTCCCCGCGTCTCCCACATATCGACGAACCGCTTGCGTAATCCAGTTAAAGCAGTAAGTGCTGAACCGGAAACCTTTTTCATACTCGAACTTTTCTGCGGCGCGGATGAGACCAAGCGTTCCCTCTTGCACCAAATCAAGGTAGCCAACGCCACGCCCCTTGTAACGAGCCGAAATCGAATACACGAGGCGAAGATTATGCATGACCAGCCGGTCCCTCGCCTCCGTATAACGACGAAGCTTCTGCTTTAACTGCGACAACGTCTTCTGCTCGAGCGCAAAGGAGGGGACAGGCGATTGCCAGTGGCGCTGCCAGTGCCCGATAGCGTCGGAAACAGTGTCTGCAAACTGACCGCCTGCCCGGCGCAAAATAGCCACCGCGATGCCTACCGTTAAGCTGGCGGGTAACTCGAGTGCCTCTACGTACTTTAATCGACCTGCGGGTGTTTTTAGCGTTCCGAGTTTCGTCGCGGCTTCTGTAGACTGCGCGCTGTGACTTCCATCACTGAACAGAGCCGCTAGCTCCCTGCGCAGGACAAAGTGAAGATCCCGGTTGGGAAAACGTTGTATTTGAGGGGGATTTACTAGGCACTGGTCACAAAAGGTGGCCAAGTACTCGCTTAACTCTTCCTCGTTGGCAATGAGCGCATGCAGCTCTCGCACCGCTTGCCATTTGGCGGCATCAATCTGCTGCTCTTGTTCGGCGGTGAGGAGGTCGTAACGACGTGCCTCAGCGAACATTAACTCGATGTCTTTCTCGTCTGTATTGTCGATCATGACGTGTGCCCCAGTAGATACGTTATCTATACGGGGCTACTTTCGGTCTGCCCAGCGAAACTTGGACATTGTCCAGCTGGGAGTTGAACAAGATCTGGACGAATTCAAAATTTGCTGATCTGACCCCCGATTCACCCCGTAAATCACGACAGTTAATGAACAAAAATGCGGGGAAAACATGAACGCACCAGCGAAGACACCGAACATCTTAGAGCCACGCCCGCTGTATGGAATTGGCACTGTAGCCAGACTTACCGGTCTCAAGCCCGACACACTCCGCGTCTGGGAACGCCGATATGGTCTGGGCGCCAGTTATAAGTCTGCCTCGGGTCGCCGTCTGTTCACGCAGTCGGACCTTGAGCATCTCCAACTCATCACAGCACTCGTCGAGGATGGCGTGCGTATCGGCGAGATTGCCTCCTCGGATCGAAAGACACTTGAGCTCCTCGTTAGTAATCGTGGCAGCCGCATGAGCAAAGCGATTCCCGCTACAAAGTCGAGGGTCGTCTTCGTGGGTGCAGAGCTTTGCCAGTGGTTAGACGGACACCAAGGTTGTTTGTCAGGTATCAGCGCCTTCCTGTCGCGTATGCCGCTTGCGAATGCAGTGGATACACTCGACGCGGATGAACAGGCGGACATGCTTGTTGTTCATTGCCCGTCGGTTTCGATGACCAACATTAACGCTATGGACACTCTGGCAACTCGCTTGGGCGCTAAGCGCACACTGGTTCTCTACCAACTGTGCAATCAGCGATGGATCGAAGAAATCGAGCGTCGCGGTATGACTGCGCTGGAGTACCCACCTGAGTCCGCCCGTCTCGCCTTTGAGTTGGGTCGTGTGGCGATTGATCATGAAGCCAAGCAAGGTGAGATCAACCTTGGCGAGCTCATCCAGGCGAAGCCCCGAATGTACGACGACAGCACGCTGAATGCGGCTGCGAAGCTGAAGAGCCTACTCGACTGCGAGTGCCCAAAGCACATTTCCGATCTCATCAAGACGTTGAGCGAGTTCGAGAATTACTCAACGGCCTGTAGCGTCGAGAATTGGCACGAGGCTGCCGTTCATTCGTGCATCTATGCTTACACGGCGCAAGCACGCTACCTCATGGAAAAAGCTCTGCAGGCAGCGCTTGAGGGGCGTGGAGAGGAGCTCACAAAGATTATGCGGAGCCCACACTGAGACGTGTCAGTGGCGAGTTTAAGAATCGGTCCAGACCGTAGTTAGCAGTCAATGCCTCCACCGGTAACGTTGGAGGCTTTTTTTTTGCCCCAGATTTTGTGCGTGACCGCCTGAGAAGACGTGGCGCGCATAGGGCTCGTCGCACCCCCAGCCAAGTTTGAATAGCGTGTCCGCTTAGATAGGCAGATTAACGTGCAGGAGCTATCTCTGGCCTAGCCAAACAATCCTCCATAAATAGTCAATTCAAGTAGGCTGAATTACAACGACCTTATAAGAATCAGGGCGATAATTGCTGGGCATACAAACCGAGCATAAAGCGGCCACCATTTCATAAAGAAGGTCGGTTCAGGTGATGCTTCATTCTGTGCGAGTTCTTTGAGTAAGCTGTCTCTGCGCCACACCCAGCCCGCATAAATACAGAGTGCAAAGCCGAGCAGTGGCTGAGAGAAACGCGTACTTGCCGTGATTACCAGCCCGAACAGCGTATCGAAGTTGAGGACGATGGTGGCGCTCATAACCGTGATGATTAAGGTCGCGACCACTGCTGCTTGAGTGCGCCCCCAGCTGAAGCGCTCGACGAGAAACGCGACTGGCACCTCGAGCATCGAGATAGAGGAGGTGAGTGCCGCGATACTCATCAGCCCAAAGAACGCTAATGCAAGGATGGTTCCCGACTCGTTCATCGATTCGAATAGGGCGGGTAATACGGTGAAAATAAGCGTGTCTTCTGACAGCAATCCGCCCGTTTCATTAAAAATCATCACACCGCGCTCAGCGGCGACATACATGGCTGGCAGAATCAAAAATCCCGCAAGCACAGCGATACCCACATCAACGAGTGCCACCTGAGCGCCGAGTGTTGGCAAGTGTTCGTCGTCTGAGATGTAGGAGCCATATATCAGCATGGTGCCAACGCCCAGCGAGAGAGAAAAGAAGGCTGCTCCCATGGCGTTGAAGACCAATTCAGTCGATAAGATTTTTGAGACATCCGGTATGAGATACACCGCAAGCCCTTTGCTCGCGCCGTCGAGTGTGAGCACGTAACCCGAAAGTAAAACGAGTGTGACGATCATTGCCGGCATGAGGCGTTTGGACCATCGCTCAATACCTTTCTCCACACCACCTGCGACAACCGCCATGGTGAGAGTCATAAAGATTAGCATTAACAATAGGTTACGTGAGTCACCGAAAGTTGTGAGCCAAGTGGAGGTCTCTACAGCACCGAGCGCGCCCAGCGGATAGGCAGCGCCAAAACCGAGCATCCAACCTGACACAATGGCATAGAAACTTAAGATGAGGCTGGCGGTAAATATGCCGACGATACCCACCAACGTACCAATACCGCGCTGTGTTCCGTTACGCGAGACTTTGGCGAGCGCTGCGATCATATTGCCGTGTGCATGTCGCCCCAAGGTGAGCTCAGCCATGAGCACGGGGTAGGCGAGTAGAAAGGCAAGAACAAGATAAACAAGCACAAACGCCGCCCCACCGTTACTTGCTGCTTGCGTAGGGAATCCCCAAATATTGCCTAGCCCAACAGCGGATCCCGCTGCAGCCATAATGAAACCAAAACGAGATCCAAATTCTCCGCGTTGCACTGACACTGATGTCTGCCCCTTGTGTTTTTTTAGGTTTTTTTAGTTGTCCCTACTGTAACACTCTCATTTAGGCGTGCGTCACCCGTATGACGTGATATCATCGCGCGCTCTCACCCACCCCGGGTGGTGAAATTGGTAGACACAGGGGACTTAAAATCCCCCGCTCATTGCGAGCGTGCCGGTTCAAGTCCGGCCCCGGGGACCAATCTAGCGAGCGCCCTCAGGTGCTTTTACTACAACTCCATCCTTTATTACGATCGATACCTCGCGCAGGCGTTTTACGTCTCCCGAGGGATCGCCGCGCACTGCAAGCAGATCGGCCCGCAATCCCTCGTGGAGGGCACCGACTATATCGTCTAGTTCCATGTGGTGTGCAGCAACAGATGTCGCTGACTTGATGGCCTGCATGGGTGTCATACCGCGCTCTACCATGATCTCAAACTGCCAGCCGCCCATGTCGTGGGGTAATACGCCAGCATCCGTGCCGTAGAAAAGCGTCGCTCCTGCGGCGACGGCCTTTTCAAAGACAAGGCGTTGCACCTCCGTCGTCTCAATATTCCGCTGAATAAAAACCTCGGGGTAGCCCTGTTCACGTCCAACGGTGTCGGTGTAAGTCCCGTTGTAAACATCCATCGACAGCGCAACACCGTGCTCGACCGCCAGTGCGATGGTTTCATTAGAGAGTAGGGAAGCATGCTCGAGCGAGTTCACACCTGCCAGGATAGCGTCTCGACCTGATTGGTCGCTGTGCACATGGGCTGTGACTTTCACACCATGTTGTATTGCCACTGCCACAACGGCTTCAATGTCATCCTGATGCATCTCAGGCGCGCCGGGTTCAGTACCTGTGGAGAAAACAGCACCTGAGGCAATGACCTTCAAAAAGTCAGCGCCTTTATCGATTGCATTGCTGGCTCTCTCGGCGAATTCCTCGGGGTTTCTAGCAATGCCTTGTTGCGACTCTGTCGGTATTTTGTCAGGAGGTATCTCAGGAAATGTCAGATCGCCTCCACCGCCCGGTATCGTGAGATAGGGCCCAGCGGACTGGATCCTCGGTCCCAGGGCTCGCCCAGCTTCAATTTCCGCACGCGCCACAGCAAGTGTGTCTGGGAACCACGCCCCTGCGTGGCGAACGGTTGTAAAGCCGCTGCGCAGGGTTGTTTCTGCGTTTCTTAGGATCAGCTTGAGATTGTCCTCGCTCGTACGACGGGCATAGACCCCGTAATCAGCGGCATCCTCTGGATTCGCATCAAAATGAACATGTGTGTTGATAAGCCCAGGGAGACAGGTGTGATCGCTGAGATCGAGGTCAACAGTATGCAGCTCAGAGGGTTGTGCGATTGACGTAATAACCCCGTTATTCATCGTCAGTATTCGAGGTCCAATGGGTTCGTCCGCAATACCGTCGATTACGTTCCCGCAGTGAATAGTATTTATCACGACAGCCGAGGGTGTCTCAGCGTTTAGGATGCTAGTGCTTGTTGCAAGGAGACACGATATCAGTGTCGAGAGCTTGCGAATGCGGATAAATCCCATCTGCCTCATGCCGTTTCGTTGTTCCTTACGCAGCTTTACAGAAGAAACTCTTTTTTGAGTTGTGTTTGCTGTTTTCAGAGTAGAGAAGACCACAACGCGATGCTCCAACGCAAAGTTAGTCTTATCTGCATGCCTCTCATAGACCCTGCATGTCCTCGGTTATTGGATACATTAGAAGTAGTGAGGAGGCCAACTGGGCCCTATAAAGGGCTGAGAGTGACTTGTTCAAATGTCTAAAATGTCGTCAAAAGTCAACGTTTTGGGCACTGTCCCACATTTGCGTGACCTCCTTTTGGACAAGTCTTATGCCAGACGGTCGCTCTGGCTTGCTAGATTGGTTGGTGTAGACTCAGGCCATCTATAAAAACAACATCGAGTTTTTACCCATGTCTGAAAAACCTATTTCGTACCGCGCTAAATCGATTAGTTCTTTTGTTTTGGGCGCATTATTGCTCGTAAATCCGGTGACGGGGCTGGCTTCTTTAGAGGCTAGTAAGCCTGAAGCACAAGGCGTCTCGAGCGAGAAACTGCAGCGCTTATCAGAGCTTTCACAACAATATGTTGACGAGGGCCGCGTCGCTGGAATCGTAAATCTTGTCGTTCGTAATGGAGAAGTCATTCACTACGAGGCAACAGGTAATCGAGGAGCAGACAATCCCTCGCCAATGCAGGTAGATGATCTGTTTCGCATCTATTCAATGACCAAGCCCATTACAGCCGTTGCCGCTATGCAGCTGTACGAGCAGGGCAAGTTTCAGCTAACTGACCCTGTGACGAAGTTCGTGCCCGAACTTAAAGACCTTAAGGTACTCGATGCCTCAGGCGAGTTCGTGCCTGCTGGCCGAGAGATGACAATGCATCAGCTCCTTATGCACACCACAGGCATGTCGTATGGCTTTGCAGCGGCCACTGATGCCGTGGATCAGCGGTATGCGATGGCTGACCTGTGGGCTTCTAAAGACCTTGATGAGTTGGCCGCGCGCATTGGTAAGCTTCCACTTAAGTTTCACCCGGGAGACCGCTGGCACTACTCGGTAGCGGTCGATATTACGGGCATTGTGGTTCAGCGCTTGTCAGGTCAGCCCTTTGACGAGTATCTCGAAGAGCATATTTTTGCGCCTTTGGGTATGACTGACACCTTCTTTGAAGTCCCTGAGTCCGAGCGGGAGCGCTTTGTTCCCAATCATTTCCTCAACCCGGAAACAGGTGCACTGACTAATACAAAATACGCGCCACCACCGTTCTCCTATCGTGATGGCGTCGCCATGATTGATTACTTTGATGTCTCACTCTTCTCTGGTGGCGGTGGCTTGGTTTCGACAGCCATGGATTACGCAAAGTTCTCGGAGATGATGCGCCGTGGTGGTTCTTTCAATGGTGCTCGCATTCTTGGACCCAAGACGGTGGCGTTCATGACTAAAAATCACCTAGCGGAAGACTCGATGCTGGATTCGTGGGGTGAGAAGCCAACCGATGACATAGGCCGTCCTGGCTTTGGCTTTGGTCTGGGCTTTGGCGTGGTCACTGACTCTACCGCGATTAGCATCATGGGTAGCGACGGTGAGTACAACTGGGGTGGAGCAGCAGGAACAGTCTTCTGGATTGACCCGGTTGAAGAGCTTGTGGTGATTAGCATGATCCAGCTGATGCAGAGCCCCTGGCCACTTCGCTCGGATGTCAAAGTCGCTGTTTATCAGGCACTCACCGATACATACGAGTAAGGGAAGGAACCGTAGACTGGGACTTTGGGAAAAGCAGGGTTCGTCTTAATTTAGAACCCTGTAGCCCCTTCCGCGGAGACACTGTTTGATCACTTGCTCAACCTCGCGACTGCCTTCACGGGCGCCGCCAACGCCACCGGTGACCGCGCCAACACCCGCACCGCGCTCAGCGGAGTTTGAGCGACGGTTTACGATCGCTCCGATTGCACCACCAACTACGGCACCGCCGATCGCGCCTCTTGCGATTTTCCCGCCACGATCCACCTCTGATGCGTACTGCTCACACTCCGCCTTGTCCGCGGCGTATTTCGCCATATCGACACCTTTGCGATCGATGATGGGGGCGTCAACGAACGGGTCAGAGGTCGCGCACCCTGCTAGCAGCGTGATTCCTAGGAAGAGAGAAAATTTTTGCACGTGATACTCCTTGAAAGCTCTTAGTCACGATCAAGCCGACGGCCTAGTACGTATTCGACTATGACTTCTACTGTCCGTCGGTTGAAGGGAAAAAGTTACAGTTTGAAAAGCGTCGGTCGGTTACTCAAAAGCTAGAGCTGCAAGAGCTGTGGGTGGCCGCGGAGGCTTTAAGATTTTGCTCTGACAATTTTGGCAACACTCTGAGCAGTTGCAAGCAAATTACCGTCCTCATCGAGGAGTTCTGACTCTAAAAAGACTGTTTTAAACGTCGCCTGCCGGATCCAACCGCGAGCAAATACCGGACCTTTTTCACCGCGAGTGACCGCATGGTAGCGAGTCGTTACTTCATAGCTTGAGAGCGCAACTACACCTTCCTCTGCGAGGTGTGCAAAAACAGCGTGCGACATCGCCGCATCCAACATCACAGTGATAAAGCCGCCTTGTACCACGTCAATGGAGTGGCAGTGGTCCTTGGTTGGGCGGAATTCAAACGTGCAGCTTTGTTCATCACGATCACTGCCAATAACATGACCATTAAGCAACTCGATAAAGGGCGGGCGATTACTGTTTAAACGCTCGATAGGGTCGACATTGCTCATATTTGATTCCCGAAGATGTAGTTAACAAATCGCGCGCCATGGTAACGTCACTCCTTACAAACTAACAGGACAATCTCGATGCTTACCGCTGTACAAACCATGTTGGATCTTCAGGACAAAATGAACACCAAAGTTCATCCAAAGTGGCGGGAGCAGGGCTACGAGTGGTATCGCGCTGCGTGGATCGAATGTGCGGAATTGATGGACCACGCCGGTTACAAATGGTGGAAACACGCAGAACCTGATATCGAGCAAATCCAGCTAGAGGTGGTTGATATATGGCACTTTGGGATGTCGGCTTTGCTCGTAAGTAGTGAGCATACTGACAGCTTAGCCGCTGACATCGTGAAAGATTTGAGTGCGGAGTCCGATGCGAGTCTCAGCCTGCTGGAGGCATCCGAGGCCTTAGCATCTGCTTGTATTACGAGCGAATCCTTCTCCACCTCAGCGTTTCTGAATCTTATGCGAGCGAGTGGTCTGAGTTTTTATCAGCTCTACCGTATGTATGTCGGGAAGAACGTTTTGAACTTCTTCCGTCAGGATCATGGCTACAAGGACGGGTCATACGTCAAAGTTTGGGACGGTCGGGAGGACAATGAGCACCTCTCAGACATTCTTAGCGGGCTCGATGCAAGTGATGCAGGCTTCGCGGATGCTGTTTACAAGGGGCTCTCGGGTAGTTATCCCGGATAGGCTTTCCTCATTGGATGCTGCGCGTTTTGAGTGCACTTTTTTCTGTCTGAATTTCTCTCGAGGCAGAACCATGGGAGGTTACGGATGCAAAGGTATGAAGATCTTTTCTACACGGTAGATGACGGTCTGACGCTCTATGCTAGAGACTACCCGGGGCCTAACAGCCGCCGTGGTTGTGTGCTGATGATGCATGGGCTTACGCGAAACTCGCGAGACTTTGAAGTTCTAGCTGGAAGGCTTTCAAGCTCTTATCGTGTCTTGGTGGCCGAGCAGAGAGGCCGTGGTAAGTCAGAATGGGATTCGCAACCCGAGCGCTATGCCATACCCAATTATGTTGGCGATATGTTTACGTTGCTGGAAGCGGCTGGTGAATCACAAGTCGCCGCCGTGGGTACCTCGATGGGTGGGCTCATGGCCATGGTAATGAATGCTGCCAAGCCAGGTGTGTTTAGCCACGTTGTGCTAAACGATATCGGTCCCGAGCTCTCGAGGGTGGGTTTAGATCGTATCAGTAGCTATGTAGGGCAGGGCGGCCCTATCTCTACTTGGGACGAGGCGGTAGTTTACAACCGCAGTATCAATGGTGTTGCTTTTCCCACCTTGAGCGATGACCAATGGCAAACCTTTACGCGGCAGTTGTTCAGTGAGCGCGATGGTGCGCCCTATTTAGATTACGACCCTGCTATCTCACAAGCGGTTAAAGCAGACGATGGTAGCGCTGTACCGCCTGACTTATGGCCCGTCTATCAGCTTCTTGACGCTCAGCCTCTCATGCTAGTTCGGGGCGCGATCTCAGATCTACTGGATACCGAAATCAAAGATAGGATGATTGAGGCAATTCCAAGTCTCGAGTACTTAGAAGTGGGCGATGTGGGTCACGCACCCATGCTGATGGATAAGATGGTTACCGAGGCCATTGAACGCTTTATCGGTGCGTAGTTGCCAGATTAACCAACGCATTTGTCGATGTTGGCGGCGAGCTGAAGATCCTTATCGGTAAGCCCGTCAGCATCATGAGTCGATAGTCTTATAGTGACGCGGTTATAGACGTTTTCCCAATTCGGGTGGTGGTCGGCCTTCTCTGCGAGAAGTGCCACGCGGTTCATAAAACCCCAGGCGGCGATAAAATCCTTGAACTCGAAATCGCGACGTATGAAATCGTCCTCTAGTTGCCAGCGGCTGAGGCTTGTTTTTAGCGCGTAATCGACCTGAGTTGTGCTGAGCTTTTTCATGCTATCGCTTCCGAGCGTTGCTTTAAATGAACGCCACATTCCAAATGAGGGGTGTAGGGGAACTGGTCGAAGAAAGCAAGCGATTCTATTGTGTGTGTTTCGGTTAGCGTCTTCAAATTGTCTATCAACGTCAGCGGGTTACAGCTGATATAGAGAATCTCATAAAAGCCTTTAACCAAGGCCAACGTGCCCGGGTCGAGGCCTGCGCGAGGCGGATCTACAAAAACAGTTTGAAGTTTGTAGTCTTCGAGAGGGCGTTGCAGTGTCGCTAATCGCCTGAACTTACGCGTACCCGCCATAGCGACGGTCATCTCCTCAGCCGATAGCCTTGCGAATTCAACATTATTGACGTTGTTTAGCGTCAGGTTATCGACCGCTGCGCGAGTCGCTACCTTTGAAACTTCGGTCGCTAATACGTTGCGGAATTGTGTGGCGAGCGGAATCGTGAAGTTACCGATACCACAGTAGAGCTCGAGTAAATCAGAGTCCTCACGGCCTACTTGGGCCATTGCCCATTCGATCATTCGCTCGTTGACAGAGGCGTTAGGCTGGATAAACGCTTGCTCGGGCTGCTTGTAACGGTAAAGCTGGTTGTTGATTGTCAACGACTCTTCAACCCAATCTTGAGTCAGACTGATCTTTTGTCCTCTCGAGCGACCAATCAGTGAGATAGCTAACTGATCGGCAAGCACGCGTGCCTCGGCTTCCCACTCGTCATTAAGTGATCGGTGATATACGAGCGTAACTAACATCTCCCCAGATTGCGTAGAGAGAAATTCCACCTGAAAAAGCTTGTGGCGCAGCACAGAATTTGCCTGTAGCGCCTCTCGCAGAGGTGCCAGCACTGCTTGAATGGACGAGCTAGCTATGGGGAATTCTTTGATACGGACCGGTATTTTCGGCGCTTCTCGATCGAACATAACGAAGTCCAGCTTGTCGCCGTCGTGCCAGACCCGGAACTCTGCCCGCATCCGAAATCCCTCTCTCGGAGACGTTATGATCGATGGCGTTGGCGCACCCAGACTTTCAAAGTCATTGGCAATACCGCTGATCTTTTCATTCAGCAGATCTTCATAGGCGTCGGGCGAAAAATCTTTTGGTAACACGGCTACAGACAGTTCTTTGGTTTTGGTAGACCGGCAATACGACTGGCAAGCCGCGTAGGGGAGCTGGGAAATAGCGACATGAGGTAAATGCTGTTTCCTTTCTCGGGGCCTAGTTCAATTTTTACGTACTTTGCGAGGGCTCGGTTAGCAGGTGATGCATCAAACTCCTCATAGAATCGCTGGATAAGCGCAATAATTTCCCAATGCGCGTCGGTCAACGTGATGCTTTCTAGTTCTGCGAATGCCTCCGCAACCGCCGGCGTCCAAAGAGCGCGATCAACAAGGAAGCCATTGGCGTCTAGCATGTCATCAGTAATCGACGCCTGCATATTTAACCCCAACTAATCACGGATTCATCGGATGTAGTGTACCGCACCCAGTCGTCCTCTGAGATGACCTTGCACGCTGCTCGGGCACTATTGTCGCTAGCCTCGGGCGAGGTCCCTGTAAGTAGCGCCACCGATACATTACGATCAGCAAGTGCGGCGATTACGTCTACAGCTATCTGCTCCTTTGTGACGATTACGGTGTCGCCCTCAGCCACTAGTCGTACCGCATGGGATGCTTGGTATTGTTGATTGATCAAATGTATGGCCATCAGAAGCTCACCACGTGATCTGCTTGAGCAATCAGTCGGGACGCATCGTCAGAAGCGATGATCTCAGCGGGAACGGTGAACGCCGCCTTGGTATCTACGTCTTCATCTGCCAACACATATACATTATCAACGTCGTAGAGGGGGAGGGACTTCAGAAGTTTCCTCAGATCAGTTTGCTCGTCCCCCGGAGTAATCTCAGCATCTAGGTATCCACGTCCTTCCCCCATAAACAATACCGACACCTGCTGGCCAAACGCACCGACGGCCATGACAAGATCAACGGCGGGGTCACTATCTAAACGATGTTGATAGGGTGCCGAAGCTATTATTAATAGCCATGATGCTGTATTAGCCAAAGCTTATGACTCTCGTGTTATTTAAGCCGCTTGCCATCAATTCACCGAGTCCTGCTACATCAAACTCAGCATCGCCGCTGATACCAAATTTTTCCGCCGAGGCGCTGCACAAAGTAAGGCTGGCACCGCAAAGTCCTTTTATTTCGCGCCAATCTTCATGAATAGGCTCTGCGGCCTGACAGACCCCCCGCCCGTAGAAAAACACACTCACAGGTGGGTTGCCTGATCGGACAAGGGCCTTCGCGTAACGCAAAGCCGCCGGTGTGGCGACTGATCTGTCTTTAATGAGAAGGGCGATGGATTTCATAGGGGAATAAAAAACCCCGGCAAGCCGGGGTTTTTGAAGCGTGCACTCGTTTAATCATCGCCGCCAAAGGCACCAAGGAGGTGAAGTAGGTGAACGAACAGGTTGTATATATTGAGGTAGAGACCCACCGTAGCGCGGATGTAGTTCGTTTCGCCGCCGTTGATGATTCTGCTGGTATCTACAAGAATCAAGCCCGACATGATCATCACCACGGCTGCCGAGATAGTGAGCGACAGTGCTGGGATACCCAGGAAGATATTAGCAATCATGGCCACAATCGCGACGATAAGGCCCGCGAACAGGAAGCCAGTCATGAACGAAAAATCGCGCTTGCTCTGGAGTGCATAGGCTGACAATCCAAAGAAAATAAACGCTGTTCCAGCGAGTGACTGCATAACCAACTGAGGACCACCAGGCATCGCTAAATACGCGTTTAGAAGAGGACCAAGACCTGCGCCCATCACACCAGTGAAGGCAAAGATGGCCGGTAAACCCTTCGCACTATCAGCCATTCTGTTCACAACAAACAAAAGCGCAAAGCCGATTAGCGAGAACACCAAACCCATAAAGGCGGGAAGGTTCAAGGCCATAGAAATGCCCGCAGTAACTGCACTGAAAGCCAGTGTCATACCCAACAACATGTATGTATTTTTAAGAACCTTGTTGGTTTCTAGGACGGCACTGTCATAACGAGCCGTTGCTACATCTACGCGTCTTTCCGACATGTTCGATCTCCTGATCTATTTTCGTGGGTAGCGACCGCTAAGCACGGATGATTGCCACCAATAACCGTAATAATAGGGGCGAGCTCTCTGATATCCAAGCCCCGCCGGCTTAATTAGCGGTCGCTATGATTTTGACGTCAGCGCTGTAGCGGAGTGTGCCAACCGAGACTGTAGGTGCAGTATCCACTGCGGAAGAGGCTTCAGCACGCATCAAATTGTTGAAAGGCTCTACAAAATGCTCTTTGGCTTCACTGATGGAGTCAATCGCCTGGATGGATAATTTAGCGGCGGACGCCATTGTTCTTACTGTTTTGAGCGCATTGGCTACGGCAGTTCGGAGCGCTTGCTGTTGAGCATCCTCTGGTCGGGAATACGCGAGTTGAGGCGCGTTTACCTGCGTCGCACCCGATTCCGTCAGAGACGTTAGTATCGTACCAATTTCCGAGACGTCATTGGCTGTGAATTCAAGATTGCGGTTTACTCGGTAGCCCACGAAAACTTGCTTACGACTGTCTGCGTCCCACCGATACTCTGGATTAACCGACAAGGCACTCGAGTCGATGGAGTCCTCATTGAGATTGAATTTGGCGATGGCTTTTTCTAGCCGCGACATGGTGCTATTCACCTGAGTCTGAGCGTCAACTGCGCTGCGATTTACCTCGGTCACAGAAGCACTGAATTTGACTTGGTCAGGTGCAATATCAATAAATCCTGCGCCCCGTGCCTCAAGACGGGTTTCAGCACTGACGGCGCTGGAAAGCGTGAACATCAGAGCCGCAAAAACTGTGAATCGGATGAAGATTTGTGGAAATACCATTACGCTGAACCCCTGCGCTCATGAAGGTCACTTATTGAGAGCGCAAAGCTGATTGAAAAGTTCCCGTAGAACACCGCTCTCTACAATAAGTTTTTGTTACTCTGCAGACGTCTCAATACGGAGGATACGCATGTCGTTTCGATTAAAAATTGCTGTGACCATTTTCTGCAGCTGGACCACTCTAGCAACAGCGCAGCCCGTCTCTGACGAGATGATTGCTACGGCAAAACAACTCCGTGACGAGACGATGGTTGGGTCGCGCGCTTGGAATATCGTGGAGAGTCTGACTACCGAGGTGGGACCAAGACTGGCAGGCAGCGAAGCAGAGGCTCGCGCGCGAGCGTGGGCTGTCGAGAAGTTAGCATCTTACGGGTTTGAGAACGTCAGAGTTGAAACCTTTGCCATGGATGGTTGGGAGAGGGGCACCGAGGTCGCTGAGATTGTTGCGCCGTTCCCTCAGAAGTTAGCCATTACCTCCCTAGGTAACAGTGTAGCTACTTCTGATTCCGGGGTTGAAGCTGAGGTGGTTCTTTTCGAAACCCTTGCCGCATTGCAAGCAGCGGATATGGACTCGCTGACAGGAAAAATTGCCTATGTGGGGCACGGGATGCAGCGTACCCAAGACGGATCCTCCTACGGTCACTTTGTACGTCTTCGCTCTGCAGGTGCAGTTGAGGCGGCAAAGCGGGGTGCGGTTGCAACACTGATTCGCTCTATCGGTACCGATAGCCATCGCATGCCACACACCGGCAACATGAGTTACGCCGAGGGGGTTACGCCAATTCCCATTGCCGCGCTCTCCAATCCCGACGCCGATCAACTCGAACGCATCGCGGCGAGAGGTCAGACGATTCGGGTGAAAATGACACTGACGCCGAATTACACAGGCGTAGTGGAGAGCGGCAACGTAATCGCTGAGATTCCCGGCACTGACCTTGCCGATGAAATAGTTGTGATAGGTGGCCACCTGGACAGCTGGGATTTGGGAACAGGCGCTGTCGATGATGGCGCTGGCGTTGCCATTACGATGGAGGTGCTCCGCCAAATCAAAAGTCGCGGACTCAAACCTCGTCGGACAATCCGCTTGGTGCTCTGGGGTGCTGAGGAGGTAGGGCTCTTGGGCGGGTACGCCTACGCGAAGGCTCACGAAGAAGAGCTACGGAAGCATGTTATCGGTACCGAAAGCGATTTCGGTGCGGGTCGAATTTGGAAAATCACGCGGAGTATCAACGAGGCAGCAGTGCCCGTGGCTGACAAAATAGCTGAGCTCGTTGAGCCTCTGGGTATTGCGCCTGGAAGCAACAATGCGCGCTCTAGTGGACCAGATCTCAGCCCTATGAATCGGATGGGCTTTCCGGGGTTTCGGTTCGTGCAGGATGGGAGTGATTACTTCGACCTTCATCACACACCCGATGACACACTCGACAAGATCGATCCCGCGGCAATGGATCAGAATGTAGCGGCCTATTTGGTTTTCGTATGGTTAGCCGCGAATAGTGACGTCAGCGACTGGGGTTGGTCTGATTAGACTGGGTATATGAGTTGAGTGTAATGGCAAAAATACATTTCTCTACCGCGCTTTTACTCGCGCCTTTGGCTTATTCGGTGCACCACTTCGAGGAGCATATTCTCTTCAATTTCCGCGAATGGCGGCTACTGTATTTTCCAGATTCAAATGCGCTTTCAACCGAACTAGTGTTCATGATCTTAACGACCATCACTATAATCTACGTGTTGCTGTAAAACTTGTATGAGAGCAAGGTTGCTGCGATGTCGGCGCTACTGTTCCTGATGGCTACGCAAGTCCAGAATGCATTTTTTCATCTCGGGGCGACCCTCTATTTTTGGGATTTTAGTCCCGGTTTGTACACCGCCTTACTACTCTATTTACCTGTTAATTTCCTGATTGTGAAAAAGGCGCTCGAGGAGGGCTGGGTTACTGTTAGGTCGGTGATCGTACTCTTCGTTCTCGGAGGTATCAGTTTTTGGCTATTCGAAGTGTTCGGGCCCCTTGTCATAGGAATAACTGTCTTGGGTACAGTTGTCTGGATCTTGGCTGACGGGATGAAACAAACCTCGGCTGTGTAGATTTAGAGGTATTTTTTTCAGAGGAGTGTGAAACTCTGTGGCCTGTCATGTAGATTTGGTTCGTGAAATGCGACGTTGCCCGCAGTGAGACCGATAAGACGAAAAGAGAACCGCTGCTTCCAACGTAATGGCTCCGCCAGAAAAATTAGGAACGTAAGTTATGAAGACGACGAAAATATTCAATAGCATCAGCCGGGTTGGCATGGTCTCGCTCTTTTTTTCGGTCTCGGCACTGGCGCAGCCCCACTGGAGCGATGTTGACCGGGCATCAGTTGATACCATCGTGTCCCAGAGCAAATATGCGAGCAGCTCGGAGGGACTTCGCGTCGTTGATCTCGACCTGGCGGGCATGAAATCACTTGTCAGTGGAGCGCAAGCCAAAGCCAGCACCGGCACTACGTTGACACTTCCTGCGCCTAACGGCGATGTCATGCAGTTTTTTATCGAACCCTCTGGCGTTTTGCCGGAGGCGCTCCGCAAAAAGTATCCCTCCGTAACTGCCTTTAAAGGCTACGCGATCGCTGACCCGTCGATTACCCTGCGTTTCGAGTTGACCGACAACGGATTTAGCGCACAAGTTTTGGAGCCAGGGAATAGGTGGATGATAGATCCACTTACGGGAGGGCAGAAAGGTCTCTCAGTTGTCTATTACACCAAAGACACTAAGCGCAGCTCGGACAGCAATTTCTGTGAGTTCGAAGGAGGCGTATTGAACCCCGATTCACAGGCAGACTTCGAAAAAAAGCTCTTTGCGGCGAAGCACGGTAACGCCGCTAAATCGAGTGGCAGCCAACTTCGAACTTACAGATTGGCTGTTGCGGCTACTGGCGAATACGGTGTTTTCCACGGTGGTCAAAAGTCCACCATCCTCAGCGCCGTCACGACCACAATCAATCGCGTTACTGGGATTTTAGAGAAAGAGATGGCGCTAAGTCTTGAGTTAGTGCCGGATAACGACAAGATTCTTTTTACCTCGGTGGCCACATCACCTTTCACTGGCAATAACAACGCTTCTACCTTGATCGACGAGTCTCAGGAGCAGATTGACCTCCTTATCGGCTCCGAAAACTATGATATCGGGCACACCTTCAGCACCGGAGCAGGGGGGCTGGCATCCCTGGGTTCCGTCTGTAACCCTATCCGAAAAGCTCAGGGTGTTACGGGCAGTTCACAGCCACGAGGGGAATACTTCGACGTTGATTTTGTGGCACACGAGATAGGACACCAGCTCGGTGCAAACCACACGTTTAATGGCGCTAATGGCGGCTGTGCTGGCTCTACTCGGTGGTACTTATCTGCTTATGAGCCGGGAAGTGGTTCTACGATCCAGGCCTATCCTAGTCTTTGTGGTGTTGATGATCTGCAAAACGCGGTCGATCCGATTTATCACTCTGAGAGCTTCGAGGAAATTCGAACCTATGTTGCTGAAGGCCTTGGTTCGTCTTGCGGGGTGGTAACAGATACGGGAAATACCGCCCCTGTTGTCGATGCGGGGGCTGACTATGTTGTGCCGAAGGGCACTCCCCTGATTGTTACGGGCTCAGCCAGTGATGCAGAGCAAAGCGAACTCACATATTTGTGGGAGCAACGTGATTTGGGTTCACAAGCAGCGTTGTCAGCTACTGATGATGGGGAAATACCGTTATTTCGTGTTCTCACACCGACATCTAGTGCAACACGATATCTACCCGCATTACCCTCTGTGCTGTCGGGGAACTATAGCGACTCTGAGAAGATTCCGCAGGTGGCTCGAGACATGAATTTGCGCCTAACGGCCAGAGATGGGGTTGGTGGTGTAGATTCGGATGATATCGTGGTTACGGTGAGCGGCTCCGCCGGTCCCTTTAGCTTGGTATCACCCAATGGAGGTGAGACTGTTGGGGAGTCCAAGACTATTCGGTGGGATGTGTCGCAAACCGATCAAGCGCCCATCAACGCTTCACAGGTTGAAATCTTCTTATCGACGAATGGCGGTGTTTCATTCGATACGTCACTCGGGGTCACTGACAATGATGGGCTCGCTTCGGTCAGTTTTCCAGCGGGTATCCAATCAAGTAGCGCGAGAATCATGATCCGTGCCAAAGATAATATTTTTTATGACGTTTCGGACGCGAATTTCACGTTGGACTCGGATAAGCCCGTGCCACCAGCGCCAACAGAAACATCACTGACTCCGGTCAACGGAGGCGTCAGCATTGCCTTCACACCAGGGGTAGACAATGGCGTTCCCGTAACGTCATACGAAGTTTCTTGTCGAACGGAAGATATTGTCGACGAATACAATTTTTCAATTGCACCAGCGGTTGCGATTCCTGATCAGGGAACAATCGATTCAGTACTGTCAGTTGATGTTGATCTGACAATTCAAGAGGGTGGCGTAAAGGTTCCGGTGGATATTACGCACACCTATCGCGGCGACATTGTCCTAGTCTTACAATCACCCACGGGTACGAGCGTTCGACTTAAGAGCTCTTTGGGGTCTGATGCAGGCACGAATGTCCAGGGCGTATTTCCCGATTCACTCGCTGCAGAGGATTCACTGGATACGTTGGAGGGTGAGTCCGCTGCTGGCGATTGGAAGCTTACAGTGACTGACTTTTTTGAGTTAGATACTGGGACACTCAATTCCTGGGGGCTCTTATTGTCCTCGGTCACTCCGGGAGATGTAGTCACCAATCAAGGTGTTTCATCACCGATTGTGTTGTCTGGTATGCAAAACGATGAGACCTACACGTGTGAGATAACCGCGTTTGCAGACAGCGACCCGAGTGAAACTGTGGCCATGGGGCAGGTGACGCCGAGTGCTGTCAATGATGTAGATAGTGACGAAGACGGGTTAACAGATGACGAGGAAGCTGAATTAGGAACCGATCCTAATGATGCGGACTCGGATGATGACGGCTTAGCTGATGGTAACGAGGTGACGTTAGGTACGGATCCGACTTCATCAGATACCGATGGCGATGGCTTCTCAGACGGCGAAGAGATAGAGGAAGGTACCTCGCCAACCGATGCATCCGATGCACCAGTTGCGGGTACGAGCATTCTGATATTCAAGGCCGCTCTAGATGCCGTATCGGCGGCAGAGACACCGTGATCCCGTACCCTTGGTGAAGGGAGCTTGAGGCGTTACTGAACAGCGGTGGGCCAGGGATTACCCGAAACCGCCCTATGACGGTTTCGGCCCGATGGGCTTCGCCGCTCTGCGGCTCGGTTCCCAAAGCTCCCAGGATCGCTTTGGATCGAACGCTCTGGACTTCTAAACCTAACCCAAAACGGATCCATAAAAAAACCGCCCAGGAGGGCGGTTCTTTCATAGATGGCGGTGGGCCAGGGATTCGAACCCCGGGAACCTCTCGGTTCAACGGTTTTCAAGACCGCCGCTTTCGACCACTCAGCCAGCCCACCTAAACCTGTCTCGACTCCGTCGAGGGAAGCGCCGCATTATAGCGATGCCTCCCCGACTATCAAGCTTCCTGTGCGTTATTTTCCTCAGAATCTGTGCCTTCTGCAGCTTCCACTGCTCGGGGGCCTCGAGGGTCGTTTGCGGCCCGCTCAGGGTTATTCGCGATTTTCATCGCGTCTGGGAATGCTTCTGAGCTGAAGAGGGCTCGTTTGGCTGTTTCAACACGTATTTCAGTGATGGGTTTTGCGTCGACCCGTGGGTCATTAATTGCTCTACCATCTTCCGTGATACCGCTAAGATCCAAGGCCCCTGACGGTGTCTGTGAAGCCGCTAATACTGGCTCGCTTTTATCAGACGAAGAATCAATATCGCTTGATTTCGACGCCACAGTAGCGGTACCTGGTTCCATCGGCTTCGCATCTTCCGACACTTCTGTAACGCTCGCTGATTGGACCGTTGCGAAGATCTCCGCCGAGCCATCCTTTGATCCTGCGGTGTCATTACCCGCCGCTGCCTCTAATGTTTCCGCAGAAATTGCTGCTGCGGCCCCATCGGAACTCGTTTCCGACGCAGTCTGCTCTGTTACCGCTCCATCAGTCTTGGGGCCGCGTCTGCGTCGGCGCCGACCTTCAGTGCGTTTGTCGGCAGGACGATGTCGAGGTTCTGCATTTTCGCCTGCTGATGTCTCATCAGTAGAATCTGCATCTACCTCATTGGAGCTTTCTTCTAGGTCCCCATCTGTATCTGCTGTTATCGCTACAGTGTTATCCGATCCGGCCTCTCCAGCGCTACGCCGGCGGCCACCACGACGGCCACGTCTGCGACGCTTTTTAGGTTCACCTTCGGCGCCGCTTTCTCCATTCTCGTTATCCGCCACTGATGGTGTGTCTGCCGATGTTTTGGTTTCGACGTTTGCATCCGCATCAGTTTGTTTGGCGGGACGCTTGCGCTGGCGATTGTTGCGTCGCTTGGCCTTATTGCCAGAACGCGCCTCAGATTTCTTTTCGTCCTTACTATCTTTCTCCTCGACTTCCTCAGCTTTCGGCATGGGCGCGAATAGTGCAGCCCACAAGCGGGGGAATAAGCCAGGCTTTGATGTGCTCTCAGTCTCTGCAACTGCAGGTGCTTGCTCAACTTTCTCAGGTGCAGGTGATGCAGCGGGTGGCGGCGCGTCAGGCGTCACACCTCGCACGAGCGCTTGTGGCGCTGGCGCGGCCTTCTCTTCGTCGTTGGTTGCAGCTTCAGCTTCAAACGCTGATAGATCGATCTCGAAGCTCTCGCGCTGATCATCGTCGACCTCGTCATCACGCAGACGAATGACCTCAAAGTGAGGCGTCTGCATATTTGGATTCGGAATGATGACTACGCGGACCTTAGTCTCCTGTTCAATCTCACCCACTGCTGAGCGCTTCTCATTTAACAAGAACGCAGAGACATCGACAGGGACAATCACGCGAACTTCACCCGTGCGCTCTTTAGAAGCCTCTTCCTGAATAAGACGAAGGATGGCTAGTGCGAGGGACTTTGTGTCACGGATAGTTCCCTGACCCGTACAACGTGGACATACCATGCCACTGGTCTCACCCAGCGAGGGGCGCAGGCGTTGACGTGACATCTCCAGCAGGCCAAATCGCGAAATACGGCCGAGCTGTACACGCGCTCGGTCTATTTCCAAAGCGTCACGCATACGGTTCTCAACCGCACGCTGGTTCTTAGATGCGTTCATGTCGATGAAATCGATAACAACAAGACCGCCCATGTCGCGAAGTCTAAGTTGACGCGCAATTTCGTCAGCCGCTTCTAGGTTTGTTTGAAGCGCTGTTTGCTCGATGTCACTGCCTTTCGTGGCGCGAGCAGAGTTAATGTCAATAGACACCAGCGCCTCGGTAGGGTCGATGACTATCGAGCCGCCAGAGGGTAGACGAACTTCCCGCTGAAACGCTGTCTCTATCTGACCTTCGACTTGAAAGCGATTAAAGAGGGGCAGTGAATCGTCGTAAGCTTTGATTCTATTCTGGTACTTCGGCATCACCATACTGACGAAATCGAGCGCCTGTCGGTGTGCATGCGCTTCGTCAATCAGAACCTGATCAATGTCGTCCTTCAGATAATCTCGAATCGCGCGGATGATGACATCACTCTCCTGGTAAAGGAGCGTCTGCGGCGGGTTCTCATCAGCGGCTTCAGAAATGGCTGCCCATAACTTCAGCAGGTAGTCCAAATCCCACTGCAATTCCTCAGCCGAGCGTCCAACGCCAGCGGTGCGGATAATGACACCCATACCGTTGGGTATTTCGAGTTGGTTCAGCGCATCGCGAAGCTCACTGCGATCATCGCCTTCGATACGTCGCGAGATGCCACCAGCTTTTGGATTGTTGGGCATCAAGACCATGTAGCGGCCTGGGAGGCTGATGTAGGTCGTGAGGGCCGCACCTTTGGTACCACGCTCTTCTTTATCGACCTGAACGATAACCTCGGTGCCTTCTTTTATTGCATCCTTGATCCGCATCTTACCGTCTGAGGGGGCTGCAGATCGGTAGTACTGATGCGCGATTTCTTTGAGTGGTAGGAAGCCATGTCGTTCAGCACCGAAATCCACAAACGCGGCTTCGAGGCTGGGTTCTACGCGAGTGACCTTCGCTTTATAGACGTTGGCTTTTGTTTGGAGTCGGGCGCGGTTTTCGATATCTAAATCGTAAAGACGCTGCCCGTCTACGAGAGCGACACGAACTTCTTCGCGCTCCGTAGCGTTGATCAACATTTTCTTCATTTGTTAGGTTCCACAAGGCAACCCAACAGCGGGCGAGCGCACTCTAGGTGCACGACACTAAGGTATGACGAGTTTTCACAACTCGTTGCTAACTGCTTGTCGTAACAGAATTTTTACTAAAATCCTGTTGAATTCTCTCCGCGCCATTGGACCGCGGTTTAACTTATCGCTCTGAGCTGCCGTGACTGCTTTTCTCTGAATTCCATCGCGCCGGCGCTTCGAGCGGCTTACACTTTCGGTAATGACTGTCGCGAGCAGACTGTTCTGCTTTCCGCTTTCGCGTAAAATGTCGCGCTCAGGCTTACCGGGGCGGGAGCATAGCATTGCGGCCGCATGACATCAATCGGCCCAGAAGCCAACCACCGATTAGATAGACGCGACGATGAGGGGGTGTCAGGCGCTCGTGACAAAAACTAGCGTGCAATTCAGATCAATCTCAGACGAAGAGTCGGGGCAACGCGTCGATAACTTCCTCTTGCGCATGCTAAATGGCGTGCCCAAGACACGGATATACAAAGCTATTCGTAAGGGGGAGGTGAGAGTCAACAAAGGGCGGGTAAAGCCGGAGACTAAGCTCGCCGCCGGTGACCTGCTTCGTATACCTCCCCTAGATGTGGCCGAGAGTAATGCGGCTACAGTCGTCCCTGACCGCTGGTTTAAACGTATCGCACAGAGCGTGGTCTATGAGGATCGAAATCTGATTGTGCTGAACAAGCCAACCGGACTCGCTGTGCACGGAGGCAGTGGCGTCAATTTTGGCCTGATTGAGTCTCTAAGGCAGATTTATCCCAATCAGCGTTATCTCGAACTGGTTCATCGGCTCGATAGGGACACGTCGGGTCTCATCATGGTGGCGAAACGCGCCTCTACGTTGCGTGAGTTGCACCAATTGCTGCGAGGTGATGGCGTGGACAAGCGTTATCTTGCGCTCGTTCATGGTAAATGGCCGGCGCACCGGGTAAGGGTAGAGGCCTCCCTCGAAAAATCCGGCTTGTCCTCAGGCGAGCGTGTGGTTCGAGTATCGGTTGATGGCCGGAGGAGTATCACAGATTTCAGGGTATTGGAGCGTCTTAACGGGGCAACCTTGATTGAAGCCAAGCCGGTAACCGGCCGCACCCACCAAATCAGAGTCCACGCACAGCATGCCGGGCACCCAATCATGTCTGATCCAAAATACGCCAACGAGGATCAACTGAACGAGGCCAAATCGATGGGTCTTAAACGACTATTCCTGCATGCCCATCGGCTGTCCTTCAAGTTGGACGGTAAGCAGTATGAATTTGAGGCGCCAATGGACGCGGAACTCCGCCAGGTTTGCGACTCAATAGCGCTGCCCCAGTAGTATCGTCGATGACAGCAACCCTCTGACACTTATTTAAAGTGGTTATATTGTGGCCCTGGGCTGCGGCCCCTATGCGTTGTTGCCAGAGCCCCTCCAACTCATATTTTCTGGTGTCTACTCGATTGACAACGGCATTAAGGAACGAGAACCCCTTCGTTTCTGAGCATGCTGCAGAGCTTTATTAACGGCAGCCCTTCAAGTGCTGTTGGGTCTGAGCCCTGCAGCTCAGACATAAGTGATATGCCTAACCGCTCCCATTTGAAAGATCCGGCGCAATCAAGTGGTTCGTCGAACTCAACATATCTCGCGATCTCATCACTTGATAACGCCCGAAGTGTTGCCCGAGTGGTCACAAGGTCAACCTGGCACTGATCGGTATCGGTGTTGTAGAGGGCTAGGCTAGTGTAAAAGGTCACGGTTTGACCTTGCGCTTGCTCAAGTTGTGCTCGAGCGTTATCTGGTGTGCCTGGCTTGTGCAACTGCCGATTCCCCAGCACAGCAACTTGATCCGAGCCTATGACCAAGGAGTTGCTCTGGGAAACTGCTCGTGCCTTCTCCTCTGCAAGTCGCATCGCAAGTGAAGAGAAAGTTTCACCGGCGATTGCAGTTTCATCGATCCCGGGAGCTACTTTTACAAATGTATGTCCGAGTCTCTCCAGCAGAGCAGCGCGGTAAGGGGAGGTCGATGCTAAAATGAGATTTTTCACGTTCAGATATCACTTTTCGATGTGAGATTTTGACATCATTGGATTTTGACAGTTTAGGTACCCATACGTATAGTCCGCCGCCATGTCGCAAACCACGATACCCAAGGAAGCTGAGTTACGGAATTGGGCCGCACGTGAGTTGAGCGCCAAAGGTTCCGTAGGCCTAGATAAAATGCCGCGTCTCGAGTCAGTGACACAGGGCGCACACTCTGAAGCCAGCGCTAACCTATCGTGCCGCAGAGACGAGCAGCACAGATACTTGGTGGATATCTCAACGGACATGACGGTGGTAATGCAGTGCCAGCGTTGTTTGAAGCCTTGCGACGTTGATTTGAGTGCTGCGGCCACGCTATGTGTGCTGTGGGACGATGATGCTGCTAGTGACCTGCCGGCGAGTTATGACCCTCTTGTTTCTGGGGATATAACGAACTTGCATACACTCGTGGAGGATGAGCTGCTACTGGCCCTGCCGGCCGTGCCTATGCACAGCCGAGAGGAATGTCAGCATAGCGGTAATGAATTTGGTAACGGAGCTGATGCAGAGGTGCCTCAGAGAGAGAATCCGTTTGCTGCGTTGGGTGACTTGTTAAAAGCTGACTCAAACAAAGACAGCGCAGAAAAAGATTAGGTAATGAATTAAACTTATCCCATCGAACAAGCTATCAAGCAAGGCGATGGTTAACAGGAGAGCAACATGGCTGTTCAGCAGAATCGTAAAACTCGTTCAAAGCGTGGTATGCGTCGTTCGCATGATGCCTTGGGCGGACCTACACTGACCGTCGACAGCACATCTGGCGAGACGCGTCGTCGTCACCACGTCAGTGCAGACGGCTTTTACAAAGGCGAAAAAGTCGTAGACACCAATAACGACGACTAACGTCATGGGTTTGGGTGTTGTTTTCCCCGGCCAGGGTTCTCAGCGAGTTGGTATGCTTGCAGAGGCTGCCGCGGAATTCGCCAGCGTTAAGGATGCCTTTACTGAAGCTAGCGATGCTTTGGGCTACGACCTTTGGGCTTTGGCGTCCGATGGGCCTGAAGATCAGCTTAACCTCACTGAATTTACCCAGCCAGCCATCCTCACAGCCAGCGTCGCACTCTATCGTGCGCTCAATGAGCGACACGCCATATCGCCTGCGGCGGGTGCAGGCCACAGCTTAGGTGAATACTCTGCTCTAGTGGCTGCCGGCGCATTGTCATTGGGCGACGGAGCGTCATTGGTCAGTAAGCGCGGCGCAGCTATGCAAAAAGCAGTACCTGTGGGTCAAGGGGCAATGGCCGTTGTGCTAGGTCTCGAAGATCACGTTGTCGCAGATATTTGCTCCGGTATATCTACGGCCGAAGCATTTGTGGGTGGTGTTAACTTCAATGCGCCGGGCCAGGTGGTTATTGCAGGCGCAACTGGCGCTGTCGATACTGCAGTCGCTGCGCTTAAAGACGCAGGTGCTCGACGTGCAATGCCACTGCCTGTGAGCGCACCGTTCCACACGCCACTCATGCAGCCAGCCGCTGACATTATGGCTGAAGCCTTTGAAACAGTGTCTTGGCATGAACCGAGCTTCCCCGTTGTCAGCAACGTCGACGGATCGCTGCAGGCATCCCCCGACGCGATAAAGGCAAGCTTGGTTAAACAGATTTCCTCGCCGGTGTTGTGGACAGACTGCATGAACACGTTGAAGCAGCAGGGCTGTGATCGGTTCCTGGAATGCGGTCCGGGCAATGTGCTGTGTGGTCTGAGCAAGCGCATCGATAAAACAGTCCCTATCAAGTCGATAGAAGCCGTGGCCTCGATTGAGGCTGGATTGTCAGATCTCTGATCGCATTGCTATTGCGGTCCGATCAGGTCGTGAAACGTCTATTTGAATTCGCAGTTATCCAACGCCCAAACTAAACGTTAAAGGAGTTGCAGTATGTGTGATACAGAAGAACAGCGTGTAGCCTTAGTTACCGGAGCAACTCGTGGCATCGGTAAAGCAATTGCCCACGAGTTGGCGTTGGCAGGACACACGGTGGTCGGCACAGCGACATCTGAGAGTGGCGCTGAAACGATCAGCGAGAATTTAGGATCGATGGGCGGTGTGGGCATTAAGCTCGATGTCAGCGATGCCGATGCGGTGCGAGAGTGCATATCCGCGATTACTGCCGAGCATGGCGCACCAACAATACTGGTGAATAATGCAGGCATCACGCGCGACAACTTGATGATGCGCATGAAAGACGACGAGTGGGGCGATGTCATCAATACCAACCTGAATCCGTTGTTTACCGTCAGTAAGGCTTGCTTGCGCGGGATGACAAAAGCTCGCTGGGGCCGAATTATCAATATTTCTTCAGTAGTCGGCTCTATGGGTAACGCAGGACAGGCAAATTACGCTGCGAGCAAGGCAGGTGCCGAGGGAATGTCTCGCGCGATGGCTAAAGAACTGGGTTCGCGAGCCGTCACCGTCAACTGTGTTGCACCCGGATTCATAGCCACTGATATGACTGATGTGCTGACTGAGGAACAAAAGGCCCTTATGTTGGGTCAAATACCTCTCGGTAGGTTGGGTGCTCCAGAGGAAATCGCGAAAGTTGTCGCTTTCCTTGCCAGTAATTCGGGTGCCTACATCACCGGAGAAACGATTCACGTGAATGGCGGTATGTACATGTGATGCGAAAAAATGCGGGTTTTAATTCGTCAATTTATCGGTAGAATCCGCACGCAATTGGCTTACGGGCCACTTAAAAAAATGGAGACCAAAAGGGAACGTCATGAGCAACATTGAAGATCGCGTTAAAAAAATCGTGGCAGAGCAGTTGGGGGTTAAGGAAGACGAAGTGAACAATGCGTCTTCTTTCGTCGACGATTTAGGTGCTGATTCACTCGACACTGTTGAGTTGGTCATGGCGCTTGAGGAGGAATTTGATACAGAGATTCCTGACGAAGAAGCAGAGCAGATCACCACGGTCCAGCTCGCCATTAACTACATCAACGAGAACCTGGCTTAATTTAGGTCAACCTTCTCGAGGAAAAGCCGCTCTTTTATACGGAAGAGCGGCTTTTTTTTTGCTGGTACACTGTTGAGAACGGAATCTGGGGAATTTCTATGAACAACCGAAGAGTTGTCGTCACAGGAATGGGGGCGGTCACGGCGTTAGGCTTAGATACACAGTCAACCTGGACTGGTGTGGTCAATGGTAAAAATGGCGTGAGGGCCATCGAGCATTTCGATGCCTCCGCTTTCTCCACTAGGTTCAGCGCGAGCCTCCAGGACTTCTCTGTCGAGGGTTACATCGAGCCACGCGACGCCAAGCGTATGGACCTGTTTATCCAATACGGCATGGTGGCCGGTATTCAGGCGATGCGTGATTCCGGCTTGGAAATTACGGAAGCCAATCAGGACCGAGTTGGATGCAACGTGGGCGCGGGAATTGGCGGCATTGGTCTCATCGAGAAGACTTCGCTCCTGATGAACAAGTCTGGCCCAAGAAAAATCTCCCCGTTTTTTGTGCCCGGGTCGATCATAAATATGGTCGCAGGCAACCTCTCAATAGAATTCAACCTTCGTGGACCTAATCTCGCAATGGTTACAGCCTGTACTACGGGTACTCATAGCATCGGCCTTGGCGCTCGATTGATCGCTGCGGGCGATGCTGACGCAATGCTGGTTGGTGGTGCGGAGATGGGGACGACGCCTGCAGGTTTAGGCGGGTTCGCCGCCGCAAGAGCGCTTTCCACCCGAAACGATGATCCTGCCACAGCCTCGAGACCTTGGGACAAGGAGCGGGACGGCTTTGTTTTGGGCGATGGCGCTGGCGTCATGTTGATTGAATCGCTTGAAAGTGCACAGGCTCGCGGTGCAAATATCTATGCTGAGGTAGTGGGTTTTGGTATGAGTGGCGATGCGTATCACATGACGTCGCCACCAGAAGACGGCCGTGGTGCTGCTCTGTCAATGCGCAACGCGCTCGCCAGTGCAGGTATGAATGCCGATGAAGTCGATTACATCAACGCGCACGGCACCTCAACACCGGCGGGAGACGTTGCAGAGACCTTGGCAATCAAGAGTGTCTTCGGTGATCACTCCTACGATTTGGCGGTTAGCTCTACGAAATCGATGATAGGCCACCTTCTGGGTGCGGCGGGCGCCGTCGAGGCTATTTTCTCAACGCTTGCGATTCGTGATGGCGTCGCACCGCCAACAATTAACCTTACCAATCCCGATGATGGCTGCGACTTGAACTACGTGCCCGGAACTGCTCAGGAACGGGAAATCAAGGTTGCCATGTCCAATTCTTTCGGGTTTGGTGGTACCAACGGCACCTTGATCTTCAAAAAGTTTGAGTAATCGCAGATAAGGAGCATTCATTGAGCCGCTCCTCCTCCCTCATTGTCCTATTTGCACTTGTCTGCGTCCTTAGCGTGGCGGCAGCGGGTGCCTATCTGTCACAGGAGCTCGATCGTAAGATCTCGGTAACCGAGGGCGCTCCGCTATTTGTTGTGAATCAGGGCGATGGGATTATTCGGGTCCTCCAGGCTCTGGAGCAGCAAGGTTATATTCGGTCAGCTCAGGCCTCGCGCCTTGCGCTAACGCTGCAGCCACAAACACTTGTTGTAAAGCCGGGAGAGTACCGTCTTCGACCTACCGAGACGGTTCGGGAACTTCTTAACAGATTTAACAACAATGACGTTGTTGTATACGGTTTCACGATCCCAGAGGGCGTGCGCTTTCAGTGGGTCTTAGAGAAGCTTTGGCAGCATCCTCAGATTACGCGCACTCTTGTTGACGCCAAGGATTCTAGCGTCGGCGAGCTAATCAAGCCGTTCACATCACCTGAGGGCTTATTCCTGCCAGAGACTTATCTAATTCCTCGAGGCATGACTGATCTCGATGTTTTAAAGCTCGCAAGAGAGGCAATGGAGCGGGAACTGGAAGCCGCCTGGAGCTCCCGAGCTAGCGAGTTGCCGCTGAACTCCCCGTATGAAGCGCTGATACTTGCTTCAATTATCGAGAAGGAGACAGGTGTAGCCTCTGAGCGAGGTGAAATTGGGGGTGTCTTTACCCGAAGACTCCAAAAAGGAATGCGCTTGCAAACCGACCCTACCGTTATTTATGGGTTGGGAACACGCTTTGACGGAAATTTGAAGCGCCGCCACTTGAGAGATGGGTCCAATCCTTACAACACCTACCGCATCTTTGGGTTGCCACCGACACCCATCGCGCTGCCAGGCAGTGCTGCATTGCGTGCTGCGACACATCCTAAGTCGGGAGATGCTCTATACTTCGTGGCGAAGGGCGATGGTAGTCATGCATTTAGCGCGACGCTCGATGAACACGAGGAAAATGTGAGACGCTATCAGCTCAATCGCAAGAAAGATTATCGATCGAGTCCGAGTCAATGACAGCAGCATGCTCTGAAGGCAAATTCATTACCTTGGAAGGGGGCGAGGGTGCCGGTAAGTCAACCAGTCGCGAATTCATTGTCGAGTTACTCATTGCACGCGGAATCCCTTTTGTTCAAACCAGAGAGCCGGGTGGTACACCGCTGAGTGAATCGCTGCGATCACTGCTTTTAGCAAAAGACGGAACCGCGCCGTCTGTTGAGGCGGAATTACTAATGGTGTTTGCAGCGAGAGCACAACACTTGCATGAAGTTATCGAACCCGCGTTGGCCAAGGGGCAGTGGGTTCTCTGTGATCGATTTACCGACGCCACATACGCTTATCAGGGCTATGGGCGTGGTTTTGATTTGGCCGCAATCAATGTGCTTGAAGCGATGGTTCAAAAAGACCGTCACCCTGACTTAACACTTCTTTTCGACGTGGATCCTAGGATCGGTATTGAACGCGCTCAAAAACGCGCTGAGCTAGATAGATTTGAATCAGAGGAAATCGCCTTCTTTGAACGCGTCAGACAGGGTTATTTGGAGCGCGCAGAGAGTAGTGAGCGATTCGTTGTAATAGATGCGGCAAGACCTGTGCCGGACGTTCAGGCATCGATTCGTGAGGCGCTCGAGTTATTCATAGAGGGCACTGATGAATAGTACTCTGTTTCCTGAACACGAATCTCTGGTGGCCGAGCTTATTCAATTGTACAAGAGTGGGCGGCTACCGCACGCGCTTTTGCTGACAAGTGATTCTGGTCTTGGCCTGAGCGAAGTATGCGAAGTGCTTGCGCATCGCTTGTTGTGGATGACCTCCCAGTCTTCCGAGGAAGAAACGCAAGAATTGCTGGCAGCAGGCACCCACGGCGATTTTCGCTGGGTATCGGTGATAGATGGCAAGCAGAGTATTGGCGTGGATCAGGTGCGGGCAGCCTGCGATTTTGTCGCCAAAACGGCTGGTTATGGTTCGCTGAAAGTGCTGGTGATTGAGGGGGCCGATAAACTCACCACCGCTGCAGCCAATGCATTGCTGAAAACGCTTGAGGAACCGCAGGGCGACACGCTGATAACGTTAATTAGTCGACGTCCTTGGCTGTTGCCCGCAACGATCAGGTCGCGATGTCAAAGCCGCACATTGCCCAGGCTGTCTGAAGCGACGTGCAATAGTGCACTCACGCAAAGTGGCGTTTCCCCAGAATCTTTCGATGGGAAGTCATCGCGCTTTCTTGAGAATTGGCTGGTTGCCGCAGCCAACGGCACACTCGACTTGCAGAACGAGGTGCGATCCAGTGTGACTCGCGTGCTTAATGGTAAATCGGGTGGAAGAGAGCTGACTGAGTGTCTGATGAAGCACGAGTTAAGCGATGCGGTCGAGGCGACAGCGCAAGCGATTGAGGAGCGAGTCAGCGAGACCAATCTAGACCCGAAGGCGAGAGTAACACTCCTCACACTTCATCGAATGGTTGCCGCGTTGCTTCAGCGTATTCGAAACGGTGCAACACCGGCGCGGGAAGTGGTTTGTTATGAGATCGGAGTATTGACGGCTGGCGCGAGGGAAAACAATATGGAATCTGTTCGTCAGAGTCTAAGTTTGATGGGGGTCACAGTTGCCTGAGCAATCTTTCCTCGATAGGAGCGACACGGAGCGAATGTATTCAACCGGGGTATGCGGTGAGTGAAGAGAGCAGACAAGGCATTTTGTCACTGACGATCAAGGATCGTGCAGTCCTGTATGCCGCGTATATGCCGTTTGTTCGAAATGGCGGACTATTTGTGCCAACCAATAAGCGCTACGAGCTGGGAGAAGAGGTTTTCATTTTACTTGCCTTGATGGACGAACCTGAAAAAATCCCCATCAACGGCACGGTGGTGTGGATTACGCCAAAAGGCGCTCAAGGTAATCGTCAGGCCGGGATTGGGGTGCAGTTTTCCGAGGCTGATTTCGCTGCAGCGACTAAAATTGAAGAGCATCTAGGAACCGGTCTCGTGTCAGATAGGCCGACTCACACAATGTAGATCACCGAAGCTGGCACTTTTGGTCTGTGTCACGTGCTTTTTGCCGGACCGCATTGAATCAAACCATCTTATGTGACACCATCCGCGCCCTTAGGTCGGGATGCACCGAAACACTTGAAAAAGTGATCGATTACGCGGAAGTGGCGAAATTGGTAGACGCGCTGGATTTAGGTTCCAGTGTCTTACGACGTGAGAGTTCGAGTCTCTCCTTCCGCACCATATTCCATTATTGAGTGACGCCTCTTAACGAGGCTGTATTAGGTTATAGAGTTAGGAGACGAAGATGCGTGTCTCGGTAGAAACAACATCGGGTTTGGAACGTAAGCTTACAGTAGGTGTACCTGCTGACGATGTGGATTCAGCGGTTGACAAGAAGTTAGCAGACGCGGCCAAAAACGTTCGTTTGCCTGGTTTCCGTCCTGGCAAGGTGCCCATGCGCGTGATGAAGCAGCGCTTTGGTGCTGGCGTTCGTCAAGAGGTACTTGGCGACGTGGTCAACCGATCTTTCCAAGAGGCGGTTATGGGCGAGAATCTCCGTCCAGCCGGCCAACCAAGCATTGAGATCAAGACCTTTGAGAGTGGGCAAGATGTCGAGTACGTAGCGACCTTCGAGATCTACCCAACGGTTGCGCTCAATGAGGTAAAGGATTTTGCTGTCACTAAGTTGGTTTGTGACGTGGCTGATTCCGATGTGGACGAAATCATCGAAATCTTCCAGAAGCAGCAAGGGCAGCTTTCTGCTGTCGAGCGAGCCGCAGAGGAGGGTGACACCGTCACCATCGATTTTGAAGGCTTCAAAGATGGAGAGGCGTTCGAGGGCGGTACTGGTAACGACACCGCTTTAGAGCTCGGCTCTGGCAGAATGATTCCCGGTTTCGAAGATGGCCTTGTTGGCGCCTCTGCGGGCGATGAGCGAACACTTGAGCTTACCTTCCCTGAAGATTACCACTCCGAAGAACTTAAGGGCGCAGCTGTGGAGTTCAAGGTAAGCGTTAAAGAAGTTAAGACGCTTGAGCCTGCGGAATTAAACGCGGAGTTATTTGCTGCTTACGGCGTCGACGGCGATGATATAGATGGCTTCAGAGCAGAAGTGCGTAAGAACATGGAACGTGAACTCAACGCTGCTGTAGACGGACACGTCAAGCAGCAGGTGATGGATGCCATCATCGAAGCACACCCAGCGCTCGAGATTCCAACCAGCCTAATTGCGCAAGAAACGGACGCACTGCGTGGGCAGATGTTCCAGCAATTTGGCGGTGCTGTAAGTCCAGAGATGGATCTTAAGAGTATTCTCCCTGATGAAATGTTCACCGAGCGTGCCGAAACGCGCGTTAAGCTCGGTTTATTGGTGAGTGAGCTCGTTCAAGACTTGGGCGTGCGTGCAGAACCCAATAAAGTGCGTGAGCTGATCGAGGACATTGCGTCTACGTACCAGGATCCTACCGAGGTTATAAATTGGTACTACGAGGACAACGATCAGTTGATGGGTATCGAATCACGTGTTCTTGAGGACACAGTGGTTGAAAAGCTTCTTGAAGGTGCCAACATCACCGAGGAAGCAACGGGTTATCAGGACGCACTGCAGAGAGCTCGTGAGGCGAGCCAGCAGTAGTCTCAACAGGAATTAAAAGGAGCCGATCATGGCGCAACGATTCGACGTCGGAAATGAACAAGCACTTGGGCTTGTGCCAATGGTCATCGAGCAGACATCGCGCGGAGAACGTTCGTTCGATATTTACTCTCGCCTGTTAAAAGAGCGCGTCATATTTATTGTTGGTCCGATCGAAGACCAAATGGCGAATCTCGTTGTGGCTCAGCTTCTATTTCTGGAATCTGAAAATCCTGATAAAGACATCCATATCTATATCAACAGTCCTGGTGGCTCGGTAACGGCAGGTCTATCGATTTATGACACCATGCAGTTTATCAAGCCCGAAGTCAGCACGATGTGTCTCGGCCAAGCAGCATCCATGGGTGCTTTTTTGCTGAGCGGCGGTACCAAGGGTAAGCGACTGATCTTGCCAAATGCGCGGACAATGATTCACCAGCCTAGCGGCGGTGCACAGGGCCAGGCGACGGATATTGAGATTCAGGCTAAGGAAATTCTCTTCCTCAGAGAGCGATTGAATCGCCTGCTGGCGGATCACACCGGACAGTCACTGGACGTTATCGAGCAAGATACCGAGCGCGATCGTTTCATGAGCGCAGAGCAGAGCGTTGAGTACGGGCTTGTCGATCAGGTGATTAGCGCTCGCTAAACGCTTTTTCCGGAAACTAGATCTGTCGCCTTGCATTAGGCGTAGAAAACTATCATCTTTGTGTAATAACGAAGTACGAGTACAGGGCTAGAACGAATGACGGGTGACAGCACCAGCGAAGACGGAAAACTACTTTACTGCTCTTTTTGCGGTAAAAGTCAAAATGAGGTTCGCAAGCTAATTGCGGGACCATCCGTATTTATTTGCGATGAGTGCGTAGATCTCTGCAATGACATTATCCGTGAGGAGATTCAGGAAACAGCGGCTCCAGAAGCGTCCGATAAGCTCCCAGTACCTCGCGAAATCAATGATATTCTCGACCAGTATGTGATCGGTCAGTCCCGCGCCAAGCGCGTTCTGTCCGTCGCTGTGTACAACCACTACAAGCGACTGCGTACGGGAGAAGGCACTAATTCCGACGTTGAGCTCGGCAAATCAAATATCTTACTTGTAGGGCCTACAGGGTCGGGCAAGACGCTGCTCGCCGAGACCTTGGCACGGATGTTAGATGTTCCATTCACCATCGCTGACGCCACCACGCTGACGGAAGCAGGATATGTCGGCGAGGATGTTGAGAACATCATTCAGAAGCTGCTCCAGAAATGCGATTACGATGTGGAAAAGGCCCAAATGGGCATCGTCTACATTGACGAAATCGATAAGATTTCTCGCAAGTCAGATAATCCCTCTATCACCCGTGACGTATCGGGAGAGGGCGTGCAGCAGGCGCTGCTTAAGCTCATCGAGGGCACCATTGCCTCGGTGCCACCACAAGGTGGCCGTAAGCATCCGCAACAGGAGTTCCTGCAGGTCGACACAAGCAACATTTTGTTCATTTGTGGTGGTGCCTTTGCCGGGCTCGACAAAGTTATTCAGAACCGATCGGATAAGGGCGGTATTGGTTTCTCTGCCGACGTTAAGGCACTGGCCGATAAGAAGGACTTCGCTGAGAGCCTCGTAGATCTCGAAGCAGAAGATCTGGTGCAGTACGGGTTAATACCTGAGTTTGTTGGGCGATTACCCATGATCGCTACCCTTGAAGAGCTAGACGTCGATGCTTTGGTGCAAATTCTTACTGAGCCTAAAAATGCACTCACCAAGCAGTACCACAAGATGTTCGACATGGAAGGCGTCGAGATTGATTTCCGTGAGGATGGTCTGCGCGCCGTAGCTGCGAAAGCCATGGAACGAAAGACGGGTGCAAGAGGCCTACGCTCCATCTTGGAGAATGTCTTACTCGAGTCTATGTATAACATTCCGTCTCAAACGGGCGTGGCAAAAGTAGTAGTGGATGAGTCCGTCATCAATGGTGACTCCGAGCCATTGCTTGTTTACGAAACGCCTGACGAGTCGGTCGCTGCCCAAGACGCGTAAGCATCTGAGGGCCGTTAGGCCCCCTGTAGTTGCTTAACAGCGATCCAGATCGGGTTTTGATCCACAAACTTAGAATTAATTTCGCATTAATTAAAAGAGGGGGTTGAGTTTCTTAACCATCCCCCCATCTCTTACTTGTGACTATGGAGATGATCATGAGCGATAACACGCCTTTGCAATTACCCCTTTTGCCGTTACGCGACGTTGTCGTGTACCCCCACATGGTTTTGCCGCTTTTTGTGGGTAGAGAGCGCTCGATCGAAGCACTGGAGCATTCGATGGCAGGCTCAAAGCAAGTGTTGCTTGTGGCTCAGCGAGAAGCCGGTGATGACAACCCGGGTGTAGATGACCTTTATCAAGTCGGCACGGTATCGACGATTCTTCAGCTTTTGAAACTACCCGATGGCACTATCAAGGTGCTCGTCGAGGGTGGCGAGCGGGCTGTCGTTGAAGCCATTGATAGCGGAGAGGATTTTTCGCTAGCAACCGTTCGTCAGTTGGAGTGCGATGAGCTAGCCGATGAAGAGGTTGACGGCACCATCAGAGAGACCGTCGCGCACTTCGAAAAATATGTAAATGTCAGTAAGAAGGTGCCCAATGAAGTGCTCACATCACTTTCGGGTATAGATGACCCGGGCCGTTTGGCTGACACCATCGCTGCGCATATGTCAGTGGATCTTGAGGAAAAGCAAAACATCCTCGAAATGGCATCGGTTAAAAGTCGAATTGACCATCTCATGGGCTTAATGGATTCAGAAATCGATCTCTTTCAGGTTGAGAAAAAGATCCGTGGTCGCGTTAAGAAACAGATGGAGAAAAGTCAGCGCGAGTACTACCTGAATGAGCAAATGAAGGCCATTCAGAAAGAACTTGGCGAGATGGATGACGCACCAAACGAGATTGATGAGCTTCAGAACAAGATTGTGGAAGCCAAGATGTCAGATGAGGCCAGCGAAAAGGCAAATGCTGAACTGAACAAACTCAAAATGATGTCTCCAATGTCTGCAGAAGCTTCTGTGGTGCGAGGCTACATCGATTGGTTGGTTGGTCTCCCCTGGGCAAAACGCAGCAAGATAAAGCACGATATTAAGCGAGCACAATCGATATTGGATCAGGATCATTATGGGCTTGAAGAGGTCAAGGACCGGATTCTCGAGTATTTAGCAGTCCAGAAAAGAGTACGTAAGTTGAAGGGTCCTGTTCTCTGTCTAGTTGGACCTCCAGGTGTCGGTAAGACCTCGTTGGGCGAGTCTATAGCCAAGTCTACCAATCGAAAGTTCGTTCGAATGGCACTCGGGGGTGTTCGTGATGAGGCGGAAATCCGCGGACATCGAAGGACTTATATCGGCTCAATGCCCGGTAAGTTGATCCAAAAAATGGTCAAAGTGGGGGTTAAGAACCCGCTATTTCTGCTCGACGAAATCGATAAGATGGGCATGGATCATCGAGGTGACCCAGCATCAGCCATGTTGGAGGTGCTAGACCCCGAGCAGAATCATGCATTCAATGACCACTACCTAGAAGTCGACTATGACCTATCGGATGTCATGTTTGTGTGTACGTCGAACACCATGAATATCCCGGGTCCGCTACTGGATCGTATGGAGGTTATTCGCATCCCTGGTTACACCGAGGATGAAAAGCTGAGCATTGCGCGCAAATACCTCTTGCCAAAGCAAGTTAAGGTTAATGGCCTCAAGGCGGATGAAATAACAGTCGCGGATGATGCCATTCTCGATATCGTGCGTTACTACACCCGTGAGGCCGGTGTGCGAGCAATGGAGCGTGAGTTGGCTAAAGTCTGCAGGAAGGTTGTCAAAAAGATCGCGCTTGATGAGTGGAAGGCAGGTGCGGAGGTTAACTCTGAAAACCTCGAATCACTTCTTGGGGTGCGGAAGTTCACGTTCGGGGTTGCGGATGAGGCGAATCAGGTCGGCGAAGTGACGGGCCTAGCATGGACTTCAGTGGGCGGTGAGCTGCTGACTATCGAAGCTGCTTCTGTGAGTGGTAAAGGGCGTCATGTTCGAACTGGAAGTCTCGGTGATGTGATGATGGAGTCCATTCAGGCTGCAATGACTGTTGTACGATCGCGTTCTCAAGGTTTGGGGATTCCAGCGAAATACCATGACAGTCACGATCTTCACATTCACGTCCCCGAGGGAGCGACCCCCAAGGACGGTCCGAGTGCCGGAATCGGTATGTGCACAGCGCTTGTCAGTGTCGCCACAGGGATACCTGTTCGCGCGGATGTGGCCATGACCGGTGAGATCACATTGCGTGGAGAGGTTCTAGCCATTGGCGGATTGAAGGAGAAGTTGCTCGCGGCACGTCGTGGCGGGATCAAGACCGTCATTATTCCTCATGAAAATGAGCGCGATCTCGCGGAGGTCCCCGATAAGATAAAGGACAACTTAGAGATCAAGCCTGTTAAATGGATTGATGAGGTACTGGAAATCGCGCTTGAGTCATCACCGACTCCGTTATCGGATGAGGCGTATTTAGCAGGCCAAAGCGACGCTAAATTGACGTCGGCGGGAGAGGAAGACGCGGGTGACAAGCCGTCTATGTCTCACTAACGCGTTTTCAGTCCGATTAAACGAAAAAAACCTGAAAAATTTACGTTTGTTGATTGACCGTCAGATGGCGCAAAGGTAGGCTCAGTGTGCGTTTTAAGCATTTCCTAAAGCAATTTAACGAGGAACTATCGTGAATAAAAATGAATTAATTGATGCTATGGCATCTGAAGCAGATCTTCCTAAAGCAGCCGCTGGCCGTGCTCTTGATGCGGCAGTTGCAGCTATTACTGCTGAGCTTGCCAAAGGTGGCAGTGTTTCTCTTGTCGGATTCGGTACGTTTTCTGTCAAGCCACGTGCAGCCCGCGATGGCCGTAACCCACGTACCGGCGAAACTATCAAGATTGCGGCTTCGAACACTCCTGGATTCAAAGCCGGAAAAGCACTCAAAGACGCGTGCAACTCCTAATGATGTAAAATCTTGGCTGGGGCCAAGATGTGAGGGCGCTTTAGGGCGCCCTTTTTGTATCTGAAAGCCAGGTAACTCTTAAAAAATTAACGAAACAGTAGGGAAACGGTAATGCTTCAAGGCATGCGTGAGGGGGCGAGAAGCCCATGGATTTTGGTAATCATCGGTCTGATTGTCTTGAGTTTTGTGCTGACGGGTGCCGAATCTTTGACGTTCAATGGATCGCAATCAGGTGCGGCTGAAGTAAACGGTGAAGAGATATCCCTTAATGAGCTTCAGTTTGCGATTGAGCGTCAACGAAGGCAGCTAAGTGAGCTCTACGGCGACCAACTGGACCCTTCGTTTCTTGATGATGATTTACTGCGTCCCTCTGTACTCAATGGTTTGATTGAGCAAGCGTTATTGTCTGATTACGCAGCCTCTTTGGAGATAGCGTCTTCCCCAAAAGCGGTTGGTCGTGCCATCACGGGCAATCCTGCGTTTCAGTTGGACGGTGGTTTCTCCGCTGAATATTATCGGGACATACTGCGATCGAATGGTCTCACAAACAGCCAGTACAGAGCTGATCAGGAAAATCTTGATCGCCTTCAAAAACTTCAATCTTTCGTAAGCGAAGCTGCTTTCGTCACGCCTATGGAAACGCAGGCCTCTATAAACGTCGCGGCAGAGCGCAGGGATGTGCGGTATTTGGTGGTCGACGATACGACGCTTGCTGTTGAGGGTGCGACCTCTGATGATGCGATAAGCGCATACTACGATTCGAATATTGCGCAATTTGCGCAGCCCGAGCGCGTTATTGCCAGCTACATCATGCTGACACCTGAGCTGTACACGCAACCGGTAGACCCAGCAGAAGTGGTAGCGCAATTAGCAGACGCATTGGCTGAGTACGAATCTAAGGCAGAGTCTGAGGTGGCACATATTCTGATTACTCAAATGGACGACGAGGACGCTGCTGGGTATCAAACGAGAATAGAGGCCGTTAGCGCTCGTCTGTCGAGCGGGGAAGACTTCGCGGCGATTGCTCAAGAGCTGTCTGACGATATTGGCTCGGCATCATTAGGTGGTGATCTCGGATACACCGATGGTTCTGTGTTCCCGGACGCGATGGAGGATGCCATCGACGCTCTCGCAATTGGGCAGGTTTCCGATGCGGTAGAGACGGACGCAGGTACCCACTTTATTTTGCTAAAACAGCGCACAGCTGCGGCTCAAGTATCAGACGAGGTGCTTAGGGCAGAGATAGAGGACAACCTTCGCAGTGCTCAATCACAGCGCGACCTCCTTTTAGCCGTCGACAATCTGCGGGACGCGGTATTCACGGCGGACGATTTGGAGAGTGCCGCTGCCGATCTGGGCGTAGCTATCACTAAATCATCGCCGTTTTCTCGCGATGCGGGTGAGGGTATTTTTGACGAGGTCGCTTTACGTGAGGCGGCCTTTGCTGATGATGTATTCATCGAGGATAACAACAGTGACGTCATCGAACTGAGTGGCAGCCGATTCGTTGCGCTGCGTGTGAACGAGCGTCTTCCAGAGGGGTCTAAGCCCTTACAGGAGGTGCGGGGTGAGATCATGGCAACGCTCGAGCGTCAGGCCCGTGAGGCGGAGCTTGAAGGGCTTGTGGCGGATGTAAACGCTGCGCTTGCTGCCGGCGAATCATTGGAAAGCATCGCTGAAGACAAAGACCTAGAGTGGCGCGTTGAGTTGGCAGCCACACGCCAGAACACACTTTTACCGCCTGAGGTGTTGCAGGCGGCGTTCGCAAAACAAGCCAGTGATACAAATTCAGTGAGTGCCATCGGTGTGACTTCGGGGGGGTACGCCCTTGTTCAGCTTGCGAGGGTCACAGCTGGAAGCGCGGACACACTCCTTACTTCAGAAAGGCAAGCGTTAGTCGACGAGGTTCAGCAAGTTCAGGGGGACCTGTTGTTCACTGAGTTCCTTGCAGATCTTCGCCGTCGCGGTACCGTCATTGTTCGCTAGCGCCAGGTCTTGGACTTGAACGAATGACGGATGATGCCTACGCCCGATTGATTCAAAACGCCTCAGAAGCTTCTGGGGCGTCAGAGGGCACCCCAACATTTGCGGGTAGCGTCAATGGCCGCCCGCCGTATCCACTGGACAAGTGGAATCCTACTAATTGTGGCTTCGTCGATATTTCAATCGATCGTGATGGCCGCTGGTTTCATGAGGGCTCGGAAATCAAGCGACAAGAGTTGGTAAGTCTGTTTGCGGGATTGCTGCGCCGTGAGGGAGACGGTGGCTACTACCTCGTAACGCCTGTTGAGAAAGTAGAAGTGGACGTCGCGCTACATCCGCTCATGGTAGTCGACGCCGCGCCGATGATCGCTGAGGAGGGGCAGGTACTGGCACTTGTGCTCAACACAGGCGGTATTTTTCAACTTGATGCCGAAACGGGTCTGCAGCCCGAGGGTCGGGCTGCGGGTGCGTCTTACGTAAATCTTCCGAACGGTCTGAGTGCGCTCTTTACGAGAGCGGCTTGGTATCGTCTGGTGGAACTAGCTGATGAAGACGGGAATGTATTCAGTGGGGGAGAGCGTTTTTCCCTGCTGGCTACTCACTAGCCGAGCAGGGAATTTAAACGCGCTGCCGTCACATGTTGGGGTAGTTAGGACCGCCTAGTCCCTCTGGTGTCACCCAACGAATGTTTTGCGACGGATCTTTAATGTCACAGGTTTTGCAGTGAACACAGTTCTGCGCATTTATCTGAAACCTTGGCTCATCGCCATCAGTAATCACCTCATAAACGCCGGCTGGGCAATAACGCTGTGCGGGTTCATCGTATGTAGGCAAGTTGACCTGAATCGGAATCGAGGTATCCATCAGCTGCAGGTGGCAGGGCTGGTCCTCTTCATGGTTCGTATTCGACAGAAACACGGAAGATAGACGGTCGAAGGTGAGCACGTTATCAGGCTTCGGATAGTCAATCTTTTTAGACTGCGCCGCAGGCTTGAGACAGGCATGATCAGGCGTTTTGTCACGCAGCGTAAAAGGCATATTGCCGCGCATGATGGTTTGATCGAACCAGACAGCGGCGGAACCAAGTAGTGCGCCAAATGTGTGCATGTAGCCGGCAAAGTTCCGGCTCGACTTAAGCTCCTTACCAAGCCACGAGGCGCTGACGCGCGCCTCGAAGTTGACGAGATCAGCTGCAGGGCTCTCAGACATCAGTGCTGCAGCGACTTCCTCGGCCGCTAAGATACCGCTCTTCATCGCGGTGTGATTACCCTTGATTTTGACGGCATTCAATGTGCCCGCATCGCATCCAATGATGAGACCACCTGGGAAATTCATCTTAGGCAGCGAATTGAGACCACCTTTCGCCAGTGCTCGAGCACCGTATGCGAGGCGCTCTGCACCCTCAAGGTACTTAGCTGTCTTTGGGTGGGTTTTCCAACGTTGGAATTCCTCAAAAGGACTCACATGTGGGTTGGAGTAGTTGAGATCGGTAATGAGGCCCAAGTAAACCTCGTTGTTCTCTGCGTGATACATGAATGCACCGCCAGACGAGCCGCTCTCTGCGAGAGGCCAGCCCAGTCCATGGATGACTTTGCCTTCCTCGTGAAGTTCAGGTTTGATTTGCCAAACCTCTTTAATACCAATCCCGTAGTGTTGAGGGTCTTTACCTTCGTCGAGACCGAAATGCGAGATGAGCTGTTTACCGAGGTGACCACGACAGCCTTCCGCAAAGAGCGTGTACTTGGCGTGTAGCTCCATACCGGGCATATAAGAGTCCTTCTGCTCGCCCTCTGCACTGATGCCCATATCACCTGTGGCAACGCCTTTGACAGAACCATCGTCATTGAAAAGAACCTCGGCAGCTGCGAATCCTGGATAGACCTCGATGCCCATATTCTCCGCCTGCTCTGCTAGCCAGCGGCAGACATTACCCATAGAGACAATATAGTTGCCGTCGTTGTGAACAGGAGCTGGCAAGAAAAGATTGGGGATCTGGAATGCTGACTTGCCAGACGTGTAGTAATAGAAGACGTCTTCCTTTACCTCAGTGGCCAGTGGCGAGCCCATCGAGCGCCAATCTGGGAGTAACTCATCGAGCGCAGAGGTCTCAAAAACGGCCCCTGAGAGAATATGAGCACCCACCTCAGAGCCTTTTTCTACGACGCAGATGCTGACTTCCTGCTCCTGCTCTTGCGCTAACTGACCAAGCTTAATAGCCGCTGAAAGTCCCGCAGGACCTGCACCCACTACTACCACATCGAACTCCATTGATTCGCGTTCCACGACTTACCTCCAATTAACAGTCGCAATAGGCCGTATCTACATAAAATATGCGTCGACAATCGCTTTTTTGAACTTTCAGTATGTTAAAGTATCGCGCCTCGCAAATGTAGTAACGCGAGCAATAATTTGATCATTGATCATTAAGAAATTTACACACGTTAACTTTCAGTGGAGATGCTATGAAAGTACTCGTCGCAGTGAAGCGCGTTGTTGATTACAACGTCAAGGTTCGCGCCAAGGCAGACGGCTCTGATGTAGAGCTGAACAATGTAAAAATGGCGATCAACCCATTCTGTGAAATCGCGGTAGAGGAAGCGGTTCGCCTCAAAGAAGCGGGCACAGCGTCTGAAGTTGTTGTTGCTTCTATCGGTGACAAGAGCTGCCAGGAACAAATCCGTACGGCTTTGGCACTTGGTGCAGATCGCGGAATTCATGTGGAGGCCGATGGTCGTCCAGAGCCACTGGAAGTCGCGAAGTTGCTTAAGGGTGTCGTTGCTGCTGAGTCTCCAGATCTCGTTATTCTGGGCAAGCAGTCGATCGATGGCGATAACAACCAAACTGGTCAGATGCTCGCAGCATTGACTGGCATGGGGCAGGGGACTTTCGCTTCCGAGGTGAACATCGGTGACGGAACAGTCCAAGTGACTCGTGAGATCGATGGGGGCCTTCAAACGGTTGAGTTGAAGATGCCTGCCGTCGTAACGACTGACCTTCGCTTGAACGAGCCACGCTATGCATCGCTGCCTAACATCATGAAGGCGAAGAAAAAGCCTCTCGAGACCATGTCTCCGGCAGATCTGGGGGTTGATATTCAATCTCACGTTGCGCTTCTTGGCGTTAAGCCACCGGCAGAGCGCTCGGCAGGTATCAAAGTTGAATCAGTAGAGCAGTTGGTAGATAAGCTCAAGAACGAAGCAAAGGTGATCTAATGAAGACATTAATTGTTGCTGAACACGATAACCAAACACTCAAGGCGGCGACGCTGAACGCGGTTGCAGCTGCGCAACAGCTCGGTGGCGATGTCGATATTCTTGTTGTTGGAAGCGGCTGTGAAGGCGCGGCGAACGCGGCGGCGTCGGTCGCTGGCGTCGGTACTGTACTTTGTGCGGATAACGTAGCCTACGAACACCAGCTTGCTGAAAACGTAAGTCTTGCAGTGGCCGATGCGGCATCAGGCTACGATTGCGTGATGTCGGCAGCCACTGCAAACGGCAAGAACGTGATGCCTCGTGTTGCGGCGCTTCTTGACGTTGCACAGATCTCAGACATCACCGCAGTTATCGACGCGGACACGTTCGAGCGTCCTATCTACGCCGGTAACGTTATTGCTACGGTTAAAAGCTCAGACAGTAAGAAGGTCATTACTGTGCGAACAACTGCGTTTGATGCGGTCCCTGCAGAGGGCGGAAGTGCGTCGGTGCAAGCAGTTGACGGTGCACATGATGCGGGCGTCTCAAGTTTCATTGGCGAAGAGGTGGCAGTTTCAGATCGTCCAGAACTTACTTCAGCTTCCGTCGTCATCTCTGGCGGTCGTGGTATGCAGAACGGCGACAACTTCTCAATGCTTGAGGGGATTGCCGACAAACTGAACGCTGCTATTGGTGCCTCACGCGCTGCAGTTGACGCAGGTTTCGTTCCTAACGACTATCAGGTAGGCCAAACGGGTAAGATTGTCGCACCGGATCTGTACATTGCAGTCGGTATTTCCGGAGCAATTCAGCACCTCGCGGGTATGAAGGACAGTAAAGTAATCGTTGCTATTAACAAGGATGAAGACGCGCCGATTTTCCAGGTTGCGGATTATGGTCTTGTTGCGGACTTGTTCTCAGCTCTACCCGAACTAGAAACGGCGCTGTAAAGCGCCGCATCTCAACAGGATTTAATCAGTCGTTAGGGGGATATGATGGCTAAAAGTAATATGGATGACAGCACAGCTGACGCGATTGTTGCCGTTGTTGTGGTGTCGGTTGTCGTACTTGCGGTCGTGCAGTGGTTGTCTGGCTTACCTGCCTAGGCGGTTACTAGCTGTACCACCGTCATTACCGTCGCAATAAATAGGGCGGTAAAAATGATGCCGGCGGCGATAAACGTGCCGGCATTGCCTTCTTGAAAGTCGCGTTCGCGATTTTTTTTACTCTGAACGCCAATCGCCGCCGCCAGTGTGCTCTGAATGATGCGTAACGATTTGCTGCCCATGCGATATCTCCATTAGGAATATGTTTATTCTATTTGGTGATTTAACAATTGCAAGTCATTGCTACAAAACGCCGCGCTTCTGGTAATCTTGCAGTGTCCAAAAGGGGAGACAACTATGGTGACAATAACCGAATCAGCGCGGGAGTATCTGAAAGAGCTGCTTGATAAGCAGTCCGATGCGCTTGGTGTAAGAGTTTTCATTAACAACCCTGGCACTCCCCGTGCGGAAACATGTATTGCCTACTGTCGTGAAGGTGACATGCAAGAAAGCGACGTTTCACAGGACTACGATCTGTTTAGTGCATGGATCGAGGAGCGCAGCATTCCATTCCTCGAGGATGCGGTGGTTGATTACGCGAAAGACCGGATGGGCGGCCAGCTTACGATCAAGGCACCCAACGCAAAAATGCCACGCGTGGATGCAGATAGCTCCATTGAAGACCGAATCAACTACGTTCTGTATAACGAGGTTAATCCATCGTTAGCCGCGCATGGTGGTGACGTGTCGTTGGTCGAGGTCACAGACGATCAGTTTGCTATCCTTCAGTTCGGTGGCGGCTGTCAGGGCTGTAGCGCTGTAAGCATTACGCTCAAGGATGGTGTTGAAAAAACGCTTATCGAGCAGATACCTGAGCTGGCAGGCGTGCGTGATATGACCGACCACACCGACCGCAGCAACGCGTTTTATTAAGACGTTTCTTTACCGCCTGCTAAATGGGTGCACGGCTTGCCCGTGCACTCAACTCGGACGGTAGCAACTCCGTAAGCTTTTACTTTTCAGGCATTTAGGTAATGCGTAAGCGCAGTGCTTCACGGACGGTGTCAGCAATCTCCCGCAGCGTCATTTCCGTTGTCACCCAATCGATACAGGCGTCGGTAACGGACACCCCGTAGTCTAGCTCGGCAAGATTCTCAGGAATGTTCTGCCGTCCTGCATGTAGATGGCTTTCAAGCATCAAACCCGCAATGGACTTGTTGCCTTTCACGACTTGGTTTGCAACGTCTCGAGCAACCAAGGGCTGGACGTTGTGGTCTTTACTTGAGTTTGCGTGGCTGCAATCCACCATGATATTGGCTGGCAAACCTGCAGCTTCTAGTGCGCTCTCGCACATCGCAATATTTACGCTGTCGTAATTGGGTCCGTTACTGCCGCCACGAAGTACTACATGGCCATAAGGATTACCCTTAGTTTCAAATACCGAAACGACACCCTCAGAATTGAGACCGAGAAAGCGGTGTGGGTGCTGAACAGACTTCAATGCGTTGATGGCGACATCTAGGCTCCCGTCTGTACCGTTTTTGAAACCAACGGCGGAGGAGAGTCCACTCGCCATTTCACGGTGTGTCTGCGACTCTGTCGTTCTGGCACCAATAGCTGACCAGCAAATCAAGTCCTGCAAATATTGAGGCGTGATAGGGTCAAGTGCCTCGGTAGCTGTTGGCAGACCCATTGCCAATAGATCGCGAAGCAGTGTTCTGCCGATCTTCAAACCCTCTTCGATATCAAAAGAGTCGTCGAGGTGGGGGTCGTTGATAAGGCCCTTCCAGCCCGTTGTTGTGCGCGGTTTTTCAAAGTAAACCCGCATAACGATGTATAGCGAGTCATTCAACTCCTGAGCTAAAGCCTTTAGACGATTTGCATACTCCATGGCCGCATCACGGTCGTGGATAGAGCACGGACCTACCACAACGATAAGGCGATGGTCTTTGCGATCGAGAATATTGCTGATGGTTGCCCGTGAGCTGCTCACAAAATCAAAAGTGGCATCATCCACAGGAACCGACGCTCTCAGCGCATTGGGTGCAATGAGCGTTGTTTGTGATGCTACGTTAACGTTGTGTACCGATGATTGCGTCATGACTTGGATTGTTTTTTTAAAAGAGGGCGGAGGATACCCTGTACCCTTTCAAGAGTCATGACGATCATCACCGTTAATGTGAATTTATTCGGCTCACGCCTTGCTGTATAAGTGCGATATGACGCTACCTGCTGTAAACAGTCTTCCCTCGATCGATACTATCCTTGCGACGTTGCAACGCGGTGGTGTTGTGATTACGGCGACACAGCGCTTGGCACGGCACCTCATACAACAGGTATCGATTCGCCAGTCAGAGGTCATCGAAAAACCGGCAATACTCTCGATTGAGTCCTGGTTGATCGAAACCTGGTCTCAGATTGAAGAGGTGAGCGAGAATCCGCGCAGGATGCTCTCAACTGCGGAGGCGAGTGAGCTTTGGCGTCGCGTTATCGAGGATCATACGGCTACAGAACGATCTTTTAGCCTTCTCCAATCGGAGTCAGCAGCGCAATTGGCTGCTCGATGTCGTGTTGCACTCAAAACCCACTGCGCCTCAATGGCTTACGAGAGAAATCGCAGGCTTTTTCAGTCTGAAATCGATACTAAAAACTTTTTAGCTTGGCTCGATGTTTTTGATGCGAGGCTCGTTCGTGAGCGCTGGTTACTGCTGGAGGACACCTACGAAATCATCGCGAAAGACTCTGCGTACAAGGTTTCAGAGGTGCTTTTTTTATCCGAGGAGGCACCGGGGCCTGCGCTTTCAGAGGCTCTACATCAGCATTTCGAAAAATGCACATGGCATCACTCCAAAGCGCTCGACGAACAATTAGAGACCCATGCGTTTGAAACCCGATCGGATGAACTAATAGCTGCAGCGCGCTGGGGAAAGTCGGCTTACGATGCGGGGCTTTCGGCGGTCATTATCTTGACCGACTATCAGCAAGACAGGGCTGAGCTAGAGCAGTATCTGCGACAACAGTTTGCTGTGGATGGACAGTCCTTTACTCAGCTTCCTGTGAACTTCAGTCGAGGTATAGAGCTCTCCAAAACGCCGATGTACCGGGATTTCTTACTTCTGCTTCGCCTACTCATTGGGAGTGTTTCACGCGAGGACATTCTTGCCTTAATTCGCTCGCCTTTTTTTTACTGGAGCAACCAAGCCGATAAGGCAACGCTCATCCGCGCGCTTTTTGCGAGCGAGGAAAAGCAGTTTTCCCTGCCAAAGGTGCTCTCGCAGCTGAATCTCATCGCACCGAACTCGGGCCTTAGTGAGGCGCTAAACTGGATCCGTATCGAGAGAGTGGTGGCATCTAAGCAGTCATCCTCGAGATGGTGTGAGTTGCTCTCTGAGTTCTTGAGTAAAACCGGGTGGCCAGGTGCCGCAGCTCTCGATTCAGTTGAGTATCAGCAATACGAGCAGTTTGCTGATGTCCTTGAATCCATAGCAGTTAATCCTCTGGATAACGAGACTTTTCCGTTTGTGAGATTTGTTGAAAAACTGAATTACGCACTCGTGCAACGCATTTTTCAGCCTCAAACGGAATCCTCATCGCTGCAGGTCATGTTTCTACGGGATACCTTTGGCTTGCCTTTCGACTCGGTGAGGGTGGTTGGCGCCGTTTCACAGGCGTTACCAGGTACGCTACAGCACCTAAGCTTGATTCCTTGGCAAATTTGTCGGGACTACAACATACGTTCCGTGTTCGAACAGGAAACTGAGTTAATTAGCAGAAACCTGTTAGGACGTTTAAACGAACAAGCTGCTGTAACCCTATCATTTTCTATGGTTGTGGATGGCTTGGAGACGCTTCCCAGCCGTTTTTGTGCTGAGCCACGCCAGATAATGACTGATAGATCGCAGTATTCGAATGAAGTAAGTCTGCCGTTGGAGGAGTTACTGGATGACACCGGTTGTGAAGCAATTACACCGCTCGCCCAGAAAGGCGGGGTTGGCCTTCTCGAGGACCAAGCTCTTTGCCCGCTAAAGGCGCATTTAAAACACCGGTTGGGTGTCTCTGCGCTCCGCGAGGGGCAAATTGGATTGTCAGCTGGTGAGCGGGGTGCATTGTTGCACGCAGCACTGTTTCACACCTTTGAAGCGCTGAGTAGTTCTGAACACTTGTCGCTAGCAGCAGCACACCAACAAGCTACGATTGTGACTAACTCAGTCGACAAGGCATTGTCATCCATAAAGTCACAAACTCGTGATCGGGTTGGACTTGAGATAATTGATCTCGAGCGCAATAGACTAAAGAGCGCCGTCCTTCGGTGGATAGAGATTGAGTCAAAAAGAACCATCCCATTCGAAGTCATTGCTCGCGAGGTGTCGCATGAGTGGGAGATGCACGGGATGTCCTTGTCTTTTAAGGTCGATCGCGTAGATCAGCTTCCCGACGGAGGACGGGTGATCATCGATTACAAGTCCAAAGCGGGCAATAGCTTGGGCGATTGGACTCGGACGCCGATCAAGGCCCCTCAATTGCCGTGTTACAGCGAAGTGATAGATGATGTTGTAGCGGTGGCCGTCGCATCGGTAACGGGTGACAAGGCCGGTTACCGGCCTATCGGTGCAGCTATGGGGGTCAGAAGCGATGCAGCCGCTCAAAAAGAGATGGATGAAAAAGCTGGACTGACCTGGGCGGAACTAAAGCGCCAGTGGAGAGATGAGCTTGACCGTCTAGTGGCTGACTTTATCCGTGGCAGCGCGGTCGCAACGCCGTCAGCCAAGGCCTGCCGCTATTGTGATTACGCTGCAGTTTGCCGCGCAAAAGTGCAGGACAGTGGCGATGATGGCGAAGATGCGGATGAGACAGCTAATGACTGATCAAGCGATTCGCAAAGACGTACTGTCGGTGGACCAGAGCTTCTGTGTAACGGCGCCTGCTGGATCAGGAAAAACCAGTCTTCTGACTCAACGCATACTTGCGCTGTTATCTCGTGTTGAGAGACCCGAGCAGATTCTCGCGATCACGTTTACCCGAAAAGCGGCAGCAGAAATGCGCAGTCGTGTTCTCGCAACGCTTGAGCAAGCTTCTCGGGGGATAACTGCAACATCTGAGCATGAGGCCTTGAGTCTTGAGTTGGCGCAAGGTGCACTCAAGCATGCTGAGACAATGGGTTGGTCGCTAAACGCTGAAAAGCTGAATATCAGAACGATTGATGGTTTATCTGCCCAATTGAATCGCTCAATGCCCGTTACCAGTGGCTTGGGCGGTGGCGCACTGATCGCAGAGGATGCATCTAGACTCTATGCAGAGGCAGTTGATGATCTTTACGGTTTGATGCCCGAAAACTCTAAACGTGGTGAAGCGCTTCGGGAGCTCTTACTCCTAATGGAGAACAACTGGCAGCGTTGCAGTGAATTACTGATCTCACTCTTGGCCCAGCGGGGTGATTGGTTGTCAGCACTTGGGCAGCACGAAAATCCCGAAGCCGCGGCGGAGCTTGCGCTTGAAACACTAGAGCGCATTGTTTCTGACCGTCTTGCTCAGGCTCAAGATCAGCTTCCTCAAGAGTGGCTATCTGATGTTATGGAGGCGGCTAATCAGGCGAAACATCGGTTGCAATCATCGGTTGCAGATGGGTCAGTTGAAGAAGCGAAGGCGAATACCTTCGAAGGTGATTCACTTCAGTTGAGTAGCGAGCTGTCTTCGCTAGACCACTGGAAATGGTTTGTTAACTTTGTACTGGTAAAGGAGGGTACTCCTCGCAAAAGCTTCAACAAAAATTGGGGCTTCAGAGCGAAACTGGACACGGAGATTAAGCAGCAGCTGATTGATCGCATTGCGGAGATCGGAGATCACCCCGAGCGCGTTGATATTCTCAAGGAAATTGCGGCGCTGCCGACGTTGAGTCTCGCTTCGGAAGAATGGGAAGGGGTGTTACGACTGTCTCGCGTTCTACCGGTTCTCGCGGCGCAGTTGCTGGCTGTTTTTCAGTCTCGCGGTATGGTTGACCACACGCATATGGCCATGGCTGCTGATCTCGCCTTGGGTGATGACAGTGAACCGACTGACTTAGCGCTGCGCTTGGACTATCAGATTCAGCATATTCTTGTTGATGAATTTCAAGATACTTCGCTTACGCAGTTCCAACTGCTGGAGAAGCTATGTCGCGGCTGGTCGGAGTACAACTTTGTAAACCCCCAATCGCCTCGGACGTTGTTTATCGTCGGAGATGCAATGCAAAGTATCTACGGCTTTCGCTACGCAGACGTGGGATTATTTTTAAAAGCTCAGAGTGAGGGCATTGCCGGAGTTGCACTCAAATCTCGGGCCTTAACGCAGAACTTTAGAACGCAGGCAAATGTTATTTCCTGGGTGAACCAGCAGTTTGGGGCTTTGATTCCTGCGAATGGCGATTCTCGTCTGGGTGTTGTTCCGTTGACCAAGGCGGAGGCGGTTAATCCTGCCGTAGAGGGTCAATCCGTCGCAATAAATGTCTTCCCCGACGATGTGCATCGTGAAGCCACGTTTGTCGCTGAAAAAATCGTCCAAATACAAGCAAATCAACCAGGTAGCACTATCGCCGTGCTTGGCAGAAGTCGGGCTGCGATCACGCCAACGAGCCTTGCGCTCGCACAAGCAGGAATCGACGTTGTAGGGTCGGATTTAACACCGTATAACCAGCGCTCGGCAGTAGCGGACCTGATGTCGTTGGTGCGTTGGCTAGCGAACCCCGCGGACACAATCGCAATGCTCGCACTTTTCAGAGCACCCATGGTGGGAGTGACCTTTAAAGACATAGGTTTCATTGCGCCTCTCTTAAGCGAACAATCGGTTTCGAATCTCGCAGAGCTCATCAAAAGTGGACGAACATCGGTGTCAGCTGACGGTTGTGCACGGCTTCGCCATGCTTGCGCTGCGCTCGCGTGGGCCGAATCCAAGCGAGACCGACTCGATTTGACAGCTTGGATTCAGCAAACCTGGGCGAGAGTTGGGGGCAATACGGCCTATCCCACTTCAGAGGTGCTCGACACTGAAGCACTTTTTGATCAGATTCGGCAGCAAGAAGTATCGACAAATCGGCTGGATATATCTGCGCTAAATGATTGGTTTGATAAGGGTTATTCCAAAGCTGAGTCCGCAACTGCATCCGTGGAGTTGATGACTCTACACAAGAGCAAGGGGCTCGAGTTTGATCATGTTTTCATCGTGGGTGCGGCTAGGGTGGGGCGTTCGGGCGACTCGCCGCTACTGAGGTGGTACCGAGACGGAAACAAAGGCTTGATGATTGCGGCAAAACCGCAGTTGGAAAGAGAGGGTTCGGTTTACGATTACCTTAGGTATTTGAACAAGGCGCAAGAGCAGCAGGAACTTATCCGTCTCTTTTACGTTGGCGTCACTCGCGCGAAACGTTCCTGCACAATAACGGCCACCCAAAAATCGGAGAAGGCTTGGCCCCCCACCAAAACAGCGGCTTTCTGGTCACGCTTCTGCGAGGCCGCTGGAGCTACCGTCCACTATGAACCGATAAAGATATCCGCTGAAACCGACGTCAGTACTGCCGGAGAAGAGGTACGAACGTTGCGACGTGTCAAAAGTGTGGATGCCCCGAGCGGTGCTATTAGTCCTACCTCTACTTTGTCGGCAACAAACCCTGTATTGGCGATTGGAAACCTCATTCAAAGACGGTACGGAACTGCGCTCCATCGAGCCGTAGAATTACTTTCGAAGCTCGATGTAGTTCCTGAATCCTGCCCTGGAGAGGTATTAGCTGCGGCACGGTTTCAGCTTATCAATGCAGGGATGGCGAGCAATGTTCTTGAGACGCAGATGGTTAATATCGAGCAGGACCTCAACAACCTACTTGCCGATGAGCGAGGACGCTGGCTCATTTCGAGCGGCCATCAAGATGCTTCAAGTGAACTCTCACTCTGGCATCGAGAAACGCAACGAGAGCTAATTATTGATCGAACCTTTATCGACAGCATCACTGCAACGCGGTGGGTTATTGACTATAAATCTAGCCAGCCCGCAGAGGGAGAAGCTCTGGATCAGTTTATTTTGAGAGAGTCAGAAAAATACAAAGAACAACTTCAAACGTATTGCTCGCTAATCGATCTCTATGACGGGCAAAAAGAGAACGACGTTGTCCAAACAAGAGCCGCGCTTTATTTTCCCGCTTTAACCGTTTTCGCCGAAGTTGCTGTCTAGAGAAGTCCTGCCAGAATGATTTGAGTTGGTTTAATCATTGCGTGCTGAAGTCTCAATACGTAGCAAATTAACCTTCGTCTTTCCAAGCTCGAACGGCGCCAAAAATCTCCGCCGGAGCCTGACCGGTATAGCGCCCCTCGTCATTCAACTGAGCCGCCACTGTAGGTGAATCCCACCGCAGGAAAGGATTGATATTGAGCTCTCTGCCAATAGTAGAAGGCACCGTTGGAACTCCCTCTGCACGCATCTGCTCGCATTCTTCAATGTGTGCCAAAAGGTGTTCATTTTGCGGCTCCACTTTACGCGCGAAGGCAAGATTGGCCAGCGTATATTCGTGAGTGCAGTAAACGGCGGTCTCAGGGGGAAGTGCGGCAAGTTTTGCCAGAGAGCCCTGCATCATCGGGAAGGTTCCCTCAAACACGCGACCACAGCCGCCAACAAACAGCGTATCCCCACAAAACAGCACTGATTCATCGTCACAATGAAGTGCAATATGATCCAACGTATGGCCTGGAACCTCTATAACATCGAAGCCATAACCCAGCACATGGGCAACATCCCCATCTACCAATTTCTCGTCGATTCCTTCAATTTTAGGGTTATCTGGCCCAACCACCCGACAGTTAGTCGCAGCCTTGAGCGCCTTTACACCGCCAGTGTGGTCGAAGTGGTGGTGGGTGATGATGATGGTATCAAGTGTCACTCCACGTTCTGTCAGGACCGCCAGTACCGGATTGGCATCACCCGGGTCGACAACAGCGACGCGCCCATCGCGCTCTAACATCCAGATGTAGTTATCAGAAAACGCCGGAATCGGAGCAATGTTCATAAATAGGTCCTCAGAGGGTAACAAGTGTTTGCACTGGGTCAGAGAGAAGATACCCTTGTCAAATGGTAAAGCAAACAAACCAACAAATGCGCCTTAGCACAAAGGATCACCTTGCGGAGTGGTATGCCGGCAGCGCCGTAGGTAAGCGGCTACACCACCAGATCATTAGCGAACTAGACAGCCAGCTAGAACGACTCTTCGGCTACCACACGCTGTTTTTAGGGGTGCCACCAAATGTTTCGGTTGAGGACTTGGCGCATTCACAAACCAAGCTCGTCGCAACTCCCGATGGCACGCCAGTGAAGGGCGCGCAATCGGTATTGTGCTTTGATGAGGCGCTGCCCTTCGACACCGAGTCAATTGATACGGTAGTGGTCTTTCATGGTTTCGAGGTGTGCGATGAGCCGCACCAAGCCTTGCGCGAGGCGCACCGGGTGCTGGTACCTAATGGAAATTTGATTATTGTGGGATTCAACCCGGAGACCTTATTCGGGCTCGGCTGGTTAATAAACAGATTTGTTTTTCCAGCCAAATGGCGCGGATTGAAGCTCGAGCGTATCCCCAAATTGATGGATTGGCTGTCTTTACTCAATTTTCAAGTCGCCAAACCTCGACACAAACTCGTGATTCGGCCTATTGGCAATGGACGACTCTTTAAATGGATGGCGAGGTTTGATGATTGGTTGGTCGATCACCAAGTTCCTATCGGCGGTGCCTTTGTACTGCACGCTCGTAAGCAGGTTGGTGCGGGCATAAAGGGTCTTCAGCGGCAGAAAGTCAGACCTAAGTTAGTGGCGATTCCTGTCTCGCGACCTGCTGTAGGTGCTGAGACACACCAGCGGAACGATCCTACTAAATGAAACGCGTTGAAGCATTTACAGACGGGGGCTGTCGAGGCAATCCCGGACCGGGAGGATGGGGCGCAATTCTCCGCTTTGGTGAGCACGAGCGAGAGTTATCTGGGTCTGAGCCAGAGACAACCAATAATCGTATGGAGCTTTTGGCTGCCATCAGTGCACTCGAAGCACTCAGCGAGCCCTGCCTCGTCGTTCTGACGACTGACTCTACTTACGTCAAAGACGGCATCACCAAGTGGATTAAAAATTGGAAGGCTAATGGCTGGCGAACTGCCGCCAAGAAGTCGGTAAAGAATCAGGATTTGTGGCAGTCACTGGATGCGCAATGTAGTCACCATCAAGTGGAGTGGCGCTGGGTGAAAGGGCATGCGGGGCATGCGGAAAACGAGCGGGCCGACGCGCTGGCGAATGAAGCCATGGATTCACTAGAGAGAGGGTAGTGTGCGACAGGTTGTATTAGATACGGAGACAACGGGCCTCGAAGTGAGTCAGGGGCACCGCATTATCGAAATCGGTTGTGTTGAGATTATCGACCGTAAGCTCACAGGTCGTCACTATCACCAATACATCAAGCCACAGCGAGCTATTGACCAGGGCGCTTTGGAGGTCCATGGCATTACCGAAGAGTTCCTCGCGGATAAACCCGTTTTCGCGCGGGTAGCGGACGAATTTCTCGACTTCATTCGAGGAGCGGAACTCGTTATTCACAACGCCCCTTTCGATATCGGCTTTATGGAGGCGGAGTTCAAATTACTCGATCCGAGCAGCTCACCCGTCTCCTCATACTGCAAGATTACAGACAGCCTGCAGCTGGCACGAAGTAAACACCCCGGTCAGAGAAACAACCTAGACGCGCTCTGCCAGCGATATGCAGTAGATAATAGCAATCGTACGCTCCACGGCGCTTTGCTGGACGCTGAGATCCTTGCGGATGTGTATCTGCTAATGACAGGCGGTCAGACAAGCCTCGGTCTGTCAGCGGATGAAGAGGGCGCAGGCGTGGGAGCCGCGAGCAGTTCAGCCATTAGACGATTGGCCAGTGATCGACCGAAGCTGAAGGTTATAACGCCGTCTGATGACGAGATAGCAAGTCACGAGGCAAGACTTGACGTCCTTGCTGATCGATGTGAGGAGGGCGCTGTGTGGCGCCGCTAGGACGCCACACAGTCTATAGATCTACGCCTACAGCGTGTAGATAACCGCCGTTAAACCAACTGCCGTTAGTACGATAGTGTAGGGCAGTGCCATGATCACCATGCGTCCGTACGAGAGACGGATCAGCGGTGCCAATGCAGACGTAAGTAGGAACAAGAACGCGGCCTGACCGTTCGGCGTCGCAACCGACGGTAAGTTGGTGCCCGTGTTAATCGCCACCGCCAACTGATCGAACTCCGCGCGTGAGATCACGCCGTTATCCAGAGCGGTCTTCACTTCGGATATGTAGACAGTCGCGACAAATACGTTGTCCGAGATCATTGACAGAATGCCGTTAGCAAGGAAGAACATGGCAGGTCTCACACTGCTCTCCATTGCCAGTACCGCCTCAATGACAGGCGAGAATAGGTGCTGTTCGTGAATCACGGCCACGATGGCAAAAAAGACCACGAGAAGTGCTGTGAAGGGTAGGGCCTCTTCAAAGGCATGACCCAGTTTGTGCTCTTCAACGATGCCATTAAATGCAGTCAGAAGGACAATGATCATCAATCCAATCAAACCAACCGCTGCCAAGTGCAGGGCAAGACCAACGACCAAGACAACAGCCACGAGTGCTTGAATGACAAGCCGCGCATTCGAAACAGGTGTTGCCTTCGCGTTTTCCTGCGCTTGAAATTCTTCTAGTACCGTTCGAACCTTGGGCGGCAACTGTGCGCCGTAGCCGAACATGCCCGTCTGCTCGAGAATCAAGCAGGTGAGAAGACCCGCAACAAGCACAGGCATCGTAATAGGCGCCATCAGTAAGAAGAACTCGACGAAGTCCCAATCAGCGACGGTAGCAATTAGAAGGTTCTGAGGCTCACCGACGAGTGTGCATACCCCACCCAGGGCTGTACCTACCGCACCGTGCATCAAAAGGCTTCTCAGGAACGCTCGGAATTGCTCTAGGTCTGCTTCGTTTTCCGCCTTCACCGTATCGTCGGTTGTGTGGTCGTGTTGCGCATCGTCAAACACCGTACCCGAGGCTACTTTGTGGTAGACCGTAAAGAAGCCAACACCAACACTGATAAGCACGGCGGTTACCGTGAGTGCGTCCAAGAATGCCGAGAGAATAGCTGCGACCAGTGAAAACAGAAGCGACAGTACTTTTTTGGATTTAACGCGGAGCAGAATCTTCGTGAAGATAAAGAGCAGAAGCTCCTTCATGAAGTAAATGCCGGCTACCATAAACATCAGTAGTAGAATCACTTCGAAGTTTGCTTCGGCTTCGTGGAAAACGGTGTGAGGATCTGCCATGCCGATAGCGATCGCTTCAATGGCGAGCAAGCCACCAGGCTGGAGTGGATAGCACTGCAGTGCCAACGCAAGTGTGAAAATGAACTGGCCGATCAATACCCATCCCGTAACAAACGGTCCGACCGTGTTGAAAAGGATTGGGTTGATAATCAAAAACGCGATGATCGTTTTCTTGTACCAATCGGGCGATGACCCGAGAAAATTCTGCCAGTAAGGGTTGGCTACCGCGGTATTCATACAGCTGTGTCCTTTTATAGTTAGTTTCCAAGCGCCCAGAACGCCGGGGGTATACGTTGCGAAATCCCGGTTGGACCCGTGAGTGGAAATCCAGATTAAACGAACCGATGGAACCTTGGAAGGCGCTTTTAGCGTCAGACTGCGATTGCAGTTGACAGCACTTGAGCAAGAGGTGCTGTGGACCTAGTATGGTCGCCCGAGGAGATGTACATGCTGAACTTTACACGACCCACTGAACCCGCGAACCAAGACAGCCTCGTATGGGCGTTCCATGGTGGGAATTTGGTAAGCGAACTTATGGGAAGCCAGGGCGCCCCCATTCGCCTAGGTAACTTACAAGCGGACTTCGACGCGGTTAAAGACCTTACGTCTGTAGGCTATCTCGATGATAAGCCGGTATATGCCTGCATGGTTGAGACAGCACAGATTGATGTCATGAAATATATGAGTGGCAATCTCTTTGCGTTACTCGGTCGAACAAGCCAGACCCAGTTCGACGTTATTGGTCGAGCCTATCAACTGCTCAATTGGGAAAGGGACCACCGCCACTGCGGGCGCTGCGGCGCGGAGACCGTACTGGCCGACAAGGGACAGAGTCGGCATTGTGAGCCCTGTCGATTAAGTGTTTACCCGCGCTTATCGCCTTGTGTCATTGTGTTGGTATCGCGTGATGATGAAATGCTCCTCGCTGCGGGTGCTGGGTCTAATCGGCGCTTCTACAGTTGCCTAGCGGGCTTTGTCGAGCCGGGTGAAACCTGCGAGCAAGCCGTGCAGCGGGAGGTGATGGAAGAAGTTGGTTTAGAGGTTGATGACATCCAGTATCACGGTTCGCAACCATGGCCGTTCCCGGGGCAGCTCATGCTTGGTTTTACGGCAAAGTGGAAGTCCGGTGAAATCAATATCGATCCAGAGGAGATTGACGAGGCGCTCTGGTGTAAACCCGATAACCTACCACCAGTTCCGCCAGCTTTCTCAATCGCGGGTCAGCTCATTAACAGCTTTTTAGACGGACAGAACGGCTAAGCCACAGGAAAACATCTTGGAATTTTTGTACGAACTTGGGCTTTTTGCCGCTCAAACACTGCTTATCGTCGTCGCCATAGTCGCCATTATCTTGGTAGTTGCGGGCGCGGCAGGTCAAAAGAATAAGAGCCCGGATGAGGGCTACATCGAAGTTAAGTCGATCAATGATCGATTCGATGCTTACACGGCTGCGATCCGCGATTTATCAGAAACCGATGAAGCCTCGAAACTTCGCGCCAAGCACGATAAGAAGTCAGCGAAAGCAAAAGCAAAGGCTGAAAAAGCACGCTTGAAAGATGCTGATAAAGACTCTTCAGAGAGTATCGATATTGCGAGCGAGCGCCCGAGAACCTTTGTTCTTGATTTCGAGGGCGATGTTATGGCCTCACAAGTCGATGCTTTGCGTGAGGAGATTTCAGCCATTCTGCCAAACATCCAAGAAGGCGACGAGGTGGTGCTGCGCCTGGAAAGTCCTGGTGGGGTAGTGCACGGATACGGTCTAGCCGCGAGTCAGTTGTCACGGATCAAAGACGCGGGCGTTACGCTTGTGATCGCTGTGGACAAAGTGGCAGCCAGTGGTGGATACATGATGGCCTGTGTAGGTGATCGTATTCTCGCGGCGCCCTTTGCCATTCTTGGCTCCATCGGCGTCGTTGCTCAACTCCCCAATTTCCATCGTCTTCTGAAGAAAAATGATGTTGATTTTGAGCAATTCACAGCTGGGGAATACAAACGCACGGTCACCATGTTTGGTGAGAACACCGACAAGGGTCGTCGTAAGTTTGAAAACGAGTTAGAAGAGACCCACGGGCTTTTCAAACAGTTTGTAGCAACCAACAGACCCGCGGTGGATGTCGATAAGGTGGCCACCGGCGAGGTCTGGTATGGATCTCAGGCGCTCGACGAGGGGTTGATTGATGCTGTTTCGACGTCGGATAGCTACCTTCAAGCGCAAACTGGCGAGAGAGACCTGTACGAGGTGCATTACCGACGAAAGCAGAAGTTTGCCGAGAGAATGGGTTTTGCCGCCGAGTTGACGGTTGATCGGCTCATTGCGAGGGCTTGGCAGCGACTTACTGAGTCCCGCTATTTTTAATCCCTTTTCTCGTCTGATGGGAACAAGTCGTCAGAGTACGTGCGGAACCTTTTTGTCAGCTGCTCTGAAAGCTTGTCTTACAACAGCACCGGCGACTAACTAGGCGCTACAAACTCGGACCGCGTTTACTGGCGGACCGTACATTCTGAGGTTTTGGAACATGGATACACCGCTCGATATTCACTCACTTTTCGCCTTAAACGGAAAAACGGCGCTGGTCTCGGGTGCGTCGAGTGGCCTCGGAGAACATTTTGCGCAGGTGCTTGCGGCCGCAGGCGCACGGGTAATTGTTGCGGCTAGACGAGTCGATCGACTAGAGGCCTTGGTCGATCGCATTAATGCCGCCGGTGGTGAAGCAAGCTCCATAGCGCTCGATGTGACATCACGATCGAGTGTCGATAGCGCATTCGAGGAACTTGATCGGATGATCTCCAGCCTCGACATTGTCATCAACAACGCAGGTATCGCTAACCGTCCTCTGCGTTTTGTCGATGCCACAGAAGAGGAGTGGGGTGGGGTTTTGGACGTCAATCTCATTGGTGCATGGCGTGTTGCACAGGCAGCCGCTATACGGATGAAGAAGCAGGGCTCAGGCGCGGTAGTTAATACAGGCTCCATATACAGTCACGTCTCAGGAACCCACAAGGCAGACTACAATGTTTCCAAAGTGGCGGTGGATCAACTCACCAAAAATATGGCACTAGAGCTCGCCCGCTCAGGCGTCAGGGTGAATTCGCTTTGCCCCGGCTACTTTGAGACAGCGATTAACGAGAAAGAGTTCGCAACCGAACAAGGCCGCGCTTACATAGACCGCTTAGTACCGCGCAGAACAGGTCAATATCATGAGCTCACAGGGCCACTATTGTTACTGGTCAGCGATGCTGGTTCCTATGTGAATGGTGCGTCCCTAGTTGTGGATGGTGGGAGTGTTCATAGCCCCATTTAATGGCTGCTATGAGAGCTTAGCAGTGGTTCTGACGCTGCCGTCATAAATAGCTGCCGCTCAATGTTTAAGCTGATCTATTAGGTGCTTTCAAAGAAGACAAAGAGGTAGATATGTATCAATTTAGCCCCAAATCTCAGGCATTAGCCGATCGCCTTACTGCCTTTATGGACGAGCATATCTATCCGAATGAAGAGGCCTATGCCGCGCAACTGCGGGCCGCAGAGAATCGATTTGCGCCCTTGCCTTTGATGGATGAACTTAAAGAAAAGGCGAGAACAGCCGGTCTGTGGAACCTGTTTGTTCCGGAGGAGCACGCTGAATATTGCGCCCACGGGGGCTTGTCATTCTTTGATTACGCGCCTCTCGCGGAAATCATGGGCCGTGTGATCTGGTCTCCTGAGGTCTTCAATTGTAATGCACCTGATACCGGCAATATGGAAGTCTTCATGAATTACGCGACTGATGCCCAACGTGAGCAGTGGCTAAGGCCTTTGCTGGCGGGTGAGATTCGCTCTTCCTACGCCATGACCGAGCCACAGGTGGCGTCCAGCGACGCAACAAACGTTGAGTTGCGGATTACCAAAGAGGGCCACGAATGGGTTCTCAACGGCCATAAATGGTTTATTACTAACGCCATGTATGAGCGAACCAAAATTCTCATCGTGATGGGTAAGTCAGATCCTGAAAATCCAAGCCGGCACCTGCAGCAGTCGCAAATTTTAGTTCCCAAAAACACCCCCGGTGTGAAGCTGGTGCGACCACTTACGACACTCGGTTACGACGACGCACCAATTGGGCATGCGGAAATCATTTTCGACAATGTTCGTGTGCCAATTGAAAACATCCTACTAGGCGAGGGAAGGGGGTTTGAAATTGCTCAGGGACGCCTGGGACCTGGGCGTATGCATCACTGTATGCGTCTTATTGGCGCGGCGCAGCGCTCACTTGAGCTAGCGTGCAAACGAGCCAATAGCCGAACTACTTTCGGGCGTTTATTGAGTAAACATCAAAGCGTCAGAGAAGACATTTCAAAGTGCTTCTCTGAGATCGAAATGGCTCGCTTACTTCTCCTGAAGGCATGTCATAAAATCGATTCTCAGGGTGTTCCCGCATCCGTCGATATGATCGCAGCCACCAAGACCACCATCCCATTCCTCGTGCAAAAGGTGATCGATCGATGCATGCAGATTCATGGGGCAGGGGGGCTGACTGAGGATTACATGATGGCGGAAGCCTACAACTACGCCCGCTGGTGCCGTCAGGCGGATGGGCCCGACCAAGTGCACCAGATGGCGCTTGGGAAGCAGATAATCGATCGCTATTCGGGCTGAAAGATCAGTTCTGAGACATCGCGCTGTGCGCCTCGAGAGTCCAAAAAACGTGAATATGGGGTTCTAAGTGATTGGTTTCTCTACTAATTCTTCCACATCACTGTCGCTAAACGCATTTATCGGCATAGTTATAACGGGCCGAGAAGAGACTGGATGAGCGGGAAGGGCGCCCGCACGAATGTTTACCTGCATGGACGGAAGCATGAGTCGAGGCATCTGCAGTTGAGTGTCTCTTGCTGTTCGCATGGCAACGAACTCGGACTCGTTAATACCGTTACCCACGTGTACGTTCTCGTTTTTATGAGCGCTGATCGTTGCTTCAAATGCTAATTCACGTCCGTTTGGTTGATAGTCGTGACACACAAAAACCCGTGTTTCGGCTGCAAGCTTCAATAAACGCTGTATCGAATGATAAAGCGCGCTCGCGCTGCCTCCGGGGAAATCACATCTCGCGGTGCCTGAATCGGGCATAAACAAAGTGTCGCCCACAAAAACCGCGTTACCAATCTTGTAGGCCATACAAGCGGGCGTGTGACCAGGAACGTGAATCGCTTCGATAGACAAGAGCCCTAGCGCTAATTTTTGGCCGTCTTTCAGTAAGAGATCGAACTGTGAACCGTCACGTTTAAAGTTAGGTGACTCAGAATACATTTCTGCGAAAACGTGCTGGACATCCACAATAAACTGGCCGATACCGATAGGTGCAGCTGCACGCTGTCTGAGAAAGTAGCCTGCGCTCAAGTGATCAGCGTGTACGTGCGTTTCCAAAATGTACTCACACGACAGTCCATGCACTTGCAGGTGTTCTAGAATTTTTTCTGCGCCGAGAGTTGTGATCTCAGCAGAGGTTTCATCATATTCCAGCACAGGGTCGATAATCGCGCAGACCTTAGATTCCATGTCCGCAACTACGTACGAGAGTGTTGATGTCGTCTTGTCGAAGAAAGCAGTTACTGCAGGTGTGGCGTTATCTGATGACATGTTTCGTTGGAGGGGGCCGAGAGAGAGGTAACCAAGAGCAACTATACACCCTCTATCCCCAATGTAATAAATGCGCATAATGTATATTATGTTAAATTAAGTGCAAGGATGAATATCAGTCCAACAAGATGTCGGGATCGTATCTGTGGTATGTGCCCTATTTGCGCTACGCTAGGACATGAGCCGGCTAATAGCTGTTGTTTACTTCTGCTCGCAAACGGAACCCAATAGATGCAATACCTCGCTAAATACCTTGTCATCCCAATCCTTGTGGCATTTGCCGCTCCATTATCTCAGGCAGCGCTAGAAACCACTCGCGAGCAAACCTGGACGCTGAGAGCGTTGATAACGGAACTCGAGGACACACACTTTGTCGACAAGCGATACAACGACGCGATGTCGCGTGCACACCTTGCGACCTACCTGGAACGACTAGATCCCTCGCGTCTGTATTTCACGCAATCGGATGTCGATGACTTCGCAAAGTTCGAGACAGCGCTTGATGACCTCGGGCGTAAGCGTCTGAAAAGCCAGGTTTTAAGCCTCAAACTTGCAGATAAGGAAGCCTCTGAAATCGCGCCAACTCTTAAAAAGCGCTACGAGAACCAACTCAAGCGGCTTGAGCAATACAACGCGCAGGACGTTTTTGCCGTCTACGCAAACGCCCTCACCTCCCAATTTGATCCGCACACCAGTTATTTTTCTCCAAGACGCGCTGAAAATTTTGATATTGATATGCGTCTCAGTTTGGAAGGTATCGGTGCGGTCCTTCAGAACGAAGACGAATACGTCAAGGTTGTCCGCGTTGTACCCGCTGGCCCTGCAGACCAACAGAGCGACTTAAAGGCGGCTGAGTTGATTATCGGTGTCGGTCAAGGTGATGAAGGACCAATGACCGATGTTATTGGCTGGCGCTTGGACGATGTTGTCGACTTAGTTCGCGGCAAAAAAGGCACAGTGGTCCGCTTAGACGTGATTCCGGCGGCTGGGCGTGCAGATGAGGTTCGACGTTTAGTCATTACGAGAAACGAAGTCCGCTTAGAAGAACAGGCCGCGCAGTCAAAAATTATTGAAATCAATGATTTGGAGGGCTCTCCTCGGAAGATTGGTGTCATTGATGTCCCCGCTTTCTACCTAGACTTTGACGCCTACCGCCGTGGTGATCCCGATTTCCGCTCTACGACTCGTGACGTAGCAAAGCTTGTCGAGGAGTTAGATGGAGCCGGAGTCGACGGCTTGGTGATTGACTTGCGAGGTAACGGTGGAGGCTCACTCAGAGAAGCCAATGAACTGACAGGACTGTTCATTGAGTACGGGCCAACCGTTCAGATCAAGGGCACTGGCGCACGTATTTGGCGTGACGGTAAGCGTCGCAGGGGGCCGTTTTACGAGGGACCGCTGGCGATTATGATCGATCGGCTGAGCGCATCAGCCTCTGAGATTTTTGCAGGCGCGTTGCAAGACTACGGCCGGGCTATCATCGTGGGCGATCGAAGTTTCGGTAAGGGAACGGTCCAAACGTTACTAGATCTTCCCGAAGGTCAATTGAAGATTACTGAGAGCAAGTTCTATCGAATATCAGGCGACAGCACACAACATCGGGGCGTTATCCCAGATATTAGCTACCCTTCCCTGCTACAACACGATGAAATTGGCGAGAGTTCGCTCGAAAAAGCACTCGATTGGGACCGGATAGCACCCGTCAGACACAAAAACTACGCGGCAATCGATGCGATTCTACCCACACTCGTTGCGAAGCATACCGAGCGCGCGAATAGCGATGCTGATTTCCAATACATTTGGGATCAAAAGGCATTGGCGGAAACGATCAGTAGCGCAGAACAAGTGCCGCTAAACGAAAATGCTCGGATTGCACAGCGGGAGTCCCAAGAAACTCAGTACCTCGCCATCGAAAACACGCGTAGAAAAGCCAAAGGCCTTGAAGAATTAGCGTCTCTTGATGATATGTTTGGATCGGACGAGGACGACGAGGGGACGTTGGATAGTTCGACCGATCCTGACGCAGCATCTCCGCATAGCGATGATGAGAGTGGTGATAAAGAGGAAGACGCACTCATTACTGAGACAGCACGAATTCTGGTTGATGCTATAAACCTATCAGGTCCAGTTATGGCGCGAGCGGACGTTAGATAGGGTCAGGAAACACTCGATTAGAACCACTGACGCGCAACTGTGGACCGTGCAGGCGCTCCGAGTCGCCACAAACCCTTGCGTAGTTGATCCCAATTAATGGGCTTATAGGGCTCAGTTCGCACTACAGGTGATCACCCTACAGATTGATGGAATCGGCACCCATGTAGCTAGCAATTGCCTGTGGCAGAGCAATGGAGCCGTCGGCTTGCTGGCCATTCTCGATAACTGCAACGAGCGTTCTTCCCACAGCGAGTCCCGAGCCATTCAGCGTGTGCAGAAGCTCAGGCTTGCCCGTGGCAGGGTTGCGCCAACGCGCCTGCATCCGGCGCGACTGATAGTCGCGGAAGTTAGAGCAACTGGAGATCTCCCTGTAAGTACCCTGCCCTGGTAACCACACCTCCAAATCGTAGGTCAGGGCCGCCGAGAAGCCTAAGTCCCCGCCGCACAGACGTACTTTCCGGTAAGGCAACTCCAACGCCTGCAAAATCGCTTCTGCGTGCCCTGTGAGAGCCTCTAAGGCGTCATCTGACTGATCTGGGCGCACAGCCTGCACCAATTCAACCTTTTCAAACTGATGCTGTCGAATAAGGCCGCGGGTATCTCGTCCATAACTTCCTGCCTCGCTGCGAAAGCAAGGCGTATGCGCGGTGTACTTGAGACCGCCCTCACCCAGCTCGGCGTCTTCAATAATGCGGTCTCTAAGCATGTTGGTGACAGGGACCTCTGCCGTGGGGATCAAGTAGTACCCGGAATCCCCCTCGAGCTTGAACGAGTCTTCAGCGAACTTGGGTAACTGTCCGGTGCCGTACAATGAATCAGAGTTCACAATGAACGGCACGTAAACCTCGGTATAACCATGACTTTGTGTGTGCATATCGAGCATGAACTGTGTCAATGCGCGCTGCAGCCTCGCTAAAGAGCCTTGCATAACAGCAAAACGACTGCCCGTGATTTTACCGGCCATTTCAAAATCTAGTTGACCCAGAGCTTCACCTAAGTCCGCATGGTCTTTTGGCTCGAATGCTAGATCGGTAGGTGCACCCCACTTAAGCACTTCTTCATTGTCTTCCTCATCTCGCCCTGCAGGCACGGCCTCATCAGGAATATTGGGCGTCTGCATCATGAGATCATCAAGTGACTGCTGAATTTCCTTGGCACGCGCCACCGCAGTATCAAGCTCAGCAGAAATATGATTTAGGATCTCATCAACTTCGGCTTTCGCCTCGTCGACCGATTTACCTGAGGCAATCAGTGCGCCGATCTGCTTAGAGGCTTTTTTACGCTCCGCAAGAAGCTCTTGCGACCGCACATCAGCCTCCTTGCGCTCTGCATCGAGTGAGACAAATTGCGCGGCAGGGAACTCATAATTCTTCTTCTTTAAAAGATTGGCTATGGCTTCCGGGTCTTTACGAACAAGCTTCAGATCTAGCATACGAAAATGGGAATTTACCTAGTACATGAGGGGCGCTAGTTTAACGCCTAAATTGAATTAGTCGATGATTGACCGCGCAACACCAATGCCCGCATAGCAAGCAAATAAACAAAACAGCACCGAGGCCGCAGCATACAGAGCAGACCTTAAGAAATTCCCCCCCTGTAAGTCGTTAACGAGCTCTAAAGAAAAGGTGGAAAAGGTTGTAAACGCCCCAAGAAAACCAACCATCAATCCGAGGCGTAGCGCATCCGAAGCACTGAAGCGCTCAAAGATTACGAAGCAACAGCCAATAGCGAAAGAGCCCGCCACATTTATCGTCAGGGTCGATAAGCCTGCAGCACCTAAGCCGCTAGCAACCATGAGCTCATTCACCAAGAATCGAGCTAAGGCACCAAATGCACCGCCTAGGGCTATCGAAAATGCAATCATTGGATGCCCCTGCCAATCATGGGTGATGGGCGAGTTCGCTCGTCAAAAAAGTCTGCACCTCCAGGAATGTTGGGCTGGAATAGCGAAGGCTCCGGCTCGTCCGTAGATTCGATATTGAGCTCGAACCTCGTAGTGCGACCGAGCGGGTCCACAATGTGCATTTCCAAGGCAGCGGGATTCAATACCTTGAGATTGAATTCGCTGATTGCCTCGATTTGTCCCTGCGCCACCTTGTCTGAAAACCCTTGAAGCTCCGCTTGGTCCAACCAAATGTAGGCAAGAGGCAGCTCGCTAGCGTCCGGCACGTCGCGGACAATCGCAACCTCGAGGTCTAAATCGACCTGCCAAAAACCCTCTGGATTGATCAGGAGCACTTGCCGGTCCGGTGTTTGTATTTCCCAGAGGTAATAATCTGGCTTGAGGCTTGAAAAACGCCCGGTGCTAATAAACATGGTGCCTGAGGAGGTGCCGTGCGTCTCACTCAAGAACGAACCGCTTACCCCACTAAGGCCTTCTAAGGGCCATGGCACTGCTTTCTCTGCGTAGCCCGAAACCCCATACCCCAGTAATAAAAGACACAGAAGGAACCGAATCAATCCTCGCCTCCCGGCGGTGGTGGCGCGAGAACTTCGCGCTGACCGTTACTACCCATAGCCGAAACAACACCCGCAGCTTCCATCGTCTCGATCAAACGTGCCGCACGGTTGTAGCCAATTCTCAGTTTTCGCTGTACTGATGATATGGAGGCGCGACGGCTACTGCAGACGTAATGCACCGCCTCGTCGTAGAGTGCATCACTCTCGGGATCTTCCTCAGAAGAAGCGGCAGACTGTAACTCTTGTGCAGTGACGGGCGTCTGCCCTCCTTCATCGAGCAGTCCATCGATGTAATCCGGTGTGCCGCGACGACGCCAATCGGCGACCACGCGGTGCACCTCGTCGTCAGAGCAAAATGCGCCATGAACTCGGGTCGGAGTACTCGAGCCTGACGGCAGGTACAACATGTCTCCGTAACCCAATAATTGCTCTGCACCACCCTGATCTAAAATTGTCCTTGAATCTATTTTTGACGATACAGAGAACGCCATTCGTGACGGAATGTTGGCTTTGATAAGGCCCGTAATAACGTCCACAGAGGGACGCTGGGTCGCCAACACCAAGTGGATTCCCGCCGCCCTTGCCTTTTGCGCAATCCGGGCAATGAGCTCTTCGACCTTTTTCCCGACAATCATCATCATGTCAGCGAATTCGTCGATCACAACAACAATGCTTGGCAGTGTCTCAAGCGCTGGCGCTGACTGCTCTTCGCCTGTTAATTCGAGGACAGGATCAGGTATCCAGAGCGGGTCATCAATTGGCGTGCCGGCCTTCTCAGCGTCTTTCACCTTGCGGTTATAGCCTGCAAGGTTGCGCACTCCGAGCAAGGACATAAGCTTGTAGCGACGCTCCATCTCCGCCACACACCAGCGCAAACCGTTGGCGGCATCCTTCATGTCTGTAATAACCGGGGTAAGCAGATGTGGAATTCCGTCATAAACCGAGAGCTCGAGCATTTTGGGGTCTACCAGAATCAATCTCAGATCTTCAGGGGTCGCCTTGTATAGAAGACTCACCAGCATACAGTTGACGCCTACCGACTTACCTGAGCCGGTAGTTCCCGCCACCAAAACATGGGGCATTTTGCCAAGATCTGCGACCACTGGAGAGCCTGCAATATCGTGCCCTAATGCAATGGTCAGCGGTGACTTTGCATCATCAAATTCGACAGAGCTCAGGACGTCTCTAAAGTTCACGGTCTGTCTGTCGGCATTAGGAATCTCAATACCAACAACACTCTTGCCCTGTATCACCTCAACAACTCGAACCGAGATGACAGCCAACGATCTCGCCAGATCTTTGGCCAAGTTCGAGATTCGGCTGACCTTAACACCCGCGGCAGGTTGAATTTCAAAGCGTGTAACAACGGGACCGGGATATACCGACACAACCTCTGCGGTGATGCCAAAGTCCGCCAACTTGATCTCTAGTAACCGAGACAGCGACTCCAGTTCTGACGCCGAATAACCCCGTGGACCCGACTGTTTGGGTGCATCAAGTAATTCCAATGGCGGCATAGGCATTAGCTCAGCCGATTCGAACAAATGCTGCTGTTTCTCACGCTCAGCTTTCTTACCGACATTCTCAAGGAGCTTAGGTGCCTTAATCTTAGGTGGAGCTCTACGCTTCTCTTTTTCTACATGAGCGGCGATTTGAACACCGCGCTTGGCTTTCTCTTGACGTAATCTTCTCCGGTCATTGAAGTCGTCGATACGCGTCCGTACTGCATTGATCGCGTTGAGGGTCAGACTGCCAACACGCTCAGCGACTTGCATCCAATCAATATCAAACGCCAGAGTGCCACCAAGGAGTGCGCAAAAACTTAACAGTAGTCTCGCACCAAAGTCCGAAAATGCTGCTGTGAACCAAGACGCGACTCCGTACCCGACGATGCCTCCGGTGCCTTGCGGTAGGAATGCGCTCTGTGGAATGGCTAACTGGACCAGCCCAGCACTCGCAGCGAGAAAGGTTACCCAGCCTAAGGAGGTGATAACGCGATCAGTGGAGCTCGTTACGCTTCGTGTGAGTGGACGAATCGACCGATACGCCAACCAAAGTAGTAAAACCGGAACGCCGAGAGCCAAAAAGCCTACAAGCGAGTAGCCAAAATCAGATAAATAGGCACCGACGACACCGCCCTGATTGCTGAGCGCGTCACCCGCGCCAGAGGAGCTCCAGCTCGGGTCAGACGTGCTGAAGGTCAGCAAACTGACTAGGACAAATGAAGCAGCTGCGAGGCCCGCGATGAAGCCTACACTGGCCATCGCTCCGGGCACGCTCGCTTGTGTGTCCGTTTGCGATGCCTTTGACGGAGTGGACTTAGTCGGCAATTGTGAATCCCCCAGTGGTTTGCAGCATCATACCACAAAGAATTTGTTCGAATTTCAAAAAATTACTATTATTTATCAATAACTTAAAGTGAAACCTCAAGACTAAAGCCCCCTAATAATATTTCGTTAAAGTCTGGAATGCTGTACCCTCACGCCACGCTTTTTTGACCATGGAAAATCCTCGAGAATGAGTACATCGAATCACCACCGTCTGATTATTCTGGGCTCTGGCCCTGCTGGGTACACCGCGGCTGTCTATGCAGCGAGAGCAAACTTAAATCCGGTTGTTATCACTGGCATGCAACAAGGTGGGCAGCTCACCACAACAACTGAGGTCGAAAATTGGCCTGGCGGGCCTGAAGGCCTGCAGGGGCCTGCGCTTATGCAACAAATGCAGGAGCATGTGGAGCGTTACGAGGCAGCAATTGTTTTTGACCATATCGACAGCGTTGACCTCAATCAAAAGCCGTTCACCCTTACCGGGAGCAATTCTTACACATGTGATTCACTCATTATCGCCACGGGCGCATCGGCACAATACCTAGGACTTGAGAGCGAGAGCGCTTTTATGGGCAAGGGTGTTAGCGCTTGTGCTACCTGCGACGGATTCTTCTACCGCAATAAAGAAGTCGTCGTCGTGGGCGGTGGTAACACCGCAGTTGAGGAAGCGCTTTATCTCTCAAACCTTTGCAGCAAGGTTCATCTGGTTCATCGCAGGGACGAACTAAGAGCAGAAAAAGTCCTTCAAGACCGCTTGTTCTCTCGAGCTGAGGAAGGTCGAATCACCCTCAACTGGCATCGACAGCTCGACGAAGTTCTCGGTGATGACACAGGTGTTACGGGTGTTCGTTTGGCGTCTGCGAAAGGCGAAGAGCCCCTTGAGATAGCGGTAGACGGCGTTTTCATAGCAATCGGCCATAAACCCAACACCGATATGTTCGTCGGCCAGCTCGACATGAACGACGGCTACATCAAAACCGCATCAGGACTCGATGGCAATGCAACGCTCACTTCAGTTGAAGGCGTCTTTGCAGCGGGAGATGTGTCTGATCATATCTACCGCCAGGCGATTACATCGGCCGGTTTTGGTTGTATGGCCGCGCTGGATGCCGAGAAATACCTAGACGCACAATAATCGGCCTCTCGACGTGATCGAGCCCTTCCCTCCCACTGAGAACGCGCTATCTGATCCTAATGGGTTGTTAGCTGTCGGGGGGGATCTGAGTGCCGAACGGTTACTGCATGCTTATCAGCGGGGCATATTTCCCTGGTATGAGGAGGGAGAGCCCATTTTGTGGTGGACGCCCGATCCCCGAGCGGTGCTGTTTCCCAGTGATTTACACATCTCGCGATCGCTAAAAAAGTTTCTTAACAGAAGCACTTGGACGTTATCTGTCAATCGCTGCTTTGAAGAGGTTGTTGCCGCCTGTGCTGAGCTGACTGAGCAGCGATCAGCCACTTGGATAAGCAGCGACATCGCAATGGCTTATACCAACTTGCACCGTATGGGCTACGCGCAAAGTATCGAGGTCTTCGACGGTGACGAGCTCGTAGGTGGACTCTACGGGGTAACGCTGGGGCGAGTATTTTTTGGTGAGTCAATGTTCTCGAGGCAAACAAACGCCTCTAAGGTGGCACTGCACTACTTGTGCTCGAAAGCCCCCTTCCCTGATTTAGCGCTCATAGACTGCCAAATGCCCAATCCGCACTTGGAATCATTAGGCATGACACTCATTCCGAGGCAGGAGTTTGAACATCTCCTGCAAGAGCATTTAGAGCTCGATTAACCCTCGTGTGAGTCGCGCACAAAGTAAGTCACCAGACTACTTACGGGACAAGCACGTTGTTAATCACTGAGTAATCCTACTGCGACGTCTGCCTCTTGAACCATGCATGAGCCACCAATGCGATATAGATCGGAATGCCCAGCTCAAGCACTTCTTCCAGCGCACCGAAAAAAGCGTTTGTTTCTGCGCTAACTTCAATACCCAAGGGTTGCAATTTACGGGGCAGACCGTCGATTGATTTCGAGAACGCGAGCAGGAAAAACACGATAGCAACGCCGATTGCCTCCGGTGTTCTCTCTCGCAAGTCCGATAAAAACGATCCGAAGTGCTGAGACAGGATTTTGTAGACCGACCAGATCAGAATCGATATGACTATAAAACCAGCAAGCTTTTCACCTAACGGCACGTCAGGGCTTACAAAAAAACGGGATTTCAGAATGCCAATCGTCGTAAAGGCCTTATCAAAATCAAGCTCGCGACAGCCAAATAATGTCACCAAAACCACGAAGTATCCCCGTGTTCGGATGAACTCACTGCCACCTTTAGCCATCATGTACAACGCACAAGCGAAGTATCCGAGTGCAGAGGCTCTCTCAATCAGGCCTGATTCCGTCAGTAATATATCTTCGACAGACTCTCTAAAGCCCAGAACGATGCCTGCCAAAACGGCGAGACCTACTGCTACAAAACCGTAGTATCGAAAATATATTGTTTCACGCTCACTCATTACTGACCTCATGTGTTTTTCTATCTCGGGAGAGCGTAGGCCCTACTCCAGTAGCGTTTATTTTAGCGTGGAAGCCAACTCGTGGAACCCGAGTGTAACAGGCGAATGCAGATGAGATAACACACCAGCTCTGCGCTACAAACAGGGCTTCAAGTGGCTATAAAGGGACTCAGCCCCCGCATCTTTTTTACACGCCTTTCTTTGCCAAAACGACAGATCTGACTACACTAAACACCCAAGGGGGCTTTGACGCAGATGTCATAAAAGCCGTTCGGTAAAAACAAAACAAGCGATTGATGCAGTGACGGCTAACCTCCGAGAAATAAAGGTTTTCACCACGTTCCCACACCGGTGTTCCTACCTCCCCGAAAAAGAGGCGACTACCCTCTTTGTCGATCCTAGGCAGACCATAAGCCCTGAATTGTATACAGAGTTGTCGCTAATGGGGTTTCGGCGCAGCGGCGATCACATTTATCGGCCGCACTGTAACAACTGCAATGCATGCGTTGCCGCCCGCGTTGTTGCGTCGGATTTTAAGCCCAGTAAAAGTCAGCGTCGTGTAATTAATGCGAATCAAGACCTGCGCCTCGAAATAACCGACTCGGTTGTTGACGACGAGGCCTATGAACTCTACGAACGCTACATTTCGGGCAAGCATGCTGACGGCGACATGTACCCGCCGGACAGGGATCAATACGAATCGTTCTTAAACAACAGCCTCGGAGCGACTCGGTATTTCAGATTGTACGACAATGACAAGCTAGTATGCGTCGCTGTGTCAGACGAGATGCTCGACGGCTTGGCGGCGATATATACGTTTTATGACCCGGATCTCGAGAAACGGAGCCTGGGAACATTTGCCGTATTACTGCAGATCTCACACGCTAAGCGGCGCGGCCTACCCTATGTCTATCTCGGGTATTGGATAGAGAATTGCCAGAAGATGAGCTATAAGACGCGGTTTAAACCGCTGGAGATGCTTGTGGGCGGTAGATGGCACGGAGAAGCCAATACGCAGCCGAGCGAGCTGTCCGCTATCCCTGTGGTGAATATACCGCCTGAGCTCTGAGCTTACCGCTCTCGGTAAGTAATACGGCCCTTAGTCAAATCGTATGGCGTCACCTCAACGCGTACTTTATCGCCTGTGAGAATACGGATGTAGTTTTTGCGCATCTTTCCAGATATATGCGCTGTAACTACGTGGCCGTTTTCTAAGCGTACGCGGAACGTGGTGTTGGGAAGCGTATCAATGATCTCCCCTTCCATTTCGATTTGATCTTCTTTAGCCATTAAACCTACCTAATTGATTTGATGGCGCGCACTCTATATCAAAGTGCGCCCTGGGAAAACCATCAGTTGTAAGCAATGCAGCTAAATTCTTACGCGGGGACCGCTTCTTCAGTCGCTTCCACGACCGCAGAAACAGTCAGGCCGTCGCCGTCCTTATTGACGCTGACCTGAGCAGTACCACCCTTTGAAAGATCCCCGAAGAGGACCATGTCAGCAAGCGGCTTTTTGATGTGCTCTTGGATAACTCGCTCCATGGGTCTCGCACCCATGTTGCGGTCGTAGCCCTCTTCCACAAGCCATTCTCGTGCACTCTCGTCCACCTGCAGTTGAACGCGCTTTTCATCGAGTTGCGTTTGCAGTGCAGTAAGGAACTTATCCACCACAGTGAGAATCACTTCCTGGTCGAGTGGTTCGAAAGGAACAATAGCATCCAAACGATTTCGGAACTCCGGTGTGAAGAGCTTGTTGATCGCCTCCATCGCATCCGTGCTGTTGTCCTGCACAGAGAAACCGATCGAGCGCTTGGAAATACTCTCAGCACCGGCATTGGTCGTCATGACAAAGATAACGTTACGGAAATCTGCCTTGCGACCGTTATTGTCGGTCAGCGTTCCATGATCCATCACCTGCAGCAGCAAGTTAAAGACCTCTGGGTGGGCTTTTTCAATCTCGTCTAACAAGACCACTGAATGTGGGTGTTTAGTTACCGCATCAGTCAGCAAGCCGCCTTGATCGTAGCCAACATACCCAGGCGGAGCGCCAATAAGTCGCGAGACGGTGTGCCGTTCCATGTACTCCGACATGTCGAAACGCAGTAGCTCCAAGCCAAGCTGCATAGCGAGTTGCTTAGTCACCTCGGTTTTACCGACACCTGTCGGACCTGCAAGCAAAAAACTGCCGATCGGCTTGTCACCAGAACGCAGGCCCGCTCTCGCTAGCTTAATCGAGCTTACTAGCTGGCTAACCGCTTTGTTCTGGCCAAATACCACTAGTGAAAGATTCGACTCGAGCTTCTCGAGGAGTTCTTTATCGTCGCTGTTGACCGTTTTGGGCGGAATGCGCGCGATTTTCGCAATGACGGCCTCGATATCACTCGGCCCCACAACCTTCTTGCGCTTGCTGGCTGGCTGGAGCTGTTGATAAGCACCGGCCTCGTCGATGACGTCGATCGCCTTGTCGGGCAAGAAACGGTCCGTGATGTAGCGGGCGGCCATTTCTGTCGCCGTCCGAAGAGCCTTATCGGTGTAACGAAGGCCATGATGTTCCTCAAAGCGAGACTTCAGTCCTTTCAATATTTTGTACGCGTCCTCTACAGAGGGCTCGAGCACATCGACCTTCTGGAAACGACGGCTGAGGGCCTTATCCTTATCGAAGATGCCGCGGTACTCGGCGTAAGTGGTTGACCCAATGCAGCGTAACTTTCCCGAGCTAAGCAGCGGCTTGAGCAGGTTGCTAGCGTCCATTACGCCGCCTGATGCCGCACCGGCGCCGATGATAGTGTGAATCTCATCAATAAACAGGATCGACCCTTCGCGACGCTTCAGGTCCGCAAGTACGCCTTTAAAACGCTTTTCAAAGTCGCCTCGGTATTTCGTGCCTGCTAAAAGCGCGCCCAAATCCAGTGAGAACACCTCTGCCGCCTTGAGCGTGTCTGGAACTTGGCCGTCTACGATAAGTTTGGCCAAGCCCTCTGCAATGGCTGTCTTGCCTACTCCCGACTCACCCACAAGCAAGGGATTGTTTTTACGGCGTCGAGCCAGGATTTGCGCCACACGCTCAACTTCGTCTAAACGACCAATCAAGGGATCAATTTGTCCCTGTATCGCCTCTTCGTTCAAGTTGGTTGCGTACTTCGCAAGTGGGCTTTCTTCTTCATCCGCAGCGTCCGCGGAATCTCCACTCGCCGCGAATTCATCGCCAGAACTGTCTTCCTCTCCCTCTGACTTGCTGACGCCGTGTGTAATGTAATTAACGATATCGAGTCGTGAGATATCCTGCGTCTTGAGAAAGTAGACCGCCTGGCTCTCCTGCTCTGAGAAAATCGCAACCAATACGTTGGCGCCTGTCACCTCGGCTTTACCCGAACTCTGTACGTGGAAAACAGCGCGCTGAAGAACCCTTTGGAAACCCAGCGTTGGTTGTGTATCGACCTCATCTTCGCCCGACACCATTGGCGTCGTCCCGTCGATGAACTCGGCGAGATCGCCTCTTAAGGCTTCGACGTTTGCACTGCAGGCTGACAAAACTTTCAACGCTGCTGGATCGTCGAGTAGCGCGAGCAGGAGGTGCTCTACAGTAATAAATTCATGGCGCTGCGCCCTCGCCTGCTTAAAGGACTCGTTTAACGCTCGCTCGAGGTCTTTGCTTAGCACTGTTTATTCTCCTTCGTCGTCTTGCGAGGGTTCAACCTCGCATAAGAGCGGATGGCCGTTGTCTCTTGCCGCTTGATTAACCAATTCGGCCTTCGTTTCCGCCACGTCACGAGTGTAAATCCCGCAGACACCTTTGCCCTGTGTATGAACCGCCAACATGACTTGAGTGGCCTTTTCGCGATTCATCGAAAAGAAATGCTCCAGCACCTCAACCACAAACTCCATAGGCGTGTAGTCATCGTTTAGCAAAACGACTTTGTAAAGCGGTGGCCGCTTAACTTTAGGTTTTGCGGGCGCAACAGCGAGATCACCCTCTTCGTCTCCTCGATTTGGGGACGATGCCATGGCATTAACTGACAATTGGTTCATTTGATAAGTCATCGTACGTATGTGTAACAGCGTTGCCACAGTATAGTCTAGTACGCAGGGTACTGCGTTCTGGTCGATACCTTGTCAGAGAGAAAAGTGTTGGATAGAAATCGGTCAGGTAGGGATTGGTAACTTCGAAAAGGTCAGGGACTGGAATGCCCAACAGGACGCTGTGAGGACCAACCCCACACACGGTGAATGCGAAAGGCAAAAAAAAGCCCGCTTGTGCGGGCTTTCATGAGAGGTCTAGCGCTTTGCTTAGCTCATGTGCGCAATAATGGCGTCGCCAAACGCAGAACAAGAAACCTCAGTTGCGTTATCTGTCAATCGCGCGAAATCGTAGGTTACGGTCTTCGCCTGGATGGCACCGTTCATGCCATCAATGACCAAATCTGCAGCTTCGTTCCAGCCGAGGTGACGAAGCATCATTTCAGCCGACAAGATCAAAGAGCCCGGGTTTACTTTGTCTTGCCCGGTATACTTCGGTGCTGTGCCGTGCGTTGCTTCGAACAACGCGATGTCGTCCGACAAGTTCGCACCCGGTGCAATACCGATACCGCCGACCTGAGCTGCCAGTGCGTCTGATAGGTAGTCACCATTCAGGTTGAGCGTTGCAATCACGCTGTACTCGCGCGGGCGCAACAGCACCTGCTGAAGCATTGCGTCAGCGATGACATCCTTGATAATGATCTCTTTACCATTATTTGGGTTGGTGATTTTGACCCATGGACCACCGTCCAGAAGCTCACCACCAAATTCTTCCATCGCAAGCTCATATCCCCAGTCGCGGAATCCACCTTCGGTGAACTTCATGATGTTGCCCTTGTGAACCAAAGTTACTGAGGGCAGATCTTGGTCAATTGCGTACTGGATCGACTTGCGCACCAAACGCTTTGTCCCTTCGACAGAAACAGGCTTGATGCCAATGCCTACGTTTTGAGGGAAACGAATCTTGGTGGCACCCATTTCGTTAATCAGGAAATCAACGACTTTATTCGCTTCTTCAGAATCCGCTTGGTATTCGATGCCAGCGTAAATGTCTTCTGAGTTCTCACGGAAGATCACCATATTGGTGTCGCCAGGCGCTTTGAGTGGCGAGGGAACACCCTCAAACCAACGCACGGGTCGCAAACAGGTGTAGAGGTCGAGCTCCTGACGCAGAGCTACGTTGAGTGATCTAAAACCACCACCGACAGGTGTTGTCAGTGGGCCCTTAATCGCGACGAGGTAAGACTTAATAGCGTCTAGTGTCTCTTGAGGGAACCAGTCGCCCTCGTAAAGCTCAGCGGCTTTCTCGCCGGTGTAGATCTCCATCCACGCGATTTTCTTGTCACCACCGTATGCTTTCTCCACAGCGGCATCGACAACCTTGATCATAACGGGGCTGATATCGATACCGATGCCGTCACCCTCGATGTAAGGGATGATGGGCGTATTGGGTACGTTGAGGCTGTGATCCTCGTTTGCAGTAATGGGTGTTCCCTCTGCAGGAACTTTGATGTGCTGATAGGCCATGATAGTCAGATCCTTTCCGTTTGATTGACTGGCTGGCTGAGCTAAAGCTCGCCCCCGATTGAATCATGCAAAGTGATTCGTTTATTGTGTGGCGGTGCGCCGCCTCTCTTATGTCGTAAGTTTACCACTTTTTGCCGCAGACTAACGCGATGAATCGCCTGTTATTGTTTAACAAACCATTCCAAGTACTGTCGCAATTCACCGATCGCGATCAACCTCATGCGCCGCGCGATACCCTTGCACAGTATTTGAGTGCCCCGGGTTACCGCGCGGCTGGTCGATTAGATTACGACTCCGAGGGGCTACTCATCCTCACTAATGACGGGACTTTGCAGGATCAGATCGCAAACCCAAAGCACAAGGCGTGGAAAACATATTGGGTCCAAGTTGAAGGTCAGGCGACGATCGAGATGTGCGCGGCGCTCGAGCGAGGTGTGAAGTTAAAGGATGGGATGACACGACCTGCACGTTGCAAACTTTTGCAAATACCGACTATTTGGGAACGAAATCCACCGATACGCTACCGCGCCTCGGTTCCAGATAGCTGGATTGAACTGTCGATATGCGAAGGACGAAATCGTCAGGTTCGCCGAATGACAGCAGCGGTTGGGTTCCCGACCTTGCGTTTAATCCGAAGGAGTATCGGCCCCTACTCACTCGGCAGTCTCGCGCCTGGCGAGTACATGTATATTAACCCCGCGGTTGATGATTCAGGCTGCCACAAAAAAGCAGTCAGTGGCCGACGAACTAGCGTTGCCGGGGCTCCTGGCAAACGCAAAACACTCTCTCGGTCGCGATCTGCTGTTAATAAGAAAGAGAGATAACGCTGCTTCGACAATGGCACACTCGTTAGATAATGTTCAAAAGTGACGCAACCGAAGGACTGACAGTGACTGACAATCGATTTACCCCCCACGCGACGGTTGCAACAGTCGTAGAACACGACGGCAAGTTCCTACTTGTTGAGGAGTTCAGCCAAGGCAGACGCGTTCTCAATCAACCCGCCGGTCACCTGGAGCCCAACGAGAGCTTAATTGAGGCTGCTATCCGCGAGACCTTGGAGGAAACCTGTTGGGAGGTAGCGCTCACAGGCTACCTGGGCGTCACAATAGTCAACGCGGCAAATGGGGTTTGCTATCTTCGTCATAGCTTCACGGCAGAGCCTCTCAAATTTTGTGATGCTGCAACGCGAGACAGCAGTATCTTGGATACGCATTGGCTTACCCGCGATGAGATTGCAACGTCATCAATTGATCTCAGACACGCCGTAGTACTCGACATCGTCGATCAGTATTTAGAAAATAGTGCTGTGCCCTTAAGTCTTGTCCGCTATCTATGAGCTATAACAACGCTACAAAAGTCATCGTCGGCATGTCGGGCGGTGTGGATTCCTCTGTATCGGCGTTGCTGTTGAAGCAGCAAGGCTACACCGTCGAGGGCCTATTCATGAAGAATTGGGACGAGGACGATGGGACGGAATACTGTACCGCTAAAGAGGATTTAGCCGACGCTCAGGGCGTCGCTGACGCGTTGGGTATAAAGCTGCACGCTGCCAACTTCGCGGCAGAATATTGGGACAACGTCTTCGAGCACTTCCTCGAAGAGTATGGCGCGGGGCGCACCCCCAACCCCGATATTCTCTGCAACAAAGAAATCAAGTTTCGCGCCTTTCTCGACTATGCCAAAGCACTCGGCGCAGACAAAATTGCCACGGGTCATTACGTCAAGACTGGGACACATGACGATAAAGCGACGTTGGTCAAAGGTCGTGATGCAGGTAAAGACCAAAGCTATTTTCTACACCAGGTAGAACATACGGCACTGCAGGACACACTGTTTCCAATCGGTGAACTCGAAAAAACCGAAGTCCGTTCGATCGCTAGCGAGCATAACTTTGGCACTGCCACCAAAAAAGACAGCACAGGAATCTGCTTTATCGGGGAAAGGCGGTTCTCTGATTTCTTAGCGCAATATCTGAAGAAAAACCCGGGCCCCATTAAAAGTGTCGACGGTGCCGTCATAGGAGAGCATCAGGGATTGATGTACCACACCATTGGTCAGCGCCAAGGATTGGGTATTGGGGGGCTTAAAAACGCCTCGGAAGCCCCTTGGTATGTCGTAGACAAAGAAGTAGAAACCAATACGCTATGGGTCTGCCAAGGTAATGACAACCCCGCACTTTTTGCCTCCACTCTACATACGGGAGACCTTTTCTGGATAAGCGGCGCAGCACCTGAGGTGCCCTTTACGTGCAATGCAAAAGTCAGGTATCGGCAGGCTGATCAAGCCTGTGAGGTATCACGTCAGGGGAACGGCTACGTGGTTCATTTCGATAATCCCCAGCGTGCAATTACCCCGGGTCAATCGTTAGTTCTGTATCAAGGCGAAGTATGTCTGGGTGGCGGCGTTATCGAGAGGGTCTCGGAGCGCTTGAACGGTGGCTGGCAATGAGCGAGCGGTCAAACTTTGAGGAGCAAGTCATTGCATTAGCAGGCGTCGCCCAAGCCGCAAGAATGGTAGATCAGGTCGCCAAAACTGGCACCTTTCCAAGTGCATTTTTCGAAGCTTCTTTGCGATCCTTGTTTGCGTTTGACGTTCCCACTGTGGAGGCTGTTTTTGGCAACATTCAGGGCGTTAAGCTCGGTCTTCGTTGCGTAAAGGATATGCTCACGGATGCCTCTAACGAAGATAATATCGCCATGGGCGTGTACATCCGGGGCTTATTCAAGCTTGAATCTCAATTCCGAAAACGCTCAGATCTGCAAGACATCGTTGCAACCCGCTTGGGACATGTGAACTTCAAGGCGCAACACTTTAGCGACGATGCTGTCGAGCTTGCAGCGAGTATAAGTTCGATCTATCAGGATACGATCAGTCACCTGCCGTACCGCATCAAAGTCAAAGGCAGTGTGCAGCATCTCCAAGAGACGAAAAACGCAGATTTAGTCCGAACACTGCTGTTAGCCGGCTTACGATCCGCGCACTTATGGCAACAGCTTGGCGGACGACAGCGGCATTTCATTCTTCGCAATCGGCAACTCGTATCGGTTGCAGAATCGTTAAGCCAAGAGTTGTCTCCGATTGAGGGGAATGACTCCCTCCAGTAGTCGGTCGCGTGATAAACTAGCGGCGCCACCTCGGAGCCGTAATATGACCTATCAAACAGCCACCGCTCTCTCACCCCTTGATGGACGGTACGCAAGTAAACTTGACCCATTGAGAAGCATCTTCAGCGAGTATGGACTGATCGCTCGCAGGCTAGAAGTCGAGGTTCAATGGTTAAAAACCCTGTCTTCGCTCGAAGCAATTACCGAGGTGCCGAAGTTCAGCGACGACTCTGAGTCGAATTTGTTGGCTGTTTTGACGCGCTTTGATGTTGATGGTGCTGCACAAGTTAAAGACATTGAGAAGACCACCAACCACGACGTAAAAGCTATTGAGTATTTTCTCAAAGACGCTATTTCATCGGACCCTGAGCTGGCAGCGGCCAGCGAATTTGTCCACTTCGCGTGCACCAGCGAAGACATAAACAACCTTTCGCACGCCCTTATGCTCCGGGACGGTGTTCCAGTCATTGCGAGCGAGATGCGCGCCATTGTTTCAGGCATCGAAGCACTCGCCCGTGAACATGCCCAGCTACCTATGCTGAGCCGAACCCATGGTCAAACAGCTAGCCCGACGACATTGGGCAAAGAAATGGCGAATGTGGCTGTTCGGCTAAAACGGCAATTAGAGTCGGTTGAATCTGTAAAGCCCTTGGGTAAGTTCAATGGCGCCGTCGGTAACTTTAACGCGCATCTCAGCGCTTACCCCACGCTCGATTGGGAGCAGATTTCGCGCGATTTTGTAGAGTCATTAGGTCTCACTTGGAATCCCATGACAACTCAAATCGAGCCGCATGATTATATGGCGGAGCTGTTTCAGGCGATCATGCGCTTCAACACAATTTTGATCGACTTCGATCGGGATATCTGGAGCTACATCTCACTCGGTTATTTCAAGCAAAAGACCGTCGCGGGTGAAATTGGCTCATCAACCATGCCGCACAAAGTCAATCCTATCGACTTCGAAAATTCTGAGGGTAACCTCGGTCTTGCTAACGCTGTACTTGCCCACCTTGCTGAGAAACTGCCGGTCAGTCGCTGGCAGCGTGATCTTACCGATAGTACTGTCCTGCGAAACATGGGCGTTGGGTTCGGGTATTCGTTGCTCGCCTACACGTCGACACTCAAAGGCATCAGCAAGCTAGAAGTCAATGCAGCGAAGTTGGCGGAAGACCTCGACAACAGCTGGGAAGTCCTCGCTGAACCTATCCAAACAGTAATGCGCCGTTACGGCATTCCCGAGCCCTATGAAAAGCTCAAGGCACTAACGCGCGGGCAAGCCATAACCAAGGAAATTCTCCAGGAGTTCGTTGCTACGCTTGATCTTCCTGAAGCAGTGATTGCTGAGCTGCAAGCAATGACGCCCTCGACCTACGTGGGTATGGCAGAGACACTCACCAATAACTGGTTGGATTGATCGTTGATCTCGCCGCGCTTTCAGTTCGACGCGCAAGCTTTTCTGGTCGACTGCTGGCAAAAAAAACCCATGCTCATCCGAGGCGCCATACCGGGATTTCAATCTCCGATTACGCCTGAGGAGTTAGGCGGGCTCGCTATGGAGCCCGAGGCTGATTCTCGCATAGTTCGTTTAGAAGACGGGGCTTGGTCGCTTGAGCATGGACCGTTCACCGAGCATGACTTTCAACGAAAGGGACAATGGAGTCTTTTGGTCCAGCGGGTAGATGAATGGTTTCCCGAGGTTATGGCACTCCGTGGGTGCGTCGATTTTCTTCCGCAGTGGCGCTTCGATGACATCATGGTCAGCTACGCCACTGACGGTGCTGGTGTGGGTCCGCACTTCGATCAATATGATGTTTTTTTACTTCAGGGTGCGGGGCAAAGACGCTGGAAAATTGGCCCAAAATGCGACGCAAACACGCCCACCGTTAGAGAAAGCGATCTGCGGTTGATTGATGAGTTTGAGCCCACCGAGACATTCGTGCTTCAACCCGGCGATGTGCTCTATGTGCCACCTGGGTTTGCGCACTGGGGAGAAGCCGTTGGTGAGAGCATGACCTATTCTTTGGGATTTAGAGCGCCGAGAGTAACCGACCTCATTGCACGCTTATCCGATACCGTCATCGATCGACTTGAGGACGAGCTTTTACTCGAGGACGGGGACTCAATGAAAATCCAGCCAAGACCGGGCGAAATCTTGAGCACGCATGCTGACAATGCTCGGCAGGCTGTTTTCAACGCACTAAAGGCGCTGGACACCGATGATGATTGGTATGCAGAGTTATTGTCGGACCTTAGCCAGCAGCCCGAGCAAACCGACGAGCCGATTGCTAACTTTGTTGAACTTAATCCCAGTCAACGATTGCTTTGGCGGGAGGGTAACCACCACATTTTTGCTTACTTAGGCGGCGAGCGATACGAATTCCGCCTGCAAGATGAGCCGCTATTGTGCGCTATCTGCGGGGGCGAATTCATTGAGGTCAGTGCGCTTGACGATTATCAGGTCGACATTATCAAGCAGTGGTGGGCACTCGGGTTCCTTGAGGAGCGGTTTCTCAACGACACGCATTGAGACACATTAATGTCCGAGTAAAACCCCAACCTCGTTGCCCTCGAAATGCACTTCATAAACGGGCAGTGATGCGCAAAAACCTTCGACGTGTGCACCAGACCTAAGAGAGAAGCCAAAGCCGTGGCGCGGACAGGTCACAACCTCATTTTCAATGATCGCGTCATCCAATGACTGCTCTTGATGCGGACACACGGCAGCAAACGCGAAGATATCGCCACCCTCCTTTGCAAGGATGAGATCGAGAGAATCAATCTTGAAGCGTCTTCGGTAGCCGTCCTCGAGATTAATCAATTTATCCAAGGCCAAGAAACGCATGTACCTACGGGTGCTCGTTCAACATGTTGATGACATTCACGGCGGCACTCACCGGTGTCAGCGTGCCCGCACTAACCTGCTCTTTAATAGCAGGCAGCGACTCACGAATGGTCGTATTGTCCGTGAGTTGCTGACGCAGCATTTCATCCATGAGCTGCGTCATCCACTGCAAGTTCTGCTCAGCGCGAGTCTGAGACAGCGCACCACGCTCAGTGGCCTCCTGCTGGTAGCGCTTCATCATCGACCAGCAATCAGCAATGCCATCATGCTCAAGCGCGGAGCAGGTGTGTACCTCAGGCTTCCAAAAGTCGTTACTTGCCAGTAACGACATGGCGCTCTGGTAATGCAGTTTGGTCTTACGCGCTAAGCTCGCGCTCTCGCCATCGGCCTTGTTGATCATAATGGCGTCGGCGAGTTCCAAAATGCCTTTCTTGATGCCTTGAAGCTCATCACCCCCACCGGGGAGCAATAGCATTAAGAAGAAATCGACCATACTCGAAACTTGATGTTCCGACTGACCCACGCCAACCGTCTCAACGAGCACCACATCGAAGCCTGCGGCCTCACACAACAACATGGATTCTCGCGTTTTGAGTGCCACGCCACCCAGTGCTCTACCCGCTGGCGAGGGGCGAATGAAGGCGTTGGGATCGCGCGACAAGAGTTCCATCCGCGTTTTATCACCCAAAATGGAGCCACCCGCCATGGGCGAGCTGGGATCGACGGCCAGCACAGCGACTTTATGTCCTTCCGAGATTAGATGCTGCCCGAATGCCTCGATAAAAGTCGATTTACCGACGCCGGGAACGCCTGTTATGCCGATGCGTAGGCTCTTCCCGGTATGTGGCAATAATTGATTGAGCAGAACCTGTGAGGCCTCACGATCCTCAGGGCGTGAGCTTTCTACTAGGGTAATCGCCTTAGCAAGCGCTCGACGATTACCCGAAAGTACGCTCTCAGCTGTTAGCGTTAACGGCATCAAGGACCTTTCGTGCGGCTTCAGGAATTGGCGTCCCCGGGCCAAAGATTAGCGTCACCCCGGCGTCGTACAAGTACTGGTAATCCTGCTGAGGAATAACGCCCCCTGCGATCACAACAATATCGTCCGCACCCTCGGCCTTAAGCGCTTCAATCAGTTGCGGTACGAGTGTCTTATGGCCTGCCGCGAGACTCGACGCTCCAACGATATGTACATCGTTCTCAATGGCTTGTCGGGCTACTTCTTCGGGCGTCGAGAACATCGGCGACAAATCGACGTCAAAACCAACGTCGGCAAACGCTGTGGCAACCACTTTTGCACCACGGTCGTGACCGTCCTGCCCCATTTTGGCAACGAGCAAGCGAGGACGTCTGCCGTGTTGTGCAACAAAGCTCTCGATGTCCATAGCAATTTGCTTCCAGTCTTCATCCTGTTCGTACGCAGCACCATACACACCCGATACAGTTTGTGCGCTCGCCACGAAACGGCCGAAATGCTTTTCTAGTGCATCCGATATCTCTCCTACCGTAGCACGGTGTCGTGTGGCGTTCACCGCAAGCTCGAGAAGATTGCCCTCACCCGTCTCTGCCGCTGCTGAAAGAGCCTCAAGACACGCAGTGACCGCTGCAGTATCGCGCGCATCACGGATCTGCTTTAGACTCGCGATTTGGGAGTCGCGCACTGCATCGTTATCGACCTCAAGAATATCCACCTCATCCTGTTCATCGACTTGATATTTATTTACGCCAACGATGACGTCTTCGCCCCGGTCGATACGTGCTTGCTTTTTAGCTGCAGCTTCTTCGATTCGGAGCTTTGGTAGGCCCGTCTCGATGGCCTGTGCCATACCGCCAGCGTCCTCTACCTCAGCAATTAGCGCTCGAGCTTTCTCGGCAATCTCGTTGGTTAGTGACTCCATCATGTAGGAGCCACCCCAAGGGTCTACCACCTGGCTAATGCCTGTTTCTTCTTGAAGGACTAACTGCGTATTGCGCGCGATTCTTGCCGCAAAATCTGAGGGTAAAGCGATCGCTTCGTCGAGAGCATTCGTGTGAAGGCTTTGCGTGCCTCCAAATACGGCGGCCATCGCCTCGATAGTTGTTCGCACAATATTGTTGTAAGGATCCTGCTCTGTCAGTGACCAACCGGACGTCTGGCAGTGTGTTCTCAACATCGAGCTTTTCGGATTGCTCGGTGAGAACTCGCCAACGATCTCCGCCCACAAGAGTCGCGCGGCACGCATCTTGGCGATTTCCATGTAAAAATTCATGCCGATGCCCCAGAAAAACGACAGTCTGGGTGCGAAATCGTCGATATTGAGTCCTGCCGCGATCGCGGTACGGATATATTCCTTACCATCAGCAAGTGTGTAAGCCAGCTCGAGCGCTGCATTCGCGCCCGCTTCCTGCATGTGATAGCCAGAAATCGATATGGTGTTAAACCGAGGCATGTTCTTGGAGCAATAAGCAATGATGTCACCGATGATGCGCATGCTGGGCGATGGCGGGTAGATGTAGGTATTGCGCACCATGAACTCTTTCAGAATATCGTTCTGAATGGTGCCAGCCAGAGCCTCTGGTCCAACGCCCTGCTCCTCGGCGGCAACGATATAACCTGCGAGAACAGGCAGAACCGCGCCATTCATCGTCATCGAGACTGACACCTTGTCGAGGGGAATACCGTCGAATAGCACCTTCATATCTTCGACAGAATCAACCGCAACTCCCGCTTTACCAACATCACCTGCGACACGAGGGTGATCTGAGTCGTAACCGCGGTGTGTAGCGAGGTCAAAGGCAACCGACACACCCTGTCCGCCTGCAGCCAGGGCCTTACGATAGAACGCGTTGCTCTCTTCTGCCGTTGAGAAGCCCGCATACTGCCGAATCGTCCAACGTCGACCGGCATACATCGTTGCCTGTGGGCCGCGAATGTAGGGACTCATGCCCGGCATCGTATCCGTATAGGGCAGTTCAGCCGTGTCCTCCGCGGTGTAGAGTACCTTCATGGGAATATCTTCGGGTGTAAACCAAGTGAATTCGTCTGGCGTAAGGCCTTTACTCTGCTTTTCTACGAGCGACGCCCAATTTTCTTTGTTTGCCTTACTAGGATCATAAATCGACATTAATGGTCTTCCTGCGGCTGAGAGAGTTCAACGAGAACACCGTCACAGCTCTTGGGGTGAATAAAGATGACGCGCGCTCCATGCGCACCTGGTGTCGGTGCATCGCTGAGGAACTGATAGCCCTTTGCCTTTAGACGCTCAACGTCGGCGTCGATATCGTTGGTTCTGAAGCACAAGTGATGAATGCCGCCTCCGCGTTTTTCGAGATACTTCGCAATAGGACCCTCACCACGTAGCGGATGTACCAGCTCTATGCTTGAGGGCGGTAAGGGAAAGAAAGCGGTAGAAGTCTTAGCGGCCTCTACCGGTTCCGTGCCCTCATAATCGAGCTGGAAGTCAGTCATGAAACGCTCAATAGCCGCCTCTAAATCAGGGACAGCAATCGCTATGTGGTCCAAGCCAGTAATCATTGTATCTTCCTCGTTACGCTATCGCGTCCATCAGCACGGCAGTACTCGCGGCACGACGCGCGCGAATCTCGCTCTCCGACAAGACTTCTGGGCGCTCGTTGGGTGTCACTTTAAAAATAGGCTGGCCTTTCTTAATGATGACGCCATCGCCTTCTACCAACACCTCGTCAACAACACCATCGAACGGAGCATTCACTTTGTTGAACATCTTCATGACCTCAACAATGAACAGTGGGTCACCCACTTTAAAGCTCGAACCGGCCTGCACATAAAGCGGCTCGCCTGGTGCCTCACGGCCGTAGAACATACCGCCGCTGGTGGCGACGATTTCGTCTGCATTTGCTACAGGCGGCGGTGCTAGCGCCTTCGCCATTGCATCCTGATGGTCGTCGTCCAAGAGGCGGTCCGGAATAAATATGCTGAGGTCGGAATTCACCTCAAGCTCATAAAAGCCTGTTTGCTGGGCGAGTGCAGGCAATAACAAGAGCAAGGACAAACCTGCCTGATGCCCTTGGTGAGCACCCTGAATCGCAGCCCATGTATCCTCATCCATACCGGTTGGAGCATCACCTTCAAGCTTCGCAGACAGATCAGCCCACGCATCGACATCTAGCTCGTTGATCGCGTCTAGGTAGAATGCATCAGCCGTATCGAGCATCTTCGCGTCGTGTGACCATATTTGCTCTGAAGCGGCCGCACTGCCCTCATTGTCTAGATTGAGGAAATGATAGGTGTCTGTCAGCACGTCAACCGGGTTCTCGGCGAATGCAATTTTTCCGCCGTTCGTCGTAAATGCACCCTTATTGGCACTCAACCAGCCGGAAAGTGTGTGCGGACAATCTAAGAGCTGCTGCAGTGGCCGCAGTATTAACGTTTTCTTCGCCTCTAAAACAGCCCCTGCGTTCTTCCCGTAACCCTTGGTATAAGCCTTCCACGCTGCCTCAAGGTCAATCTTCTGAGCGCCTGCAGCAAGCTCACCGACTGCGGTCAAGTAGGGGACAATGAATTTCGTCGTTGGTCGCGCGTGTACCGTACGATTCAAGAACCAATGTACCAAGCCGTAATGGAAGTTGAGGTTGGTACTCAGGTCCCGGCCACGCAAGGTCGTGACTCGCAGTATTTCTGCCATCCTCTCATAAGAGGTTTCTCGTGAATCACCAACGCTCAAGATCAATGCGATATTTGAATCGTAGGCGCCCGCCAAGGTGTATTTCATGAATACATCGGTATCAGGGTTATGAACGCAAATACCCTGGTCGTCACGAATCTCACCCTCAACCGCATCTGACCAGTGCTCGATCTGTCCGCCGGCATGTGGCTGCAACGCGTCATTGGTTGCATTCATCCGGGCCTCTAGGCTGTCGTTATTACGTAAAACTCGCTCCGGCTTGGGCAGTTTCGCTCCATGTGCTGCAAGCAAGACCATAGCCTCCACCAGGGAGTTCACGACAAAGCTCTGGCTTGCATCCTCTGGATTACTAAACTTCAGCGCATAGCACAGCTCAGAAACACGGTGCTCCACCTGAATCCGCGTATTCATCTCCATAAAGAAGTGACTATCTGTGTCAACGATACACTCGAAGGTCGAGACCGAATCCAGTCCAACCGCAGCGCCAAATCGTGACGCTTCCTCTTCCATCGTATCCAGCGTGACTACGTCAGCTTTCAGCACCTCTGCTTCGGTGGTCAGCCCCGCCGCCGCGACCTCTTCCGCCGCCTCAAGCAGTGATTCGCGAGTAACCGACACCTCCAAAAGCTTTTGCTCGTGCATTTGCAGCGAACAATCACGACCGCCCAGCGTCATACACCAGTCGCCGTTACCGATCACCTGGATTTCTTGGTGTCGAGTCGATTCAATATTGAGTTCAACAAGAACGTTCTTGTTGTCACCCACGCCAGAGGCTTTTACCTCCTGCAAAATCTCTTTGACTAACTCGCCCGTGCGCGCAGCATCGCCACGTTCAACAATGCGTTGGCCTTTACCACCGCCACCACCGATTGCTTTCAGACGTACGCGGTTATTGGGGTACTTATCATTCATACCCTCAACAGCCTCTTGAAGCGTCTCGATAAGCTCATCGATTGAGTAGATATCAACGCCCGCCTTGTAGGATGCGTTTAGAACACGGTCTGCAAGTTCTTCTAGGTCGTCGCCAGCGAGGTCGATATCATCAAAGCCTTGCTCCTTGCAGAATGCTGTAAGTGCCTCAGCTGAGGGATATTTCTTTAGTAAAGTAAGCGCAGTTGCGTTGTCGACGCCCGGCGTTACCGAGACACCCGCTTTAAGCGCTGTACGCTTTGCTTCGTCCTTGAGGCCTGCTTGCCGCACAGTGCGTGAGCACGGGCCGATAAAGTTAAGGCCGGCATTCTCCATCGACGCGACCATGGTCTCGTCTTCTGCCATGAAGCCATAACCAGCGAAGATCGCGTTGTAGCCGTTATCGTGGGCAATTTGGATAATCTCTTGAATACGCGCTTCTCGGTCCGCCTTATCGACACCTGAGTAGTCACTCACCCTGTGCACGCGCGATGGGTCTGTGATTGTCCTCAATTCCGGAGCGATCGCCCTCGGGTACACAATCGAATCCTTCTCTGAAAGCAAAATTCCGTAGTTGTTCATGCCCATTTCGTCGAAGACATCCATCGCCTCTTTGCGAATGGGACCACGGCATATGATGAGGGGCTTGATGTGGGTGCAATCAAACTGGCTAATCCAGCTGCTATCGCTGCTGCCAAGACGACGGTCTTGGTGAATCAGCGGATTATGTAAATAGTGTTCGTTTGACACAGTAAAACTCCAACTTAACTCGCTGATTTTTAATGGAATTCGCGCTGAACGCCACTCATGGGCTCAGGCTTGTAATGACGTAGGCAGAACATGAGATGCTTGGCGATGACCCCACGTAAATCTTGTGGCATCACAATCTGGGATACCGAGCCAAGACTAAGCGCCTCTTCTGGATTCATGATTTCGCGTTCATACCGCTTTGCTAAATCTGCCTCCGCTGCTTTAGCCCACTCAGCAATGCTTGCTTCTGCTTGCACCTGCGCGTCGTCCGCCGAGACACCCTGCGATACCAGCTCGGCCTTGGTTGCGGCTACTCGCTCGCTAACCGAACCGCGGATTGCTTTGATCTCGTCCTTGTAGACGTACTCAACCCCTGCGGGACCCATAACCGCCACCCGAGTCGTTGGAAGCGCAACAACCAAGTCGGCACCCGTGGGGTAGTTGTTGTAGGACGCATACGCGCCGCCAAAGGCGTTTCTGATAAGAATCAAGAACCGCGGCGTTCGGAGGTCAACAATAGCATCGAGCATCGCGCGCCCCGCTTGGACAATGCCGCGGTGCTCCTGTTCTCTTCCCGGCAAAAACCCGGTTGTATCCTCTAGGAACATCACTGGAATGTTGTAGAGGTTACAAAAACGAATGAACCGTGCGTTCTTGAGCGCCGCATCAATGTCAATCTGCCCCGATGCGACCGCCGAGTTATTGGCAACAAAACCCACGACGTGGCCACCTATTCGGCCTAAACACGTGATGGTGTTTTTCGCACGCTCTTCCTGTATCTCGAGGAAGTCTCCATGGTCGCAAAGCTGCTGAATGATGATGGAACTATCAACAGGCGTATTAAATCCAGTGGCCGACTCGAACGCTGTTTTTAACAAGGTATCGATGTCGCTAGTGCTACGGTCGATGGGATCCGAGCAGTCTTGCACGTCGGGTGCGGCTGCGTTGTTATCGGGCAGGTACCGCAGTATTTCGCGCACTTTACGGAGTGCCGAAACTTCATCCTCAACAACAAAGTCTGTTACACCCGTCTGGCTGTGAACCCCAGGACCGCCCAGCTCGTCAGGCGTAATATCCTCGCCCAATACAGATTTGACGACACCCGGACCTGTCAGACCAAAAAACGTATCTTTGGGCTGGATCAAGAAACTGCCCTGTCGAGGCAAGTAACTGCCACCGCCGGCATTAAAACCGAACATGCACATAATGCTGGGAACAACGCCTGAGATTTTACGAAGCCCTGTAAATGCTTCTGCATAACCGTCTAGGCCACCGACACCCGCGGGGATGTAAGCGCCCGCAGAGTCATTGAGACCCACCAGAGGAATGCCCCGTTCGCCCGCGAGTTCAAAAAGCCGCGCGAGCTTCTCGCCGTTGGTGGCATCCATCGAGCCTGCGCGCACAGTGAAATCGTGTCCATAAATAGCAACATCCCGCCCATCGATGCGGCCAACGGCTGTCACGAGTGACGCACCGTCTAGGTTAGGGCCCCAGTTTTGATACAAAATCGTGGGTTCTTCATCGACCAAAAACTCGATGCGTTCCCAGACAGTCATCCGGTTTTTGCTGTGCTGACGCTGGATGTTTCTGCCGGATGCCGCAGCTTGCGGTAGCGCTTGTAATTCAGTGCCTCGCGCGACGGCTGCTTGGTAATCCGTCGATGGCAACGGGTCGTTACCCTGCGTATCAAAAGGGTTCGTGAGCGAGGGCATCACGTTGTTTGTGTGAGTAGTGTCCATTCTTATCCTTGAATGTTAAAAACCGCACCTAGGCGTGGTCGGTCGCTTTAAATTAGCGGCTAGGGTTCATACGCATGACAGCGATATCCGATCTCCTAATAATCGCATAAAGCCCTGTGAAAAAACCCCTCCAAATGGTCGTATTCTTATGCCGTACATCGTCTAAATGCGTGGAACTTCCAGTCTTGCGCAAAACTCATTGCGCTCTTCTGGGTCCGCAATGGACATCGCGTGTTTGACAATGTCTTGCGTGAGGTGTGGCGCGAGCTGTTCGATGAAGCCGTACATAAAGCCCCGCAAAAAAGTCCCACGTCTGAACGCAATGCATGACAACAGTGAAGCGAAGTAATTGGGCGATCCAATCTTGATGAGATCATTGTCGCTTTGTTCCTCGTAGGCCATTGTCGAAATGATGCCAACACCCATTCCCTTGCGTACATAGGTCTTGATGACATCAGCATCGGCTGCAGTCACAACGTAATTAGGCGTAAGCCCACGAGCTTCAAACCCCTCGTCAATACGGAACCGTCCCGTAAACCCCTCGGTATAGGTAATGATTGGGTAATGCGCTATTTGCTCTAACGTCGGTGAATCAAGCGCCGCAAGCGGGTGCCCGCTGGGAACCACCACGCAGTGCGACCATCGAAAAAACGGCAACGTCACTAATGATGCGTATTGTTGCAGCGCCTCCGTCGCAATGGCGAAGTCCACGCTCCCTTTAGCTGCCATCTCCGCGATTTGCTGGGGGCTGCCCTGACGCATCTCGAGCGATACCTCGGGGTGCTCAGCCGAGAACCGAGCAATAGACTCTGGCAGCACATATCGCGCCTGTCCGTGCGTGGTTGCGAGCGACATGCTGCCTGACACATTGTCCGAGTGATCTTGCGCAATACGCTTAATTGATTCGGTCTGGCGAAGAATCTCACCCGCCATTTCAATAATTGCCTCGCCAGCAGGTGTGATGTGCGTGAGGTGCTTTCCACTGCGAGAGAAGATCTCTACCCCGAGCTCCCCCTCTAAAAGCCGAATCTGCTTACTGATTCCGGGTTGTGACGTAAATAAACTCTGCGCGGTCGCAGAAACATTGAGGTCATGATGTGCAACCTCCCAAATGTATTTGAGCTGCTGTAGCTTCATAATAATCACAGGGCATTAAAACAGGCCCTGAAAGATACTTTGGTTCTAAGCGGCTGTACAGACCAGATCAGGATTCGTTGGCAACACCGTGCGGTACATGCCCTGTGGCAACATGATCTGCGGCCAAGTGACAGTGCGTCTCCTGATCATCGAAGAAGACATCTGCATCGTAGGCCTTAAGAAACTCCACTTTGGGTAACCCACCGAGGAAAATCGACTCATCTAATCGCACATCCCATGCACGCAGAGTGCGGATGACACGCTCGTGGGCAGGAGCGGACCGAGCAGTAACCAGTGCCGTACGGATCAGTGGCGACGCCTCGGGCAACGATTGCTGAAGTAGGTGCAGCGCGCTCAAGAAGCTTTTAAACGGTCCACCGGTCAGCGGCTGATTACGCTGTGCACGTTCGCTCTCGGTAAACGCCTCCAGTCCCTCAGCTTTGTAGATCTTTTCCGCTTCATCCGAAAACAGAACGGCATCGCCATCGAAAGCAAACCTGATAACTGCATCATCCGAATCAGTCACTGGCTTTGATACCAATGTCGCGGCTGCAACATTGTTTTCGAGTGCCTTGCGGACATCCCCTGGTTCTGATGACAAAAATAGATGACAGCCGAAGGCTTGTATGTAGCGCCAGGGTGACTCCCCGCCGCAGAAAGCAGCGCGGGTAATCGGCAGACCATAATGCTCAATCGAATTAAATATTCGCAAGCCGGTATCAGCTGAGTTTCGTGAAAGAAGAACGATCTCCACACCCAACGGATCCTCGAGCGTCTCGTTCAACCTGAGTAGCTTTTTAGCCAAAGTGAACGCTTGGCCACGTTCCAAAGGCGTATCCTCGTGCTCGATCTGGTACGCAGAGTAGGCTTCGAGCCCCTCTTTCTCGTAGACCAAATGTTCCGCATCGAGATTGAACAGTGCTCTCGAGGAGATTGCGATAACAAGCTTTTCCGGTGCAAGCGTTGGCATGGATCTAGTCTAACTCCATCTGACCCGCCTGTAAGCCTATCAGCTGGTCGCCTCTTTGCCGGTTGGCTTGCGCGCGAAGTACTCGCGCGTCAAGGCGAAGACAATGGGAGACAAGAGCAAGAGACCTACGAGGTTCGGTATCGCCATAAAGGCGTTCAAGGTATCCGCCACTAGCCAAATGAGACCCAAGTCCGCGCCCGCGCCAACAGGTATTGCAAGAACCCACAACACCCGAAATGGCATGATGCCCTTGGTACCAAACAGGTAAACCACACAGCGCTCGCCGTAGAATGCCCAACCCATCATCGTCGTTGTAGCAAAAACCACTACACCAATCGTCACGACCCACTCTCCGCCAGGTAAGACAGCGCCAAAGGCCATAGAGGTCAGGCTCGCACCCGAGACGCCCGACTCGAGCACCCCAGTGAGAACAATAACCAGACCTGTCATGGTGCAGACAATGAGGGTATCGATCATCGTCCCCAACATCGCAACGAGTCCCTGCTCTACCGGCTCGTTTGTTTGCGCCGCGGCGTGTGCAATCGGTGCACTACCCAAACCTGCCTCGTTCGAGAAGATCCCGCGTGCAACACCAAATCGAATAGCGGCCCAGACAGTAGCGCCAGCAAAGCCTCCAGCAGCAGAGGCACCGTTAAAGGCGCTGTCGACAATCGTTGCAAAGGCTGCTGGCACCTCAGAAATATTCATCAAAATGACAATCAGACTCATGACGATGTACGAAATTGCCATGGCAGGAACAACGGCGCCTGCGGTATCTGCAATGCGCTTGATTCCACCAAGAATGACAGCACCGACCATCAACATCAGAACGACGCCGGTTATCCACCAAGGAACGCCGGCGTTGTCTGTCAACACCTGAGCGACCGAGTTTGACTGAACCGTGTTAGCAAGCCCGAATCCGGCTGTAGCGCCGAACAAGGCAAAGGCGAAAGCGAGACCTGTCGCAAAGCCACCAAATCGCTCGCCAAGCCCGTTTCGGATGTAGTACATGGGGCCGCCCGAATAACCACCTTGGTCATCTTGTTCTCGAAAACGCACCGCTAAGACACCCTCGGCGTATTTTGTTGCCATGCCGAACAACGCGGTGATCCACATCCAGAACAAGGCGCCGGGACCGCCCAAAGTGATAGCGGTTGCCACGCCTGCGATATTTCCCGTGCCAATGGTGGCCGAAAGTGATGTCATCAGCGCCTTGAAAGGAACGATATCGCCCTCACCGCGACCAGACACTCCCGAGAACAATAATGAAACGGCACGAGGCACCTTCCGGAGCGTCATAAAACCGAGGCCCAGCGTCAAATAGATTCCTGTGCCGAGCAGAAGAATGAGCATGGGAAGTCCCCAGGCAACAGCATTCACTTCACGGATAATAGTCTCAAGCATCGAACTGCCTCTTCGTTATCGTCTTGTATTTAGCAGTTCAGACGCGCCCCAGCGCGGCCTCAACTGCCGATGCATGGGGGAAGATACCGAAAACCCCACCGGTGTGCATAAAAATGATGTCCGATGCATGAGAGGCAAATGCGCCACTCGCTAAATCGGTGATCAAGCCATAAAACGCCTTACCGGTGTAAACGGGATCAAGCGTAATACCCTCAAGCTGAGCTAGCTCAGCGAGCGCATCAAAGATCTCCTCGCCCGCTTTTCCGTAGCCCGGTCCAATGTATTTGTCGTTCGTTAGCGTCTTGATGGGCGCCGACGGAAGCTCTGGTCGGCGTGCACGGAGGTTAGACCAGTCTTCTTGGGCCTTGGCGTTGAAATAGGCCTCGTCATCACAAACCGCATAGCTAATGACATCGGCATTCACCTCATGAAGTAACACACCGGCATTTAGACCCGCTTGCGTGCCACCTGAGCCCGTAGCGTGAACAATCGCAGCTGAGGACAGATCATTACGCTTCATGTCTTCAGCGAGCTCTTCCACGGCAGCAATGTAACCCCAGATGCCCATGGCATCGCTGCCACCAATCGGAATGGTCAGCGCCTTCTCACCGCGCGCCGCCCAACGTCTTTCGGCGTCAGCCAGGTGAACGGTCATCTCGTCACCGGTTGTCCCTCGAGACACATAGGTAATCTCAGCGTTGAGCATACGACTCAGCAGGTAATTTCCACTTAGCTCCTGCTCCTGCCCCCTAAGGATCAGCTCGCACTTAAGCCCCAGTTGGGCAGCAACCGCCGCTGTGGCGCGACAGTGGTTACTCTGCAATGCGCCAGCCGTCACCAAGACCGTACAACCCGTTTGACGCGCTTCAGCCGCCAAAAACTCGAGTTTTCTGACTTTATTGCCGGTGAGCAGCGAACCCGTCAGGTCATCTCGTTTGCACCAGATACGACGCCCCTGCCCCCAGCGCTCGGTTGCACGGGTGAGCAGCTGAAACGGCGATGGAAGAATCGCCAACGGCTCTCTGGATGGATACTGAATAATGGTCTTAGGCTCCAAGATTCTTAATGGTGCCCTTCGGCAACGTTGCCGTTACATGCGTACGCTGGAACTTGAGATCGACTCTGTCAGAAACGTTGACGACAACGTAGAGATCAGTCAGGTCAACAATCTTGCCCATCAGTCCTGAGCTCATCAGCACTTCGTCACCTTTGCCCAACGAGCTCACAAGCTCCGCGTGCTCCTTTTGGCGCTTGCGCTGTGGCCTGATGGTTGTGAAGTACATAAAGACCAGCAACCCGATCATCATAATCGGAAGGAACCATTCGCCGCCCGCAGGTGGTGGGGCTCCAGCTTGTGCGTGTGCCTGACTAATAAACATGATTAAACCTCATTTAAATCAATATTTTATGGTGTGAATCTATAGGAACTAGATGTTGAAATCGATGGTAACCGGCGCGTGGTCAGAGAAGCGCTCATCGCGATAAATCGCAAAACCCTCACCTTTACCCGACAATCCGGGTGTCACAAGCATGTAATCGAGGCGCCACCCCGTATTGTTGGCCCATGCCTGCCCTCGGTTGGACCACCAGGTGTAAAGGTCCGGTTCGGTTGTCATTTGCCGAAAGATGTCCACCCAACCCTGCTGCTCATAGAGGTGTGTCAGCCACTCCCGCTCATGCGGCATAAAACCTGAATTTTTCTGGTTGCTTCGCCAGTTCTTGATATCAATATTTTGGTGACAGGTATTCCAGTCCGCGCAGATGATGAACTCGCGATCTTCCTCTATAAGCGCCTTCATATGTGGCGTGAACTTCTCCATGAACACGTCTTTGCGCGCCTGCGCAGCGTCATTGCTCGACCCCGATGGAACATAGAGCGAAATGACACTGAGACCGTCAAAATCCGCCCTCAGATAGCGGCCTTCAGAGTCGACAGGCTCCCAACCAACTCTAGTTTGGATTGCGGAAGGCGCCTGCTTCGCATACAGCGCGGTACCGCTATAGCCCTTCTTTTCTGCATCGTTGTAGTAGCAGTGGAAACCCTCGGGTCGGAAAGCATCGTCAACTAGCTGATGCTCCTGCGCCTTGGTTTCCTGAATACACACGACGTCAGCGTCTTGGTTTGCGAGCCATTCGAAGAAGCCTTTTCGCTGCGCGGCCCTAATTCCGTTGGTATTGCAGGTAATCACTCTAAACACGGCATCAGTCCTTCTTTATACCCTGAACCATCGTTTGTGCGCCCTTAATAAAGTCTTGAGTCTCTTTCGAGTCCTCGTTGCCATCTCGCAGCAATCGCATATCAACTGGGACCGTGATGCCTTTCTCAGCCGCTGGACGCACTTTGATGGCGTTGTGCCAACGCTGTAAATGCTCGAGGCCATCAATCTCGATGCCGCTCCACCGATGCGAGCGGACCCAAGCCCAGTTCGCCATATCGGCGATACTGTAATCGCCTGCCAAATACTCGGTCTTACCCAGCTGCGTATTTAACACCTCGAAAAGGCGACGGCCTTCGCTCTGGTAGCGATCGATCGCTGGCTGAATTTTCTCAGGGAAATAGCGGAAAAACACGTTGGCCTGTCCCATCATCGGCCCAACACCACCCATCTGGAACATAAGCCATTGGATAACGCGCGATCGACCGACCACATCGCTCGGCAGGAATTTGCCGCTTTTTTCTGCGAGGTAGATCATGATCGCACCCGATTCGAAGATAGATAGGTCGTATTCCCGATCGTAAATCGCCGGAATCCTTCCATTCGGCGAGTGCGTCAAGAAAGGTTCCTGCTTTTGCTCGCCTGACCTCAGGTCGATGGTATGAACCTCGTAATCGAGACCCATCTCCTCCAAGGCTATGGACACTTTGTGCCCGTTGGGCGTTGGCGATGTGAATAGATCGATCATAGTCCCAGTTCTTGAAGCGTGTTTAATACAACTTCGTGGTGATCTTTTGTCTTAAATTTGTTGATGATCTGGCAGAGATTGCCGTCTTTATCGACGAGATAGCTGGTGCGCAAAATGCCGTCAAACTCCTTACCCATGAACTTCTTGGGTCCCCATGCGCCGTAGGCGTCAGCTACCGAGTGATCCTCATCACTCAACAGCTGAAAGTTGAGCGCATCGCGTTCAACAAACTTTGCTAGGCGTTTTACGGGATCGGGGCTAATGCCAAAAACAACGGTATCGTGGGAAGCGAGTTGTTCCGCAATATCGCGAAGACCTTGCGCTTGTACCGTGCACCCCGGCGTCATGGCTTTGGGGTAAAAGTAGACCAGCACATTCTTTTTACCCCGATAATCACTGAGAGAAACCTCAGCGCCAGTGTGATCTTGAAGTGAGAATGCAGGTGCCGGTGCACCGGTAGTTGGTAAACCCATTTATAAACCCTCTTGTAACTGAATTTTCAAAAGTGTCGTAACACGAAGGTCTTAGCCTGTACGACGGTGTTGATATCTGATTGTACTGTTGCGGATGGGGAATTCTTGCGTCTTCCGATCCTCAAAAAACTCCCGCAACATTTCAATGACGACTGGAAACGCGAGCTCATCCCATGGAATTTCGTCTTCAGAATACAAGCGACTCTCGAGGCTCTCTGAGCCGGCACCAAATTTTCCATCGAGCACTTCGCAGCGATAGAAAACATATACCTGGCTGATGTGAGGCACATCGAAGATACGATAAAGACTCATATCAACGGCGCGCGCCTCAGCCTCTTCCCACATCTCCCGAGCAGCGCCCTCCTCGGTCGTCTCACGGTTTTCCATGAAACCCGCAGGCAGTGTCCACTTACCGTAGCGAGGCTCAATCGCTCGCTTGCAGAGCAGCACCTTGTCGCCGACCGTCGGAATACAGCCGCAAATAATTTTGGGATTAACGTAGAAAATCTCGTGACAGGCCGGGCAAACATCGCGTTCGCGATCTTCGCCCTCGGGGATTTTTCGCTCGACCTCGGTGGCGCACTTGGAACAATACTTCATGAAACCAGATCCTTTGTATCCCACCGCTGTCTGCGGTCAATATCTCGTGCAGCCACTGTAACCCATTGCCCATCACCCTCGGAATCTTCTCGCTTCCAAAACGGTGCGTCTGTTTTGAGTGTGTCCATGACAAACTCACAGGCACTAAAAGCCTCGGCGCGATGATCGGCGCTTGTCGCAACAAAAACGATGGGCGTCTCACTCGAGAGGCTGCCAAAACGGTGGACAATCTGCCAGGCTTTGAGGTCAAAACGCCTTCTTGCCTCGGCGCCAAGATCGTTTAACACCCGTTCTGCCATTTCTACGTAACACTCTAGATGCAGTGTCTCGACATCGCCTTGCGAGTTGAAGTCGCGAACAAATCCGGTAAATGTGGTCACAGCACCGTGCGGGTTACTGGCGTAAAATGCCGTTGCAAGGTCCCCGGGAGAGATATCGTTGTCAGTGACGGTAACCGACACCTTAGCCCCCGGTCATGGGAGGGAAAAAGGCGACCTCATCACCGTCATTGATCGCCTCCTCTTGAAACACGACACGCTGATTGACGGCCTGGATGAGGTTCGGGTGAGATAAGGCCTCCACCCACGCTTCACCACGTTCGCCAAGCAATGACTTAAGACCTGCCACTGTCGATATTTCCTGGGCAAAATCGAGTGTCAGTTCCTCGGTTTCTACGGCCTCTCTGATGAGAGAAAAAAACTTCACTTTAACCGTCATGACGCCACTCTCCTGATTTACCACCGGTTTTTTCGAGCAAAGTGACTTCCTCTATCACCATGCCTCTATCAAGCCCCTTCGCCATATCGTAGATTGTGAGCGCAGCGACTGAGGCTCCGGTGAGCGCCTCCATTTCGATACCTGTTTGGCCGCGTACTTTACACGTCACCTCGGTCACTACTCCCGGGAGCTCGCGATCTAACTGCATATCGACAGACACTTTAGTGATCGGTAAGGGATGGCATAGAGGAATCAAGTCGCTTGTCTTTTTTGCTGCCTGAATCGCCGCAATTCTTGCTGTGGCGAGCGCGTCGCCCTTTTTCAGTTCGCTGGACTCGATGGCTGCGAGTGTCGACGCCGCCATACGAATCTTCGACCGCGCAACTGCTATGCGCTGCGTCACTTCCTTATCGCCCACATCCACCATGTGGGCTTCACCGCGGTTGTCGAGGTGCGTCAATGATTGCTCGTTACTCATTATCTTTTGTATCGCAGAGCTTAAAACTGGAAGCTTACCGCAACTGTGGCATGCTGTGGCATGAAAGCTCCGTCATAACGATAAAGATAATTTGCACAACATGAAACGGTGGAAGAAGTGACCCAAGACTCATCCAGCGCCGCCCCTAACGCCTCGCCCAGCCATTCCTCAAACTACAAATGGTTTGTGCTGGGTATTCTAACGTTGGTGTACACCTTCAACTTTATCGACCGCCAGATTCTTGTCATTCTTCAAGAGCCTATAAAAGCCGATCTCGGCCTCAGTGACACACAGTTAGGCCTGTTAACCGGCTTTAGCTTTGCGATTGTCTATGTAACCGCAGGAATTCCGATCGCCTGGCTCGCTGATCGCAGTAATCGGAGAAACATCGTCGCAGCCTCGCTAGGCATCTTCAGTGTTATGACCACCCTCTCGGGAATGGTCCAAAACTACACGCAGTTGTTGCTCGCACGTCTCGGTGTTGGGCTCGGTGAAGCCGGCGGATCGCCGCCATCGCACTCGATGCTAAGCGACTATTTCCCCGAGGAGAAACGCGGGACAGCCATATCAATTTATACGACTGGCATCTACTTCGGGATATTTTTCGGCTATTTCGCTGGCGGGTGGATTGCGGAAACTTTTGGGTGGCGAAACGCTTTCTTCATTGTAGGTATCCCTGGCATTGTCCTGGCATTCCTACTGCTCATTTTAGTTAAGGAGCCAAAGCGCACCCTGGCTTCGGCAACTAGCCAGGATAAGGCTAGCTTTAAAGACACCATGGCTGTTTTGGCCAAGCGTCCTTCGTTCTGGTGGATAGCGCTGGGATGCTCCACCGCGTCTTTTGTCGGGTATGGCAACGGTAACTTCTTCCCTTCCCTGCTAATCCGTAACTATGGATTATCCGTCACGGAAGTAGGTGTAGTCCTTGGCATCATTGGCGGGACAACAGGCATGTTAGGCACCTTCCTCGGGGGCTATTTAGCTGATCGCTGGGGGAAAAAAGATAAGCGTTGGTATGTCCGTATTGCGCTCTACGGGATCCTGCTATCCCTGCCGCTTTCCTATATCACTCTACTGGGGACTGAGCCGTTTTACGTGATTATGGCCTACGCGCCTGGCCACATTTTGGGCACGCTTTATTTGGGGCCCTGCATCGCCATTTGCCATACGCTCGTACCGGCCGGCATGCGCGCCAGTACCTCCGCCATTCTGCTATTCGTCATTAACATGATCGGCCTTGGCTTGGGCCCGTTATTCGTGGGGGCGCTATCAGATTCCTTCAGCACATATTTTGGTGCTGAGAATTTACGGTATGCCATGGTTACAGCACTCACGATTGGCACATCGGGCGTTTTCTTTTTTTGGAAAGCGCAGCGAGCCCTGCTCAGTGACATTGAAAAGACCAAGGGTACGCTTGAAGCAAACTGAGTAAAGGCGCTCGCGAGTGGCAAGAGCCTCAACGGCGCCGTTTCGAGGCTAATCTCGTTCTTTACGAATAAAAACGGTAGATATAGGCAGGATTTACCTTTCTCAGTTCAGCATGTGAGCGTAGTCTGCGCGCTTTCCCAGCCCGTACATATTCCATGACCGATACTGATTCCGCGCCAACGGCTTTCGATAGCCTTGGTTTGCCCCATTTTTTGCTGAATTCCCTCACTGAGTTGGGCTACGAGGCTGCAACACCGATCCAAGCAGAAACGATACCTGCCATGCTCAGCGGACAAGACGTCGTCGGGATTGCACAAACAGGCACTGGTAAAACGGCTGCTTTTGCACTGCCCTCATTGGCTAGCCTAGATTTTGACGCAGTTGTACCGCAGATTCTTGTTCTTTGCCCGACGCGCGAGCTTTCGATGCAAGTGGCGGATGCATTCAGAAGCTATGCCAAGCGCTCCAAGGGGTGCAGGGTCGTTGCCCTCTGTGGTGGTAACGATATGCGCCAGCAACTCAAGCAATTGAGAGAAGGTGTCCACGTCATTGTTGCTACACCTGGCCGTCTGCTCGACCACCTCAATCGAAAGTCGGCTGACTTCAGCCAGATTAAGACCGTTGTGCTGGACGAAGCTGATGAAATGCTCCGCATGGGTTTCATCGACGATGTCGACGAGATCCTCTCGCAGACGCCCAAAGGTCGGCGCGTCGCTTTGTTCTCAGCCACCATGCCGCCTCGCATACGTGAAATTGCCAACGTGCACCTTGTGGACCCTGTCGAGGTCTCTATCGCCTCTCAAGCGACAACCAATACCAATATCGAGCAGCGTTATTGGTTGGTAAAGGGAACAAACAAGCTCGATGCCCTCACGCGATTTATGGCGGTAGAGGACACTCAAGGCGTCATTATTTTTGTGCGGACGCGCGAGTCGACCTCGGCCATTGCAGATCAATTGCGCCAGCGAGGCTTTAATGCGTCTCCGCTCAACGGCGATATTGATCAAAAGACACGAATAAAAACCGTGGAGCAGCTGAAGGACGGTCGCCTCGATATCGTCGTTGCCACTGATGTTGCCGCTCGGGGCTTAGACGTAGAGCGCATAACTCACGTCATCAACTACGACATTCCTTTCGATCGTGAGTCTTATGTTCATCGCATTGGTCGCACGGGTCGAGCAGGACGCGCGGGTAAAGCAATCTTGTTTGTTGCACCGCGCGAACGTCGAATGCTCCATAACATCGAGAAAGTAACCAAGCAGAAAATTCAGCCCATCGACTTGCCGACCTATGCGGAAATTGATGCGAAAGCGAGGGAGCGGCTTGTCAACAAGCTGCGCGATGCTATGGGAGCACCCACGCACCCGAAAGCGAATGACGCGGTCGAGCAGCTTTTAAAAGACGGACACAGCCACAAAGATATCGCTCTAGCTTTAGCGGCCATGGTAATGGACGGTGTAGAGCTGCCCCCAGAGCCAGCCAAGGGAGGGAAATCCCGCGCTGAGGCAGAACAGAAGCCTCCACGAGATGCGCGCAAGGAGCCGCGTCCACTCAAGGACAAGCACGGAAAAGAGCGCGAAGTTCCACTCTCTTACACCGTAAAAGAGCTCGGACGCGCTCGCCCGCTTGAGGAGCATCCCGATGTAGTAATGGAGCGCTTCTGGCTGGGCGTTGGGAAAAAGCAGAGTGTTAAGCCCAGCGAGATCATGGGTGCCATTGCCAATGAAGCCGGCATCGAAGGCGAATTCATTGGCAAAATCAATATTTTTGAGCACTACGCGACTATTGATCTGCCCGAGGGCATGCCCAAACCGATTCTCAAGCATTTGAAGAAAACACGCGTGCGAGGAACGAATCTCGGCATCGTTAGGGTCGTCGATTCGTACTCTGCGTAGTGCCGGTAGAGTAGCGGTAGATAAGCCCCTTGCCGCCAACCCTCGACTCTACCTAAAACGCCGCCGAACCGACTGCGGCAAACACCCTCAAACGGGCTAGAAATCTCCGCCGGCTCATGAGAGTCTCTGACTCATGGATCGGCGTTTGATTCATTATCTGCGCCGCGCTGTTAACAAAAATAAAGTCAGCGGAGCAATTAGATGGAATTTCACTTCAATAACGTTTGGACGGCACTCTCAGAGGAGTTCCCTGACCGACCTGCCCTCATCTGCGAAGGTAAAACGGTTACATGGTCAGAGTTCAATGACAGAGCTGCTCGACTAGCAGGTCTTTTCGCGGCGAACGGTGTCACCAATGGCGCGTCAGTGGGTATGTACATGCTTAACTGTAACGAGTACACCGAAGCGCATTTTGGCTGTTTCAAGCAGTCTGTTTGCCCCGTAAACGTGAATTATCGCTATCGTGCCGAGGAGCTCATCTACCTGCTCGATAACAGTGACTCCGAGGTGGTGATTTTCCACGCAAGCTATGCACCGCGAATTAAGGAAATTCGGGATTCACTGCCGAAGATTAAGCTCTACATCCAAGTCGATGACGGATGTGGCGAACCGCTGCTAGACGGCGCTCTGGATTATGAAACAGCGTTAACAAGCTCCGATCCTCTGCCCTTTACACCGAGTGCCTTTGACGACCGCTATATGCTGTACACGGGCGGCACGACAGGCATGCCCAAGGGTGTCATGTACGACAACGGCGCCCTCGCCCACTGGCTCTGTATTGGCGGCTACACTTCTCGAGGCCTCGCACCACCCACATCCATCGATGAGGTACTTGCAGGTGCCCGAGCGATAACGGAAATGAGCGCTGTCCACTGTAGCCTCCCTGCCTGTCCGCAAATGCACGGTACCGGTATGTGGATCGGTACCATGGTTGCGCTTAACTGCGGCGGTACTGTCGTTACTCAGCGAACACAGCACCTCGACGCGGACGCGCTCTTGCAGTGCGTCGTTGATAACAAGGTGACTGACCTTACGATTGTGGGTGATGCGTTTGCGCGTCCAATTCTGGCAGCCCTTGATGCGGCCAAAGCGGCTGGAAAGCCCTACGACTTGTCGCGTGTGGGTCAAATCGCCTCCTCGGGCGTAATGTGGTCCTCGGAGATCAAGGAAGGCCTCCTCAGGCATCAGAATATGGTACTCAACGACATTATGGGCTCAACCGAGGGCTCTATGGGTGCGTCTATTAGTACCCGCGAAGGCGCCGCCAAGACGGCGAAGTTCATGATTGCCGACTATGTCAAAGTCTTTAACGAGGACGACAAACCCGTACAACCGGGCTCGGGTGAGATGGGCATGGTCGCCACTGCAGGAATCGTTCCCCGCGGGTATTACAAAGACGAGGAGAAATCAGCGCGAACCTTCCGTGTTGTGGATGGCATTCGTTATTCCTTCCCAGGCGACTTCGCGACCGTTGAGGCCGATGGCACCATTACACTGCTAGGTCGTGGCTCGCAGTGCATCAATACAGGTGGCGAGAAGGTCTTCACCGAGGAAGTTGAAGAATCGATTAAGCGCCACGACGACGTCGAGGACTGCTTGGTTGTAGGTCTGCCTGACGAGCGCCTCGGTAACCGTGTGATTGCCGTTTACTCACAAAAGCCCGGCACAGTACCGATCGGTGAGGATGGCCTTCGAGAGCATGTCAAAACGCAGTTAGCGGGCTACAAGGCGCCAAAGCAATGCATCTTGGTGGATGTAGTGCAGCGCGCGCCTAATGGCAAAGCAGACTACAAATGGGCTAAGGCGACAGCAGAAGCACATCAATAAAGTGTCAAAAGGCTGCCTATGAATCGAATCGAATACTTCACGCTTCTCGCAGCCTTAACACTACAAGCCTGCGGAGGCGGTGGCTCTTCTTCCCCTGCTCCGGCACCTGTCGTGACGCCGCCACCAAGCTTTCAATCACCGCATCCCGATAACTGGGAAACCCAATCCGCCACCGATGCTGGTTTTGACGAAAGCGCTTTGTCAGATGCCTTCGATTACGCGATGCAAGACGGCTCATTCACTCAAGCAGCACTCGTTGTCCGCAATGGCAAGATCGTCGGGGAGCAGTACCGAGGTATTTCAGACGGCGAGGTAAACACCTTGGTCTCTCTAGCGTCTGACCCGGGAGCACAAGATCCTGCGTTTTGGGCTGAAAATTATGGGACTCGCGATAGCTCAAGCCTGATGACGTCGTGGTCGACCGCAAAATCCTTCACTAGCATGCTGATAGGTATAGCTATTGAGAAAGGGTTTATCAGCTCTACCGATCAATTGGCGTCGGACTTCATAACTGAGTGGCAGGCAGACGATCGCGCCGATATTACGATTGAGCAGCTATTAGACATGCGCTCGGGTCTGGTTCCTGTGTGTTTCTTGCCCAATACAGGCGACCTGGGGGAATGCATGAACCAAGGCGATGCAGCAGCCGGGGGCAATATTGTCTTTTATCCCGACCAGATGACGGCCTGCATCGACCGGGGGCTCGCGGTAGACGGGGCAACCTACCCTTGGGATCCAGACGGCATCTACACCGCAGGTGAATTCCTGTATTCCAACTGTGACACCCAAATACTGGGTGAAATACTGTTTCGCGCAACGGGACAGGATGCGGGCACGTTTGCACAGACTGAGCTCTTTGAACCGATCAACATGAGTGCAACTTGGTGGCGCGATGACGTCGAGAGTGGTCAAGCAAACGGTAACTACCTGACCTATTGTTGCCTCGATGCCACCCCCCGAGACTTCGCCAAATTTGGATACCTATTGCATTTAGGCGGCATCGAACTTGAAAGCGGAACTCAATACAGTAGCTATGTGTCGGAAATCCGTGCCATGTCCGATTTCTACGACAAACAGTTTTGGAGTTTCTGTGCAGAGCAGGATGACGACAATACTTGCCTAAATCGTGTCGTTGTAACGCGCGGTTTTGATGGCCAGTTCATCGCCATGGATTTCAAGCACAATCTGATTATCGTGCGGGCAAGCTTGTACAAGGCTTATCTCAATCAATCAGACGACTTTAAAATGAATCTGGTCCCCGGCTCGGTGGCTGAATCTAATTGGCTCGGCTCCGTACCTAACGCCATGGCGATCGCAGCACCCTCCACCTTCTTCATCGAAGAGTTTCATGCAAGGGTGGTCTCGGCACTCGCTCCATAAACCTATTGCGCCCAGTATCACTTGACGCTCAAAGATAATAATCGGTGCGATGATGAATATTGGCGCGATGACCGACTTCCACGGACCAGTCGTGGTGAGGAAGTCTTGAGGCTTAGTTAGTGCCAACAACACTCCACAAGACCAGCAAGGCAACCGTTATTAACAATACGCCGAAGAAGACATCAAAAGGGTTAGCAGCTCGTTGGAGCTTGTCACGCACGCCTTTCTTACTAACGATAAGAGCCATCACACCATACCAAGACGCATCGATGATACCTGCCAACGCAGCGGCTACTAGTTGCGAACTCAAGCTTAGTGATGGCGATAAGAACTGGCTAAAGATAGCGACGAAAAAGATGATGACTTTGGGGTTGAGGACAACAATAAGTAAACCATCTCGTGCGTGGACCGCCGCAGTTACTTTGTCCGAGTACTTATTTTCTGGATGCAGAGGACCCGTATCACCGACCATCAAACCCTTTAGGCCTGCACGAAGCATTTTGGCCCCAAGATAGATGATGAATGACGCGCCGAGGACCTGAATCACAAGCATCGCGCCATCGACTCGTGTCACCAAGCCAGATACACCAAACACGACAGCTAAGGCATAGATGGTGACACCTACCCCATGGGCCAAGGCGACAGTCACGCCTGCCAATCGACCGTGAGCGAGCGCAGTACGGACCACGAGCGCCAGAGACGGCCCAGGAGATGCTGCACCGGCAAACAGAGTCAGGGAGAGCAATAACCACGTCTCAGCACTCATCTAGCAAGCCTATTAGGAAAAAGTGTGCTTAATGGGTATGAGGTCGCGTAAATAACCACCTCAAGGAAGTTGGAGCGGGAAACGAGGTTCGAACTCGCGACCTCAACCTTGGCAAGGTTGCGCTCTACCAGCTGAGCTATTCCCGCATACGTCGGAGTGTATTCGCTGTGCCCTAACGGTCAAGCAGTTTCGTTGTTACCTGAGCTGCCCAGCATGACCTGTAAGTAGCTCCACATTGACCACAGCGTCAAAACAACAGCAATGACCATGGCGACGTAACCCGCCAATAGCCACGTATCACTGGGGCCCTCATCGGAGCGCCACAGTAAAATGGTTATGGCCGTCATTTGAAGCGTTGTCTTGAATTTCGCAACGATGGTCACGGCCACAGACTCGCTACGCCCGCTACGAGCCATCCACTCGCGCAATGCGCTGACCAGAATTTCACGACCGATGATGACCATCGCCGCGAGCGTTATCCACATATTGTCGTAATGCGCCACTAACAGAACCAACGCTGTAGCGACGATTAATTTGTCTGCCACCGGGTCCATAAAGGCACCGAACTCACTCTCCTGGTTTAGCGTACGCGCAAGCCAACCGTCGAACCAATCAGTGATCGCCGCTATCAAAAAAATGAGCGCCGACAGAAAGCCAGAGTAAGGTCCCGCCAGATAAAACGCCGCCACCATTAGCGGGATACAGCCAACGCGCAATAAAGTGAGGATATTAGGAAGCGTCCAACGCACATTAGCTCCGAAAATTAATGTTCAACGGTGTGTAGGTGATCGTAAATACTCTGCGCGAGAGTCGCACTGATCCCCTCTACTTTGCAAATTTCATCAACCGAAGCGTTCTCAACACCGCGGATACTGCCAAAATGGCGTAGCAAATCACGCCGGCGCTTTGAGCCAACACCCGCAATGCCTTCTAGCGTGGACTGCTTGCGCGCCTTCGAGCGCCGACCTCGATGCCCACTGATGGCAAATCGGTGAGCTTCATCACGAATCTGCTGAATCAAGTGCAGGGCGGGATTATCGCCTCGTAGTTGTGTCTCAGCCCCAGTATCACCGTCGATCAATGTCTCGAAACCTGCTTTTCGGGTTGTACCCTTTGCAACACCAACCACCTTGACCGACGTGAGCTCGAACTGCTCGAGCACCTGTTGCGCCTGTGATACCTGTCCTTTTCCGCCATCGATGAACAGCACATCGGGCAATGTGCCCTCGCCCTTTGACAATCTACGGTAGCGCCTCTCCAACGCCTGCTGCATAGCCGCGTAGTCGTCGCCGCCTGTGATGCCTTCGATATTAAACTTTCGATAGTCGGCCTTGCGGGCCCCATTGCTATCAAACACGACGCAGGACGCAACGGTTGCCTCCCCCGAGCTATGACTAATATCAAAACACTCCATTCGCGTTGGGGACATCTCCAAATCCAACTCTCTGCGAAGCGCCTCCAGTCGCCCTGCCATCGTCTGCTTCCCACTCAGGAAAGAGTCTAAATTGCTTTCAGCAGTCTGTTTTGCGAGTTGCAGCCAGCGCGCCCTTGCATCACGGACTGATGTCTTAATCACAACCTTGCGCTTGCTCTCCTCCATCAAGGTGTCAGCAAGTAACTCTGCATAGTTGGGCTTATGGCTTACAACAATCTCTTGTGGGATCGTCTGCCTGCCCGACAAATAGAACTGAGGGATGAAAGCGTCGAGAACCGACGTTTCGTCTTCCTCAAGCTGCGTGGCGGGATAATAGGTCCGAGAACCTAAAACGCGGCCCTCTCTGACGAACAAGACTTGAACGCAGGCCTGGCCGTGGGCTTGCTTAACTGCCAGCAAATCAAGTTCCCCACGAGAGCCCTCAATACCCTGGCTCGCCTGAACATCCTGCAAGCGCTGAAGTTGATCGCGATATTCCGCCGCCTTTTCGAACTCGAGCTTCTCCGCGGCTTGCTCCATATCATCTGCTAGTCGCTTCATCACCTTTTGCGATTTACCGCTCAGGAACAACGCGGAGTTTTCCACCTGTTTTTTGTAATCCTCGTCACTCACAAGCCCTACGCAGGGGCCCGAGCAACGCCCAATCTGATACTGCAAACAAGGGCGAGAGCGGTTTCTAAAGTATGACTCTTCGCATTGGCGGACCTTAAACACCTTCTGCATCAGGTGAAGCGTCGAGCGCACCGCACCAGCACTCGGATACGGCCCAAAGTACTCACCCTTCCGACGTTTAGGTCCCCTATGGAATCCCAGTTTTGGCCATTTATCTTCCGATGACAGGTAGATGTAGGGGTAAGACTTATCGTCTTTTAAGAGAATGTTGTACGGTGGGTGATATTCCTTGATTAGGTTGTGCTCAAGTAGCAAGGCATCGCGCTCGGTGGTCGTAACAGTGACTTGAATATCACGTATGCGCGCCACAAGGGCCATCGTCTTCGCCGAGAGACCACTCGCCCTGAAATAGCTGGTCACACGATTCTTTAGGTTCTTGGCCTTGCCAACGTATAGAAGACCGCCAGCACTGTCGTACATCTGATACACGCCGGGACGTGTAGTCAGCTGCTTAAGAAAGGACTCTGCGTCAAAGCCAGCCTTCGTCATTTTTAGGAATCCAACGCTATCGTTTGCGGTTCGATTTCTAACTCTACGTTAAAAACGCTCTTTACGGACGTCCGAATTTTGTTAGCTAAAACAATGATTTCTGACGCAAAGATTGCAGATTCGTTTATTAAGACAAGCGCATGCTGGTCAGCCACCCTGACTCCCCCCTCTTCGACACCGCGCCAGCCCAAATAATCGATCATCCAAGCAGCTGACAGCTTTATTCCACCCCCCTGAACGGGAAACTGTGGCATGGCATCGTGCTCATCTTGCAGCGTTCGAGCATGCTCGCGACTGACGATAGGGTTTTTAAAGAAGCTACCGACATTTGGCTGCACATTAGGATCCGGGAGCTTTCTGGTGCGAATAGCTACCACCTCCTTGAGAATACTTGCTGGGGTAACCGGTTTATCACCGCTCATCTCCCGCAAGTCCGGATATTCAATACAGCAGACCGGTCCCTTGGAGAGACGAAAATCGACCGAAGTTATCACCCAGTGCTTACCGCCCTCGCGCTTAAAAACACTGTTACGGTAGCCGAATCCGCAGTCTTCACCACTCAGCGTTTCCGATTCACCCGACAAACTATCGACGACGTTTACCTGCGTGATGAAGCTCTCAACTTCGACCCCGTAAGCACCAATATTTTGCACGGGTGCCGCCCCGACACTGCCCGGTATCAACGCGAGATTTTCCAGACCGTAATAGCCATTCTGATGCGCCCACAAAACGGTTTCGTGCCAGCTTTCGCCAGCGCCGACACGGACGATCACCTGATCCTCAGCGTCTTCGATCACCTCTCGGCCCAAAATGTTCACATGAACCACGAGCGCGGCAATTTCTGGGCCCAGGATTACATTGCTTCCTCCGCCTAGAGGTACAAGCGGGACCCCTTTGGCGCGGGCCTCCCGAACACTTGTTCGCACTTCATCCGCTGAGGTGGCGGACACAAACCAGGCGGCCTTAGATTGCAGTCGCAAGCTATTCAGATCGCGTAATGAAACATTGGCGTGGAGCGCGCTCATTGCCCCGCCATGATAGCTCTGACGGCCTCGAGGTCAGCTTCCGTATCAACGCCTGCAGGGACAGTCTCTTTTGCGTCCGCGATTCGAATTTCATGGCCACTGTGCAATGCACGGAGCTGCTCAAGCGATTCGAGACGCTCGTAGGGTGCGACGGACCCCAAGCTAAAGCCTTCCAAAAATCCGACACGGTACGCGTAAAGACCAATATGCCTCCGAGCCTCGGCAGGAGCGCTCGTGGCATCACCGTCTCTGTCAAACGGTATCGGCGCACGAGAAAAGTAGTGGGCTCTGCCGTCACTATCTGCGACAACTTTCACAACCGAGGGGTCAACAAACGTCGCGTAAGAAGCAATAGGCTCGCACAACGTTGAGATAGAGGCCTCTGGATGAGACAGCATTAATTCGGCCACTTGCTCAACATTAGCCACAGGCATCAATGGCTCATCGCCTTGTAGATTGACGACCACGGTATCTGCCGCCCACGCCTTCGCTCTAGCCACCTCGGCTAATCGATCAGTACCCGATGGGTGATCGGAGGCAGTCATTGCCACATCGACACCGTGCGGACTGAGCGCCGATCGAATTCGCTCATCATCAGTAGCAACCGTCACGCTCAGCGCCTTGCTCTGCAAAGCCTGACGCCAAACCCAGTAGACCATAGGTTTACCATTAATATCGGCCAGGGCTTTGGCAGGAAGCCGAGTGGAGCCATATCGAGCTGGAATCACAACGTGGTACATGAAAACACCTTTAGATAGAAACCTGCTTTAAGGATTGCTCGATGGCTAAATACAAGGAATCGGGCAGCTCTGCCTCAACCTCTAACACCCAAACATTATGGCACGACTCCACCTCGAGTTTTACCGCGTCTTTGGCTGTAACGACGACAATATCGGGTTGGAAATGAGTTTCGATAGCCCAAAGATCTAGGACTGCATGATCAGCAACATTGACCGTTTCACACTCCAGACCAAGGTCACTCAGCAAACTAAAAAACTGGCTTGGCTGCCCCAAACCCGTTGCTGCAACCACCTTTTTCCCGGCCCATTGGTTCGACGCGTCTGAAACAGAAAGCCGCTCTTTACCGTCTACAGTGACCAACCGCGTAGGTACGTAGTGAAACGCACTGGCAGGATCTGAACCATTACGTTCAAGCACAAAATCCACAGATTGAAGACGCTTTATGGGCTCTCGCAATGGGCCCACCGGCAGCAGCCAACCGTTTCCAAACCGCCGATTAGCATCGAGCACCGCAATTTCAAAGTCTCGAGGTAAGGCATAATGCTGTAAACCGTCGTCGGACAATATGACGCTGACGCCCTGCTCTCTGAAGAGGCTTCTTGCCGCGGCAAGTCTAGAATCACCCACCATAACCGATGCGGTAGGCACTGAACGCTTAATCAATAGAGGTTCATCGCCAACTTTTTCAGCACTATGTTCGACCTCTACGAGCAATCCGCTCTTTCCGGCCTCTCGACCATACCCCCGACTGACAACGCCCACCTTGAGCCCCTTCCCCGAAAGGTAACGCACCAGGGCTATAAGCGTTGGGGTCTTGCCCGTACCGCCCGCAGTGAGTCCGCCAACGACGATAATCGGTGCGCCGAGTGCAGCGAATTTTGCACGAGGGCGGAACCTACGCCGCCACCAAATCACCAGAGCAGCGATGGGTTGTAATGGCAAGAGGAGATAAGTGACACCGATGCGGCCGTACCATGAACGATTGACCGCATCCTCTAGCCAATCTCTACCCGTCGTCATTCGGCGGTAAATCCTTGCTGATGGAGCGAGCGATAAAGTGGCTCGCTGTCCAGTAATTGCTGATGACTTCCTTGAGCAACGACCCTACCCTCATCCATAAGCAGAACCGAGTCGGCGGACTCAATTGTCGATAGCCTGTGCGCAACAACAAACGTTGTCCGACCCTCTCGGCTCTTATCCAATGCAGACTGAATCAGCGCCTCTGACTCGGTGTCTAATGCCGACGTCGCCTCGTCCAATATCAGCACTGGCGCTTGCTTGAGCAAAGCCCGCGCTATCGCAATGCGCTGTTGCTGCCCACCCGACAACCCAAGACCTTGATCGCCGATTAACGTGTCGTAGCCATCCTCAAGGTCTTGCACGAACTTGGCTGCCTGAGCTTGCTCAGCTGCGCTCTCGATCGCTTTCCTCTCTGACTGGTTCATCGCACCAAGGGCAATGTTGCCCGCAACAGAGTCGCTAAAAATAGTTATGTTCTGGGGTACAAAAGCGAGCTGTTCACGATAATGCGCTAGAGCGATGTCTTTCACGTTCTTTCCGTCAAGCAGGATTTCTCCAGATGTCGGCAAGTAAAATCTCGCCAACAGCTTAACGAGCGTGCTCTTACCACTACCTGACCTACCCACCACCGCAACCGTTTGACCTGGCTCGATCAAAAAACTGACGTCCGAGATCGCGTTTGTTTGCGCACTTGGGTACTTAAAATCGATAGCGCGGAATTCAACCTTACCTTTCACCTGGGCAGGCCTTGCAGAACCCTCGTCGCTTTCGGGCGGGGTATCGAGCTGGATAAAGATATCTTCGGCAGCCGCAAGTCCTCGCTGAATGATGCTCTGAATGCTACTTAAGGTTCTAATGGGCTTGCCCAACTGCGCCGCGGCGGTAATGAATGCAACCAATGAACCCGCACTGAACTCGGTAAGGACCTCGGGATCAAGAGCGAACCAAAACAGCGCTCCCAAAGCGAGCGCCAATAGGGTTTGCATAATAGGGGTGGAGGCTGCCTGTACGAAGGCGAGCTTGAGACTTTGCTGTTTATTGAATGCGCTAGCTGACTCAAACCGCTCGCTTACTTGCGTTGTGGCGCCATAGATTCTCACATCATCAAGTCCTGCTAGGCTTTCAGCTGTAACCTCGGTAACCGACCCCATAGAATCCTGAATACGACGGCTATACCGTCGAAAATGTTTGCCCACAACATGCACGACAAGACCAATCGCAGGCGCTACGACGAAAAATACAGCGGTTAATTCCCAATTCAGATAGAGCATGTAAGAGACGAGTGCAACGATGGTCAGCCCCTCTCTTAGCAGCGTTTTGAGTGCATCCGACGCAGCACCACTCACCTGCTCTACATTAAAAGTCACCTTCGACAAAAGCTCACCCGTCGAAAATTGATCGAGATGCACCTTTGGAGCTCGGACTAGCGCACCAAAGAGTTCGGTTCGCACCGTATGGACTACTGACCGAGCCACCTTATTCATAAAATAAGAACCCGCGAAGAAACCAAGTGCACGACCCAGTGAGAGAACCACTGCCGCAATAGGCACGGCGATGCGTGCGTAGTCGGTTGCTGATTTATCACCAGGGGGCCATAACCACTGAGACGCTTGAGCAACAAACCCAAGGCTCATCATTTGTTGGCCACCCAGCGAGTCAAGCAGAAACTGCGTTAAGTCCGCGAGCAGGACATTGCCGAGTGAGTAAACAACAAACCCAAGAAAACTGAGGATTAGCGACCACTTATACTGAAACGCGTACGACAAGAGTCGCCCATAAAGCTGGGCGTCATTCGTCGCGTGTTGAGTCTTCTTTGACAATGTTATTCACTCGCTAGCGGTTTTTGGGTACTGATCGATAGTTGTTTGAACCCCAACTGGCTCACTGTATCCATCGACATAACGACCATTGCATGTCGCGTATCGGCGTCAGCGATGATTGATATAGGAATATCGCGACGCGATCCCGCCTTTTCAACGAGAATTAACCGTAAATTTTTATCGTCGGCAGGAAATGGCGTTCCGTTTAAAAACATTTCCTCGTTTGCCGTAATAACAATCTCTAATCCCTTGCTCTCAGCTTGACGCTGCTCACCCTCCGCCTCGGGGAGATTGACTACCAATTCACTCAAATCCGTAAAACTTGTTGAGACCATGAAAAAAATCAGCAGTAAAAACACCACGTCGATAAGCGGTGTCAAATTAACCGCAAGAGACTCTTTTCTCTGGCGCTTGAAATTCATCCTCAGTATTCCTGCTGCGCTCCGCTGTGCAGCGCATCCACCAGCTTTATAGCTTCACGTTCAAGACTAACGACTAACGACTCAACCAATCCCGTGAAATACCGATGCATCACCAGCGCTGGAATGGCCACTATAAGGCCGGCTGCGGTGGTCAATAATGCCTCTGAAATACCGCCTGCAAGCGCATTTGCGTTTCCCGTCCCGACAGTAGTGATTTGAGTAAATACATCAATCATCCCAACAACGGTCCCAAGAAGACCCAAGAGCGGCGTCACAGCCGCAACTGTACCCAGGGAGTTCAGGTACTTTTCGAGGTCGTGAACTACGTGACTCGCAGCCTCAGAGATGCTCTCCTTCATAACATCCCGACCTTGCGCCCTATTCGATATGCCAGCCGCCAAAATGGCACCCAAAGGCGAACCTGCGCGAAGCTCATTCAGCTTTTTGGCATTAAGCTCGCCTTGTTTAAGGTCTCGCCAAACCGTTGCAAGCAAATGAGGCGGCGCAATCTTTTGGCGATCTAAGGCAAAATAACGTTCGATACAGATGCTTACTGCCACTATCGAACAACAAACGATAACAGGCATCACCCAACCACCGGCGATGAGTAGATCTAACATGATTGGTTCTCCCAGAACTCAATCAGAGTATACCCCGCTATCAGGTGGAGCCAAGCAACGACTTCTCAATCAAAATTGAGCCCAGTAGGGTGAGTTTACGCTTCGCATACCACTTGCTGAAAAAGTCCTGGATCCCACCAGCTTGAAGGTCACGGCACCGTCTTGAGCCGTGTCCCATAGTTTTGTCTCTGTATTTAAGAAGCGGCGCAACACCGAATCATGAGGATGGTTAAAGCGATTAGCCCGTTTTGTCGTGAATACAGTATGAGCGGGGTCTACCTTGTCTATAAAGGTCTGCGAGCTCGATGTCGCCGAGCCGTGATGCGCGGCAACCAAAATATCGACTTTTGGTGGAAGCGATCCACCGGCGATTAATTCAAGCTCGGTTGATGCTGGAATATCCCCTGCAAGGATTATCCGCTGACCGTGATATTCGATTAGGACCACGCAGGAGTCGGCGTTCGTATTGGCAATGCCCTGTCCCGTACCTGTCATCACAGATACGCTGAAAGCCATTGAGAGAGGTAGCTTCCGACCCATAGCGCAAGGCGCTCCACCAAAAGATCGATCTCGCTAATACCGCGTGATTTAAGCCATGGAATCACTTCCCGTTCGGCAATCGAAACTCCAGAGCCAATTAGCCCTCCGGTATCGTAGAGAAGGTAATGATCATCGCTAGAGAAGAGAACCATGGTCCCCTGCCCCACATCACTGACAACCATCTCTGCCGCGTTAGTAAGGTGATTAGATCCGCTAATGGAACAGGGGAGCAATAAGATAATTAGTGTGCTTAATTTCTTGGGCAGTGTGCCAGCCATTGCAGCTACTGCAAGGTATAAAATAATGCCGGAGTGAACATAAACGGACTCTAGTCGCCCTAGGCCGCTGATTGTAGTAGCCGCAAGCATCATCGAGAGCAGTTCATTCACCAGCGCAGCGATGCCGGTCAATAGCCATCCACCCAACTCAAAATGCGCTTCAGTTATGGCTAAACCTAGGAGTCCCACTGGAAGCACCACAACAGTAAAGAAAGGCGCGATCAAAAGATTGCTTACCAGTGCCGCAGTTGAGAACTGATGAAAGAAAAAGACCGTTAATAACGACGAGGTGACAGTGAGAACACAGGTGAGCCTTAACCATCCTAAAATAGGTCTAGGCGGCGCATCTATGGTCTCTACGATGATAACGCCGGTGAGTACAACACTCAGCCAAAATCCAGGCGTAAGTGCAGACCATGGATTAATCGTTACCAGCACAGCTGCGGCCGCCACGACTGACGATAAAGAACTGACACGCCAGAACACGATGCGCATGAAGTAAGCAGTTCCCATCATTAAAAGAGCACGTTGTGCAGGTAACGACGCGCCCGTGAGGAGAACATACCCTGACGCCACCAGCGATATTGTAGCGAGGTCTAGCCAGCCCGACCCTGTGTCATCACGCAACAAAAAAAGGCGACGTGGCAGCTTCAGCAGATTTTGCATCCATAGGACCACCAGTGATACGTGGACACCACTAACCACCAAAACATGGACAATCCCGTACTCGCGCAAAAAGAGCCAATCCTCAGGATGAAGCGCCTCCTGTCGACCAAGCAGTAAGCCCTGCAACAGCCGCTCTACTTCGGCATACTTCACGAAATATGTTATCGACTGACTCAACCGGTGACGAAGCTGAGCTAAGTGTGAAGATCCGGGCTCAATCGATCTAATGTCTGCGACACTCGCGCTCGCTGAGGTTTTGTTCGCAAGCGCATACACATTTGAGGGCAAATTGCCTCGATTCCACAAAGACCCCGGGGGTCGAAGACGTACTTGCCCTATGAACGAGTCACCAATCTTTAAGGCTGGAGCCTCACCCTCGTAGTGGGCGTAGGCACGAATTTTTATACCTGCACCGCATTCACGCGGAATTGACTCACGAATATTAAGGTCGAAGCTCAGATAGTGGGATTCGCCCACACCCTCGCGACGTTGAGGAAAGGAAACGATGACACCCGCTACTTCAAGTGCTGTATCGAAGCAGCCCGGAGGGATTCGAGTGGCTTCATGGTGATAAAAGTGTGCAGAACCAACCAGCAAAGCACAGAGCACGGCTACCATTATGCGGCCCTGCGGGAAAACCAGCACAATACTGCCGACAACGGCCGCAAAGATTCCTAGGGCTGTAGCGGATGGCAGAAGTAACGCAGAAATACAGGTGAGGCAGTACACCAATAGCGCATCGTTCTCTCGTGCAAATGTTCGTAATTTTTGGTGTCTTGCAACTGGCAGATCGGCTGTCGTCCCATCATAATCACTGCGTGAGAAAGCAGTTTCCGACCTGACTGACTGGGGACATACTGCGGTGATCTCTTTATGAGCTCATTACTCGCAAAAAATCGAAAATAACGAAAATTGAGTGAGGGTCATGCCAAAACGCTCGTTACGAAAGTACCTGCCGAGTCCGTCGCGCTTGATGCGCGTCAATGGAATTGAGCGCTTTGGTAACCTGCTAGACCGTCGAGAGTTGTGGCATATCAGCCGAACATCAATAGCACGTGCAACTGCCATTGGACTCTTTTGCTCGATGATCCCCTTGCCCGGCCAAATGTTTGTCGCGGTGTTTTTCGCTATCAAGCTTAGCGCAAACGTGCCGCTGTCTTTTATGCTGATCTTCATCACCAACCCGGTCACGATGCCTGTCATCTATCTGGGTGCCTACCTCTTAGGCAGTGCCGTGTTGGGGACGCCTGTTTTAGATGTCACTGCGGTGGATTGGCTGAACCCCTTGAGTGCTGAGTTCCTCGGGATCTTCCCCGCGTTTGTTCTCGGCTGCGCGGTTATGGGTGTCATCGCTGCGTTTTTAGGCTACTTCATTGCAGATGGCCTGTGGCGACTTCGGATCAGCCAGCGTATTACTGAGCGGGCACGTAAACGCCTTGCCCAAAGGCGTGCATCGCGAAATTAGCGGATTTCGCGCAGCGAATCGCTTATGGACGCCCTCGCCGAGCCAATCGCAGGTAGCGCACAGGCAAACAGCGATAAAAGCAATGCGGCACCTGACACACTTAAGAAGTCCGACCACCTTAAATCAACCGGCACGTAAGCTAATGGATATACGCTGGTATCAAGAAGCGGCTGACCGCTGAAAGTCTCAATGAGAGATACAAGACCTGGGATAGCAAATGCCAAGAGCCCACCCAGTACAGCCCCCAAAAACGCACCGCCGGCGCCAATGATTGTCCCCTGAACAGTGAATATCGTGAGGATGTCCGAGGGTGATGCCCCCATCGCGCGCAACATCGCCGAGCTGGGCCGACGATCGGACATAACTAAAACAAGCGAGGTAACGATATTGAAAACGGCGACCACCAAGAGTGCCACCAACATTAACCCCACAATTTGGCGCGATAGCTGTATTGCTTGATACAAATTGCCGAGTGTTTGTGTCCAGTCCGTAACCCAGAATTGAGGCCCTAAGCGCTTCCGAAGCGTTTGCACCAATACTGGCGCCTCCAGCGGATCCGCAATGGTAAGAGCCCATAAGGATTCGCTATTGATACCCCCGCCAGCTGACGGGGTCATAGGGGTCAATGCAAAGACACTGTCGATTTCAGTGCCAGAATCCAAAACCGCAGCCAGTCGCACGGTTTCGGGTAAAAACTGGCGATGGCTACCGCCTTCACTGATAAGCGCAATCAACGGCTGGCCGACTTCTACACCTAGTGCTTCCGCGAAGTTTTTACCAAGGACTATCTCTCCCGGTGCAAACTTCTCCAACCTCGGTGTTAGGTGTTGCTGTAAGGGCTCAAGCGCGTCAGATCCGGCATAGATGAGCCGGCCCACCCGAGAGTCCAACGCGGCCGAGAAAAGCGCGTTTCTCTCGCTAAAGCGATAACTTCGCTGAACATTCGACAAATCACCCAACTCGATTGGCAGTGTTTTACCAGCTGACTCGGGTAGGTAGCTACGAATAGTGACATGAGGTACTAGATTGAGAATGCGAAGTCGCATTTCTCGCTCGAAGCCGTTCATAACCGAGAGCGAGGCCAACAGAAATGCAACGGCTATCACCATTCCCGCTATCGATAGCTTCGACAAGAAGGAAGACAGACCTGAACCGCTGCCCAAGGATTGTCGAAGCGCCATCTCAAAATGAAGTGAGCGCGGTCTCCAAATGCCTATCACTCGAGACACAATGTCCCTGCTTCAAGTAAATACTGCTTATCCATTTGGGCAGCAATCTTGGGATCATGGGTAACGATCACAAAGGCCGTCTCCTCGAACGACAAGTCGTGCATAAGATTGAGTACTTGCTCAGCTGTTGCCGGATCTAGATTACCCGTTGGCTCATCCATCAACACACAGGCTGGACGATTAATCAGGGCGCGCGCAATCGCAACGCGTTGTCGCTCACCACCCGATAACTGGCCTGGACGATGATTCACTCGATCCGCAAGCCCCAGCTCTGATAGCAGAAACTGCGCCCTCTCTAGCGCCTGATTTTTTGCTAACCCCCCTATCCTAGCGGGCATCGCCACAGCCTCAACAGCGCTGAATTCCGGCATAAGGTGGTGGAATTGAAAAACAAAGCCGAGATGACGATTACGCCAGCGGCTTCGCTCAACCTCCTTAAGGGAGAAGAGATCGGTTTCACCAACCTGAACACAACCCGCAGTCGGTTGATCGAGTCCGCCCAAAATATTGAGCAGCGTTGACTTACCCGCACCAGAACCACCCACAATGGCGATCTTTTCACCGGCATGGAGGTCAATCGATAGATCATCCAGCACCTTAACCGCCACATCGCCTGAACCATAGACCTTGCTTACATGCGCTGCGCTCAAACAAAGAGTCATACGTGTAAGCCCTCCAAAGCAGTAACCGGTGAGACACGACTTGCCCTAATTGCCGGGTAGGTAGCGGCAACAATACTGAGTAAAACTGCACCCGATATGATTCCGATAATATCCGTTACCAGTATCTTTGTTGGCAAGCCACCGATGTAGTAAACGTCTGGATCAAACAAGGTCCAGCCAAAAAAACGTTCGATACCACTCATAATCCCCTCGAGGTTTATCGCAATACCAAGTCCCAGAAAGGTTCCAACGACAACACCTAAAACCGCGAGCAACAGCCCATGTATCAAAAAGCTGATCATTACACTCCTTGGTGTTAGGCCCATTACCCGGAGTGCCGCGATATCTGATCGTTTTTCAGAGACAGACATCGTCAGAGACGACACAACACTAAAAGCGGCGACAGCGATTAGTGCTGACAACAGGATGCTGACTAAAACCTTTTCCATTCTTATCGCAGCAAACAGCGACTGATTCGTATCTGCCCATGTAGTCACATGTGAAGGCTTTGATACTCGCTCCTTTATTTGCTCGGCAATGATCCCTGCAGCGCCTGGATCAGCAAGACGAATTTGCACACCGTCTGGTTGTCTGGCTCGCGCTAATCGCTGCAAGCTCTCGTAGGACGTCCACGCCAGCGTGCTATCGGGTGAGGCGCCGACTGAAACCACCGCCCGCACGGTTAGCCGGCGGTAGCGAGGGACCGGACCTAGGGGGGTTACTGAAAGCTGAGGGAGTACTGCATCGACCTGATCTCCGACACCCACACCGAGCTGTTGTGCAAGCGAATTACCCAGTGCAATGCTAAACCGCTCTTTAGATAACGCAGCTAAGTTGCCGTCTATCAGCGTCACATCAGCACTGTAAGAGTGGTCCTCGGCATATCCTGTAAGTTCAGCGCCCGAAGAGAAAAAAAGCGATCGAAGCATTACTTGGCGCTTAATGAAAGGGGAAGCTTGAGCCCCGGACCAATCACCCTCCAGGGTTTGCGAAAGCGCACGACTCTCGTCCAATGGGCCCGTTGATGAGATGGAAACGTGAGGCACCGCATTGAGCAGTCTGCCGGTTAGTTCCCCGGCGAGTCCGTTCATAACAGACAGAACGACGATAAGACTTGCAACACCAACCGCCATACCGGTAGCAGACAAAATGGCTACCCAGCGGGTAAACGCCCTCTGCTCCGAGCTGAAGCTAAGCCTACGTGCGATGTCTAATTCAATCGGCAAAGGCCTTACTTCTCAGCGGGATCGAAAACCACGGCGCCTTTCTCAGGTCGCGCCTCGGTACCGTTTTCAGCTGCAGAAGCGGCCATCGCGTCAGCGGGTGAGCGTGTCTCTGTCTCGCAGCGTTGTGGGTCACCACCACATATCTCGCAAGATTGATCGATACCGAGAGCACCAATGCCGCCACAGGAGCCTTTAATCGGCTCTCTACCCGCGATAACACCCACTGCCATAGCGGCAAGGATAAAGGCGAAAACAATAAAACTAATGAGAAAAATCATTCGGTATCATCCTCTTTATCCGATGTCCTCAACCATTGCGACATAAGTTCGTTATTTGAGCTTACCAGCTGCTGTCCGTCGCGAGAAATTAAGAGAACACCGAGCTCATGGATATTTGCCAACCTTAATGCCTCTTCTGTGCCTACAATCATGAGTGCCGTCGCCCAGGCATCTGCAATCATGGTTGATGGATGTACGACCGTCACGGACACCAGGTCATGCTCAATCGGCTGTGAGGTGCGGGGATCAATAAGGTGCGAATAGCGAACCCCATTCTCAACGAAAAAATTTCGATAATCTCCAGAAGTCGCAATGCCAACATCGGTAACCGAAATTGCGGTGTAGACACCTCCGGCAGCCCCCGCCACGGGGTTCTCAATAGCCAACCGCCAGAGATCACCGCGCGGACTATTCCCGCGTGTTTGAATCTCACCACCGACTTCTAGCATAAAGTTATTGACACCTAACTCGATAAGCTCGTCAGCGGCGAGATCGACTGCATAACCCTTAGCAATAGATGAGAAATCGAGCTCAGATTTAGCGTGTTTCTTAACAAAAGCGCGCGTGGATAAATCCCAAGCGAATTCCTCCAAGCCAACGATCGGTACCAACGCCTCGATTGCCTCGCTTGATGGCCGACGAATAACTTCTTTAGGACCGAAGCCCCACAAGTTGACGAGCGGCGATACGGAAGGGTCGTAAGCACCGTCTGTTGCAGTGTAGATGTCGAACGCGGTGTTAAAGACCAGCGCGAAATCCCAATCGACTTCGAAGACGGTCATTTTATCGAGTGCGTTCAATTCACTGATGGTCGAATCCGCCCGGTAGTTGTTCATGCTGTCGTCCACGACCGCAAACGCGCCAACTACCGCTGTCTCAATCTGGTCGCGAGTAATACCCTCAGGTGCATCGAGGTAGGTTAAGTTCCACGTGGTACCGAAAACACCTCCCGAAAGTTTTTGCGTCGTAGAGTTTTCGCTGCAACCTAAAACAAGAAGCAAAAAGGCCAGCACTAAGGCTGGCCTTCTTATTGACGTCCGAATGGCCTTAGCCACCGAAATCGTCCAAGAAGATGTTCTCGCGCTCAACACCGAGGTCAAGCAACATATCGATACATGCTTTGTTCATCATGGGTGGCCCACACATGTAATACTCACAATCCTCAGGCGCCGGATGGTCCTTCAGATACTGTTCAAACAGAACGTTGTGGATAAAGCCTGTTAAGCCATCCCAGTTGTCTTCTGGCTGCGGATCGGAGAGCGCAACGTGCCAATCAAAGTTGTCGTTCTCAGCCGCGAGCGTGTCGTAATCCTCAACATAGAACATTTCACGTAGCGAGCGCGCACCGTACCAGAAGCTAATCTTACGATCGGTGTTGATCCGCCGAAGCTGATCAAAAATGTGAGAACGCATAGGTGCCATACCCGCACCACCACCGATGAATACCATCTCAGCGTCAGTCTCTTTCGCAAAGAACTCACCGAATGGACCGTAGACATTGACCTTATCGCCAGCCTTAAGGTTGAAGACCCAGCTCGACATAATCCCTGGCGGCAATCCTTCAGTGCGCGGAGGCGGAGTAGCTACCCGGATGTTGAACTTAACGACGCCCTTCTCCTCGGGGTAGTTCGCCATCGAGTAAGCACGAATCGTCGTCTCAGGAGACGCAGACTCGAGCTTGAAGAAGCCAAAATGCTCCCAATCACCGCGATACTCTTCGCCAATGTCAAAGTCAGAGAACTTAACCGCGTGAGGTGGGCACTCTAACTGCACATAACCGCCTGCACGGAAGTCAACGCTCTCGCCTTCAGGCAATTTGAGTACGAGCTCTTTGATGAAGGTTGCAACATTATCGTTTGATTCAACGGTGCACTCCCACTGCTTAACACCAAAGACCTCTTCCGGTATCTCGATCTTCATGTCTTGCTTAACCGGGGTCTGACACGAGAGGCGCCAGCCATCATTGGCTTCTCGTCGTGTAAAGTGAGTAGCTTCAGTGGGAAGCAACGAACCGCCGCCCTCGGCGACAACACACTTACACTGAGCGCAGGTGCCGCCACCGCCACAGGCGCTGGCGAGGAATAGATCGGCATCCGCCAGCGTTTGCAGCAGCTTGCCACCCGCAGGTACTTGAATCGTCTTCTCGCCGTTAATTTCGATATTGATATTGCCACTCGCAACCAGCTTGCTGCGCGCCGCAAGAATGACCATTACCAAGGCGACAACAACGGCAGTAAACATGCCAACGCCAAAGAAAATAGTTGTAAACACTTATCTCTCCTAACGCTACTTACAGCGAATTAGATATCGATGCCGCCGAACGACATAAAGCCCAGAGACATCAGTCCCACAGTGATAAAGGTTATGCCCAGCCCCTGCAACCCATCAGGAACATCGCTGTACTTCAGCTTTTCCCGGATCCCTGCAAGTGCAACGATAGCCAACGCCCAGCCCACACCAGAACCGAAGCCAAACACCACACTCTCACCGAAGTCGTAGCTGCGCTCTACCATAAAGAGTGACGCACCCAAAATGGCGCAGTTCACTGTGATCAGCGGCAAAAACACACCCAACGCTGCGTACAGAGCGGGCACATATTTATCCAAGAACATTTCCAAGATTTGCACCAGCGCCGCAATCACGCCGATGTACGACAGCAGACCAAGGAAGCTCAAGTCAAGATCTGGGTATCCTGCCCAAGCAAGCGCGCCATCCGCTAACCAATTCTGATAAATCAGGTTATTAACAGGCACCGTGATGGTAAGCACCACAACAACCGCAACGCCTAAACCAAAGGCCGCGGAAATTTTCTTGGAAACCGCGAGAAATGTGCACATGCCCAGGAAGAAGGCAAGCGCCATGTTCTCAATGAAGACGGCACGAACAAAAAGGCTCAAATAATGTTCCATTACGCAGCCTCCTCAGTCGATGTGTGTTTCGCAATTTTGAATTCTGGCTCTTCAACCTGATCCGTTTGTATAGCGCGGATGGCCCAAATTAAGAAACCGATCAAGAAGAACGCACTGGGCGGAAGAAGTAGCAATCCATTGGGGTTATACCAACCACCTTCGGTAACCAGTGGAAGAATCTCCACCCCAAATAGCTTGCCTGCACCGAACAGTTCTCGAACAAAACCAACGACGAGAAGCACAAATGAGTACCCCAGTCCGTTACCGAGCCCGTCTAGAAAGCTTGGTAGCGGCGGGTTCTTCATGGCAAACGCTTCTGCACGACCCATCACAATGCAGTTCGTGATGATCAAACCCACAAATACCGAGAGTTGCTTAGAGATGTCGTAGGCCACCGCCTTCAAGATCTGGTCCACCACGATCACCAGCGAGGCAATAATGGTCATCTGAACGATGATACGTATGCTCGATGGGATGAAATTACGGATCATTGAGATGAAGAACGATGAACAGGCCGTAACCGCTGTCAACGCAATCGACATCACCACACTCACCTCAAGCGATGAAGTAACCGCCAGCGCTGAGCAGATGCCGAGAATCTGCAGAGCAATGGGGTTGTTCTGGATGATTGGAGAAAAGAGTGTCTCGCGAATATTCATCACGCATTGCCTCCACGGATATTGCCAAGCAACGGCGCAAAACCGTCGTCACCGAGCCAGTACTGAACAAGATTGTGAACGCCTTTGGTCGTCAGGGTTGCACCGGATAAACCGTCTACTTGCCAACTGGCGTTGCTTGAAGCTGGATTAACAGCGCCTTTGAGTACGCTGATGGCAACCTCACCGTCTTTGTAAGCCAATTTTCCAGGCCACTTTGCTTTCCAGTTGGGGTTATCAACCTCACCACCCAACCCTGGGGTTTCTCCATGCTCGTAGAATCCCAGTCCCACAATGGTGTTGGCGTCTGATTCAAGCGCTACAAACCCATAGAGCGTGGACCACAAGCCATAACCGTGAATCGGCAAGATAATTCGGTCTAGGTCACCGGCATCGTCATTAACTAGGTAAACCGTCGCGCGGTTCTCCCGTCGCAGGATCTTTGCAGGGTCCTCGTCGCCAGAGAGCGCTTTAGAGCTTGCGGGATCCTTTGCAGACTTGCGTTGATCGAAGGTCGACGGATCAACGTCGTCGAGGAACATTCCTGTATCGAGATCCACAACACGGGTCTGAATACTTGCGAACTGCTCTTCAACACTCAACTCGGGGTTATAAAGCCCCCCCGCCATGAGTATGTTGCGCTTTAAGTCGCGCGCCTTATTCGCCGCCTGCTGTGGCTTTAAAGCAACTGCTGCTGTGGATACAACCACAGAACAAACAATACACAGCCCAAGCGCGACGGTGAGTACACGAGAAAGCGTTTCGTTCTTAGCTGACACGAGCAAGTCTCCTCTTAATATTTGCCTGCACCACAAAATTGTCAAAAAGGGGAGCGAACAGGTTTGCAAACAAAATGGCGAGCATCATGCCCTCCGGGAAGGCAGGGTTAACAACGCGAATCAGTACGCACATGACGCCAATTAGCGCGCCGTAGGCCCAACGACCGCCGTTGGTCATTGCGGCGGATACAGGGTCCGTCGCCATAAAGAAGGCGCCAAATGCGAAGCTTCCGATCACCATGTGCCAGTACCAAGGCATTGCGAACATGGGGTTGGTATCTGAGCCAATCGCGTTGAGCAGCAACGAGAAGCCAATCATGCCTGCGAAGCAGCCAGCTACAACCCGCCATGACGCAATACCCATCAGCAAGAGAACACCGCCGCCGATCATGATCGCAAGCGTGGAAGTCTCCCCAATCGAACCTGGCATGGCGCCCAAAAATGCTTCTGACCATGTGTAGGCTGAAGTGAGACCCGCCATACCGTCGTTCGCAACAACGCTGAGGGCTGTCGCACCTGAGTAACCGTCCACGGCCGTCCACACTGTGTCGCCAGAAAGCTGTGCAGGGTAGGCAAAATAGAGGAAGGCACGGCCAGTGAGCGCCGGATTCAAGAAATTCTTACCTGTGCCACCAAATACTTCCTTGGCAACGACAATACCGAAGGTAATGCCCATCGCCGCTTGCCAAAGTGGAAGATCGGGCGGCAGTGTCAGGGTGAACAGGATAGAGGTGACGAAGAAGCCTTCGTTAATTTCGTGGCCACGCTTCATGGCAAACAGCACTTCCCAGAAACCACCCACCGCGAAGGTAATAGCGTATAGCGGGAGGAAATGGACCGCGCCGTAGAGGAAGTTATCCCACAGGCTGTTCGGATCGAAGCCACCCAAGCTGGCAACTACCGCGCCACGCCAACCTTCCAGCGCATAACCGCCTGCAACAATAACCTCATTAGCGTGATAACCAATGTTATACATACCGTAAAACATGGCTGGGAAGGTGCAGAACCACACCGTGATCATGATGCGCTTAAGGTCGATACCGTCACGAACGTGGGCAGATGCTTTTGTCACACTCGATGGGCTGTAGAAAATGGTATCCACGGCCTCGTACAGCGCGTACCAGGACTCGTATTTCCCGCCCGGTTTAAAATGAGGCTCAAGATTGTCTAACGTACTGCGTAATCCCACGACTTATCCCTCTTTCTCAATCCGCGCCAGGTTGTCTCGCAAAACTGGACCATATTCATATTTTCCTGGGCACACATAGGTACACAGGGCCAAATCTTCTTCGTCGAGCTCCAAGCAACCCAGGGCTTGCGCCGTCTCGGTGTCTCCCACCAACAATGCGCGGAGGAGTTGCGTCGGTAACACATCGAGCGGCATAACGCGCTCGTAGGCGCCTACGGGCACCATTGCACGCTCGGACCCATTCGTGGTTGTTGTCATAGCGAGCGGCTTCCGGCCGAAGAGGCTGGATAGATAAATACCCATCGCAGAATGCTTTTTCGTGCCGGGTGCTAGCCAGCCCATGAAGACCCGGTCTCTGCCCTCTGACAAGATAGAAACTTGGTTGTGGTAGCGCCCCAGATAGGCTGAGTGCGCTTGCACTCCTCGACCACCAAGCACTGCACCACTGATCAGTCGATTCTCACCAACGGCCTGATTACCCGCCGTAATGGCTTCGATGTCAGCACCGCGGGCAGTTCGGATAATTTCAGGATTGGTTGCGGCTGGACCCGACACCGAGATCACACGCGATGTATCAACCTCTCCACGCAAGAAGAGGTTACCGATAGCAATCACGTCTTGATAGTCGATGGTCCAGGCGAGCTTAGTCAGCGAGGCGCCCTGAAGAAAATGAACATGAGTACCAGCAAGGCCCGCAGGATGCGGCCCGGAAAACTCAGCCACTTGAACGCGGTCGTGCGCCGCAACGGGGGCTTGACTGCCCGCTGCTACGCAGACGTGGACAGGACAATCGACTAATGCGACGAGCACTTCCTGACCAGCTACGAAGGCCTCGGATTGTTCTGCGATGACCCACTCGGGATTGACCGCGTGTGGACGTGTGTCCATGGCCGTCACGAAAACGCCCGCTGGCGTGGTTGCAGGATCCGCCACTTTATTGAACGGGCGTACTCGCAAAGCTGTCCACTCACCTGACTCGAGCAACCTAGCCTTGACCGCCTCCGAAGGGAGCGATACTAGCTCGTCTCGAGCGATCGCGTCCCAACGAACCGAGTCAATGGAGTCATCAACTTCAATTACGATGGACTGAAAAACGCGACGTGCACCCCGGTTAATCGCTGATACGCGTCCAGATGCGGGTGCTGTGTAAACCACCCCCTCGCATTTCTTATCGGTAAACAGCGCTTGCCCTTTGGCGACAGTATCGCCCTCGGCAATAGCCATTGTTGGTTTCATTCCAATGTAGTCTGCTCCAACGAGCGCTACATTACGTGGCGAGAACTCACGAGCAATCGACTGCTCTGGAGCGCCTGCCAATGGGATATCGAGTCCCCGGCGAATTTTTATCATGCCCTTCCCTATCATCGTTCGCATAACGCGCGCACGCGCCTCCGCTAGCTGTCGTGTAGTCAGCTTGCACCGAAGCGAATCAGACGTTGTCTGATGTGAGCGTGGCCACTCCCCCCAGTGAAGTGAACTACAGGTTTGCCGGCGGCTGTTATCAGCTCAGTTTTGTATAAATCCGGCGCCGCGAATTCTAACGAAGCTGACGCCGAGTTACCACAACTCTGTGCAATTCAGATGACGGTAAAAATCGCCATCTGATTGATGACCTGATTGGGCTGTTATAGTCCGCCCGTATCAGTAGGAGGATAGGTGAGGTATTTGATGCCAGCCATCTTCTCTAGAACGCGATAAACCTGACAGCTATAGCCGTATTCATTGTCGTACCAGAGATACAAAACCGCATGGCGACCGTTAACGATGGTGGCCTGAGCGTCGAAAACACAAGCGGCCCGAGAGCCCACAAAATCAGTCGATACCACCTCGGGCGAGTTGGAAAAATCGATTTGTTTGCGGAATGCAGAGTGCAAGGCGGTTTGCCGCATGAACTCATTCAGCTCGTCTTTTGTCGTCGCCTTGGATAGGGTCACGTTTAGAATAGCCATAGAAACGTTCGGCGTAGGCACGCGAATGGCGTTACCCGTCAACTTACCTGTCAGCTCTGGAAGTACTTTTGCTACGGCTTTTGCAGCGCCAGTCTCGGTCAGTACGAGATTCAAAGGTGCGCTGCGGCCCCTGCGATCTGCCTTATGGTAGTTGTCGATCAGATTTTGGTCGTTAGTAAAGGCGTGAACTGTCTCTACATGGCCCGACTCGATAGCGAATTCATCGTGGATGGCCTTTAAAGGCGGAACAATCGCATTGGTCGTGCAAGATGCTGCGGAAAGTACGGTATCACCGGCCTCAATGTCTTGGTGATTGATGCCCGCAACGATGTTCTTGATGTCGCCTTTGCCTGGTGCGGTCAAGATGACTTTGCTAACACCTTTGGCGCTCAAGTGACGCGATAGTCCATCTCGATCTCGCCAAACGCCTGTGTTGTCTACAACAAGACAGTTCGTTATGCCGTGTGCTTCGTAGTCAACGTCCTCAGGCGCATTTGCATAAATCACCTTAATTTCATTGCCATTGGCAACAAACGATTGTCGCTCTTCATCGACCCTAATCGTGCCTTGGAAAACGCCATGTACCGAATCTCGACGCAGCAGGCTGGCACGTTTTACCAGATCGTCTGGGGCGCTTCCCTTGCGAACGACGATGGCACGCAAACGGAGGTTGTCACCACCGTCTGTCTTGGCGACGAGAATACGGGCCATCAGCCGACCAATGCGGCCGAAGCCAAACAAGACAACATCGACTGGACCCTCGGGACGTTCTGTTGAGTCAACGAGGTGTGACAATCGATCGGCGACGAAGTCATCGAGCGAGGCACCCGCGCCCTGCTCCTTATCGAAATACTCTATCGAAAGGCGACCGATATCGATATGTGATGGGCCGAGATTGAGTTTAGCCATTGTCTCTAGAATGCGAATGGTTTCGAACTCGGATAGCTCGTTATCCTCGACCTGCCGCACCCAACGGTGGGCTTTCATGATATCGAGAACACTTAAGTTCACGAGCGACTTGCCGTAAATGTAGCACTTAACATTTTTTTCGCGGGCCAGTGCACCGACGATCGGAATCATGGATTCAGCCAGAGCTTCTCGCTCCTTCCAATCCACGAAATAGTCGTCAGGACGCTGGCGCTTTCTTTGGGGCGCCATGCTTTTTCCTTTCGTTAAATGGCCTCTTAGCGGGCCGGAGTGTGAGTGTTCTGTGATTATCGCTCCGAGACCACCCGAACAGCAACCGTTCAGGCCTAGTAAGCGACTAAGGTGACAAGTAAAATCCCGCTCCCCATTAGGAGCAACCATGACCTCGTTTTTCGATATCCAATCCACCCTTCCCTGGCCAAACGCAATAGGTAAGCGGACTGCCATTGGACCAGTGTGTGGCGCAGCACAGTCTCACTTTGTTGCTGAACTCGCAAAAACAACGCCGCTGATTCTCGTTATCACAGAAAACACTGCTTCAGCGCATACGCTCGCCGCTGAGCTCCCCTTTTTCATGGATGCGGCCCAGGAGATCATTCTGCTTCAGGACTGGGAAACCCTCCCCTACGATAATTTCTCACCGCACGAAGATATTATCTCGGATCGGTTGAAGGCCTTCTCGCGCTTACCGTCCCTTACGGAAGGCATTGTCATCGTATCCATAACAACGCTCATGCACCGGGTCCCGCCCCGCCATTTTGTGGAGACCGGTGTATTGAGCTTGGCGCTGGGTGAGGAACTCGATATTCAGCGTTTCACTCGGAATCTGACCAAAAACGGCTACCGAAGCGTCGATACCGTTTTCGAGCACGGCGAATTTGCCACGCGCGGTTCACTCCTAGATGTCTTCCCCATGGGCAGTGAAACACCGCTGCGCATCGACCTGTTCGATGGGGAAATAGAGACACTCAGAAGCTTTGACCCGGATACGCAACGCACAAGTGAACGCCTTGAGCGCATTGACCTTCTGCCAGCGCGCGAATACCCGCTACACACAGATGCGATCGAACGATTCAAGATTGACTGGTATCGCAGTTTTGATGGTGACCCTGAAAAATGCAGTGTCTTTTTAGAAGTTAGCCAAGGCCGAGCACCTCAGGGCGCCGAATATTACATGCCTCTGTTCTTCGACGAGTGCGAGTCACTCTTCGATTATTTACCGAGCGATATCCCACTCGTCATGGTTGGTAATAACTTCGACTCAGCTAAGCGATTTTGGGGAGAGGTTAATAATCGTTACGAAGAGTACGGTGTAGATCCTCGGCGCCCGCTCGTGCCGCCATCGAGAGGGTTCATTGCGCCTGAGGAGTTGTATGCGCGCGTGGGTAAGCACTGTGCAGTAGAGTTTAGGGATAACACGGAAGCCTCGCTTCACTTTGAGCTTGGCGCTTATCGACCCCAGCCCTTCTCTGCCTCTGAGGACTACCGCAATGTCTCGGGCGTAGGGAAGCTATCGGTCCTTTTAAAGTCACATGATTCACCAGTACTGTTGAGCGTCGAAAGCGCTGGCAGACGCGAGATCATCATGGAATCGCTCACCAGCGAAGGACTGAAACCCACGGCCGTTGAGAGCTGGGGGGAATTCAAGGCTTCGGGCAGTGACTTCGGTATTACAGTCACTGACATAACGCGCGAGCTCTTCATTGCACCCGATGCGCCCGCATTAATCTCTGAAGACCAGCTTTTTGGACAGCGTGTCGCCCAGAAACGGCGACGGCAACGCGAGGAAGAAACGGATACACAGGCGATCATTCGGGATTTGACCGAATTGCGACCAGGGCTGCCGGTTGTCCATCTTGAGCACGGTGTTGGTAGGTACATGGGTCTCGAGATATTAACCATCGACGGACATGATGCTGAGTTTCTACTACTCGAGTATGCGAACGACGATAAGTTATATGTACCCGTTGGTTCTCTCCATCTAATCAGCCGCTATTCCGGCGGTGATGAGGATACTGCGCCCCTGCATCGACTTGGCACCGAGCAGTGGAGCAAAGCCCGTAAAAAAGCGTCCGAGAGAGCTTCCGATGTTGCAGCTCAATTGTTAGAGGTCTACGCGAAGCGTGAAGCGAGAGTTGGATATGCGCACAAGCTCGATGAGAGCGCATGGGCTGAATTCTGCGAAAGCTTCAATTTCGAGGAGACACCGGACCAAGCCGCCGCCATCGAAGCTGTCAGAGCCGATATGTGCGCAGAAAAAGTCATGGACCGTCTTGTCTGTGGTGACGTTGGTTTCGGCAAAACCGAGGTCGCGATGCGGGCGGCGTTCATCGCAGCGCACAATCACAAACAGGTGGCTGTGCTCGTGCCAACGACGCTTTTAGCGCAACAGCATTACAATAATTTCAACGATCGCTTCGCCGACTGGCCCATCACCATTGAAGTAGTCTCGCGATTTAAAACCGCGAAAGATATTGCGGATGTAAGCCGCAGACTCCAGGCCGGTGAGATCGATATCTTGGTTGGCACCCACAAGTTACTCCAGACTGACTTCGGATTCTCTGATCTCGGATTGTTGATTATCGATGAAGAGCATCGTTTCGGCGTAAAGCAAAAAGAGGCTATCAAAGCACTGCGTGCCGAGGTCGACATCCTCACCATGACGGCCACACCGATTCCTCGAACACTCAATATGGCATTGGGCGGCTTGAGAGATCTTTCAGTGATTGCTACGCCACCGGCGAAACGCCTTTCGATTAAGACCTTTATCCGAGAGCACAATATTGGTTTGGTAAAAGAGGCAATCCTCAGGGAGACACTGCGCGGCGGTCAGGTCTATTACCTCCACAACGAGGTGAAAACAATTGAAGAAACAGCACGGAAGTTAGGTGAACTCGTCCCCGAAATTTCGTTTGGGGTTGCGCACGGGCAACTGCGCGAGCAAGAGCTCGAAAAAGTCATGTCTGACTTTTACCACCAACGTCACAGCGTCTTGGTTTGCTCGACCATTATTGAGACCGGGATCGATGTGCCAAATGCCAACACCATCATCATCGACAGAGCTGATAAATTTGGTCTTGCCCAGCTCCATCAATTGAGGGGGCGTGTCGGCCGCTCGCACCATCAGGCTTATGCCTATCTTCTCACTCCCCCGAGAACAGCGCTCACGACAGACGCAGAAAAGCGGCTTGAGGCCATTGAATCGGCGGGGGCACTCGGTGCCGGATTCATGTTGGCATCGCACGATCTCGAAATTCGAGGTGCTGGCGAGTTACTCGGAGATGAGCAATCTGGGCAAATCCAGCAAGTTGGCTTCTCCATGTACTTGGAGATGTTAAACCGCGCGGTAGAGTCCCTACGGAAGGGGGAAATTCCAGATGTGGATGCGCCATTAGAGACAGGTACGGAAGTGAAGTTCCACGTGCCCGCGCTCATTCCAGACGATTACCTCCCCAACATTTCGACACGGCTGGTGCTCTACAAACGAGTTGCCCAAGCGAAGAGTAAGGAACAATTGGATGAGGTTCAGGTCGAAATGATCGATCGCTTCGGCCTTCTGCCAGACGCAACTAAGCAGCTTTTCGTTCAGGCCGAGGTGCGACTTCGCGCTGAACGACTTGGGATATCAACCATTGACGTGGGCGCCGGAGGTGGTAGCGTCAAGTTTGAAGCGACAACACCGGTGCCGGTAAACGCTTTGATTCAGCTTTTACAAAGCAACCCTAAGGAATTCAAACTCGCGGGATCTGACACATTGCGTTTCATCAAGAATTTAGAGAGCAGCGCAGAAAGAAAAGAGTACGTGGACGGTCTGTTGCAGCGATGGGAAAAAGCATGCGCCGATCTTCATTAGGCAAAATACTCGCGGGGCTAACACTTGCCCTCTTTGCGCTCGAGGCGGTAAGCCAAAGCAGAGACGAGGCCTTAGCCTCCATCGGCGACAACAACGATGAACCCTCTGGCTGGATGCGATTAGAAGTAGCCATTTTCGTGGATACCAGTGATGAGACGCTAGCGTCTGAACTCTGGGAGGTCGACCCGGAGCTCGGCTACCCGACCAACCGACGATGGCTAACTGACTACGCTGAGATCAAGGCCTTAATGGATGAGTGGGGCGAGGAAGCGGTCAACATTGACACGAACGGTGCGATAGCCGTTGTGCCATCGCCCCCACGCCAGCCGGACCCAAACCTGAATCCCGAGACTGCCACAAGTTCAGAGACAGATACGGAAACCACTGCAGAGTCTGAACAAGCCTTGCCCGGTGATAGACAAACCTTCCTACTGGGATCTAGCAATGATGACTTGCAGACCTCAGCTGAAAACGTTGATGCAATTGACGCTATGCATAACGGATCGACAGAGATGAAGATTGATAGCGATGGCTATCAGGAGGAAGCCACCTACTCCGGTTTTATCGAACAAACAGCCAACGGCGAGACAGCCACTGCACTTGTGGAGCTGGAAACCGGACCTGCATCCTCAGTGAAAAACGGCCTTGTAACCTCGATAGATCAGCAGTCGCAGCCAAGTGGATCAAACCAAGTGGTAGACAATGCGGGGGTCACAATCGAGCGTTCGGGCGTGACCTCACAGGCAACTCAGCCCCAATCCCAAGACCTTGGACAAATACCCCTGGAAAGCCTCTTAGCAGTAAACGCTGAAGAGACTAACCCCGACTCTGAGGCAAAATCGGACGCAATCACGATCGATGCCTTGGAGAGTAATATTGCTGGCTTACAAACGCCTGTCGATGCGGCGTTCGCAGACGAGCGGTCAAGTGACTCAAGCCTCCCAGGAAATGCTGTCCTGGAGCAGACATCCGAACTCTATGAGAATCCAGAATCATTTATCGCCGATGATGGAATGGCCAATCAAGCCCCCGCTGAGACGCAAGATGATGCTGGAAATTTCTTTGCTATCGAGGGGCTGGGTGAGGACTTCAATGGATTGGTAAGTGGTGTTGAGACCTCGACTGGGCTCTCTGATGGCGGCATTGATACAGAGACTATCGACTGGCTCTCAGATTTTGAGACCGAAGAACCTGGCGAAGGTACAGCACTCGACGCCGAACCAACTCCACCGCCCCTACCAGCAAGCTACCAAGCAATGCCGCTCGAAATGCTCCCAGCAGGCCTCAGAAAACTTGAGAAAGAAACTGGGAGACGTCCCGTAGCCCTGCTGTCCTGGTTACAACCTATCGAAGAGGTTAGCGATGCGGTCATTGTGGATAGTTGGGCCGATGGGAACCCGATTGCCAATTTGCAAGGTACGGTGAGGGTTTCACAAGCAGCAAATGAAACAAACGGCTACCGACTCACAACCGATTTGTGGGCAAACACGACCGCACAATACCTTCCCGAGCGACTACCAGCGATCGAAATACCTGCCGCTCCTACTCGTGTTCTTGTCATCGAACCCGAGGAAGCTGCCAAAACGGAGATGAACGAAGCAACTGTGGAGTTTATCGATATTTCAACGGGCTTAAGCACGGTAACCACATTGTCGCGCCAGTCAGACGACACTGGCAGCTCAGATTCGGTAGAAGTCTCAATACCTCCGTTGAAGCATGCCATCAGATTGCACGAAACCAGAGACCTGCGAGAGGGATATGTCCGATACATTGACCACCCGGTTATTCAAGTCGCTGCTGTCTGGAGAGAGCTTACCTACGCCGAGCTCCATGAAATGGGCGAAGCTCAGCGCGTCAGAAAAGACATCGACAGCCTCACTCGAGCTCTCGTTACAGAGCAGGCTAAAAAACCGTCACTTAACGTGGAGCAATAAGCCCCTTCACCTAATCAGTAGGCTCGATCGGCGCGTGGTGTATGGTTTGTGTGGGGAATGCAATTTCGGCCCCATGCTCCGCCACAATCCCCAAGACCCTCAAAAGTACATCTTCTTTGATAGCGTGATACTCAACCCAGTTCGTTGTCTTCGTAAACGTGTAGAGGAAGAAATCCAGTGACGACGGTCCCATATGATTGAAATTCACAATCAATGTTCGGTCCTGCGCGATGTCCGGGTGCTCGAGTAGCATAGCGTGAACTGACTTCACGATATCGGCCACTTTGGATGCATCCTCATATCGCACCCCCACCGTCTCGTAAATTCGACGGTTAGTCATGCGCGAGGGGTTTTCCAGCGAGACACTAGAAAATGTTGAGTTAGGCACGTAGAGCGGACGCTGGTCGAAAGTTCTAATCCGAGTCATGCGAAGTCCAATGTCTTCGACGGTCCCCTCGATATTTCTGTCGGGAGACCTTATCCAGTCACCAACGGCAAATGGTCTATCGAGGTAAATGCTCACGCCACCCAAAAAATTGGCGAGAAGATCTTTTGCGGCAAAACCAACCGCTATACCCCCTATCCCGCCGAACGCCAGTAAGCCCGAAACAGAGACGCCTAACGACTGCATCACCATAAGTACGACCAGAACCCAAATGGTGATCCTCGCAAGGCGCGCTACTGCGTTTATAGACGCACGGTCATCTGACGCCTTAGGTCCGCGGTGCTCCGCAAGGAGCTCCGCCTCAATACCGGCAGACACTCTGTGTAATAACCAACCGATTAGCAAAATCGCGCCAGTGTCAGCAAGCTGCAAAAGTGTCATGCGTAAGCTCGTTGCCTGCTCAAATAGACCTAATGATATGTAGGCTACACAAATCCACATTGCCCATTCGGCAGGAGGTGAGATCGCGTAATAAACAACGTCATCCCAACGCGCTGCCGTGGTATCGGCAAATGAACCTAGCTTCTGGACCAACTTGCGAATCAGCAGGTGAGCGACTGCGCCGAGTATTAAGAGCGAGACTAGCGCCGTGGGGACCGCAGGCGTACCTAATGTATCGCTTAACGGCAAGACCAAACTCAGTATCGAATCCATGTGATTTCCCTATCAACAATGACGCATAACCTACCCATGGATGGGTGATCGGCCAATACTGTACATTTATACATGCTGAGGTTATGATCAGGCAACGATAAGGAGCACTGCTATGGCAAAGTTGACCGCACGACAACAGCAGGTAATGGATGTAATTAAAGGTAGCATCGATGCGACAGGCATGCCGCCCACCCGGGCTGATATTGCGAGAACCCTGGGGTTTAAATCAGCTAACGCCGCTGAGGAGCACCTCAAAGCACTGGCAAAAAAAGGTGTTATCGAGTTGGTCGCTGGCGCGTCACGAGGCATTCGGCTGACCGAACAGAACGGAATTCCTATTGTAGGCCGGGTCGCTGCGGGCGCACCTCTGTTGGCGCAAGAACACATTGAAGACTATTGCGATCTAAACTCAAGTTTCTTCTCGCCGCCTGCACACTATTTTTTGCAGGTATGCGGTGACAGCATGATTAATGCGGGAATTTTTGATGGCGATCTTCTTGCCGTCCACAGTACAACCGAGGTTCGACAGGGCCAAATAGCCGTTGTACGTATCGATGAAGAGGTCACTGTTAAGCGTTGGAATCGGATCAGTAATACGCGAGTCGATCTCGTGGCAGAAAACGACGCCTACGCACCCATCAAACTTGATTTAAGCCAAGACTCAGTCGCTATCGAGGGGATTAGTGTGGGGGTTATTCGGCGATGAATCAGAGCGGCGTTAGTGCAGAGTCCGTGACTCCGAAGTATCTGACGACTCAGAAGACTCCATTTCAACACCCGTCATCTCAGCAATTTTGGCTGCTGCTTGGATACCGGCTTGGATCATAACCTTTGCAACTTCGAGGTTATTATCCATGAGGTAAGCGCTCGCCTCTTCCGAAAATTGAATACTCACTAACGGCTCTGAATCGTCGTCCGCTCGCTGCAGTACGACTTCACCATCACCCAAATCAACAATTTCTAAAAGCGACGTAGACATCTGACAACCTCACAATATGTCGTGTTGTTTTAACGACAGTAACACTATAGATCGGGTATTGCCACAAACTGGGCCTAGTTTCATGACTCATCAATCGCATCAGCAACGCGATCAATTAATGCCTCGAGCTTGCCCAGAATCTCTCCGGCCTTAGCGCAGTCGAGCTGACCACTCGCAACAGCGAGAAGATTGTGTGAACGACGCACATTTAAACCTGGCGCAATGGGAGCTGTAAGTTCTGAAAGCCAACCACTCTCCTCTAGCAACGCCATTTCCCTCACCTCCGGAGACAGCGCAATACCGGGCGCCAGACTAGGAAGTTCGCTCGCCGAGTGTGGTGGCGACGACGGGACTTGCACAACACGCTGACAGGCCAACATTTGCCACCCGTAGGCGTCTAGGAGATGCAGTCTACTAGCGGGTCCGAACGCTGCGTCGATCACAGAGCTTGAATGGTTCTTTTCTGAAAGCGCTAATCGCCAGGCGTCGACCATTATGGATGCCATGTACAGCGAGTGATTTGCATAGGATTGGGCTTGGCTCAATCTACAATCTCGGCGCTACTTTTTTGACTTTGCCGACGCCCGCGATTTGGCTTTCGCCTTGGGCCTAGCCTTTTTCTTCGGAGCTGGCTTACCGGAGCCTTCAGACACCCAACCACCTGAATTGAAAAAAGCTTTCCAACCCGTCGCCTTGCCATCGACCTCAGTCATAACGTATTGCTCTTTTGTCTTCCGACTGAAACGAATCTGGGTGCGATTAGAGGCATCATCCGTCGTCGGCGCGTCGAGCAAAAACTGATATTTAGGATCTAATGCGCCCTGATGGGGCAAGAGCTCATCAACAAAGGGCGCTCGTGTTTCACGGTGTTTCGGAAACTGGCTGGCAGCAAGGAATAGCCCCGCCGCACCGTCGCGCAAAATATAGTGGTCCTCAACCTTTGCACAGCGAAGTTCAGGCATTGGGATCGGATCCATCTTGGGTGGCGCAGCTTCGCCATTGCGCAGAAGCTTCCGCGTATTAGAACACTCAGAGTTCGTGCAGCCGAAGTACTTCCCAAATCGCCCCGTTTTCAGCTGCATCTCAGCGGTGCATTTATCGCACTCGAGCGTCGGACCGTCATAGCCCTTGATCTTGAAGCTACCCTGCTCCACCAAATAGCCATCGCAGTCAGGGTTGTTGCCGCAAACATGAAGCTTCTGCGTCTCATCGATCAGATAACTATCCATTGCCGTATTGCACTTTGGGCAACGTTCTTTGGTCAGTAGGAGTCTTGATTCGGCTTCGTCATCTGCATCCGCAGAGACCACTTCGTCACCGGGAATGAGATTAACCGTGCTTTTGCACCGTTCCTTCGGAGGAAGGTTATATCCTGAACAACCCATGAACACACCCGTACTGGCTGTTCTGATCTGCATGGGACGATCACATTGATTACAGGCGATACCGGTGGCCGTTGGTTCGTTGGCCTGCATACTACCCTCGCCCGGGCTTTCAGCGAGCTCCAGTTTGGCACGGAAGTCGTCATAAAATGTGTCGAGGACATCGCGCCAGTCTTTACGGCCTTCTGCAACTTCATCGAGGTTCTCCTCCATTGAGGCCGTAAAGCCGTAATCAAGCAGATCCTCAAAGCTCTCTTGGAGCCGCTGAGTCACAATATCGCCCATTTTTTCTGCATAAAACCGACGATTCTCGAGCTTCACATAACCCCGATCTTGAATCGTAGAGATAATGGCGGCGTAGGTTGATGGGCGACCTATTCCTCGCTTTTCAAGCTCTCTCACTAAGCTCGCCTCACCGTAGCGCGCAGGTGGCTTCGTAAAGTGCTGTGACGGGAGCAACTCACTCAAGGAGAGTACGTCACCCACTTTGTAATCAGGCAGGATCGCATCGTCGCCTTTTCGAGCCATCGGGCTCTGTACGCGGGTATAACCGTCGAATTCAACCACTCGGCCCTTCGCCGTCATTTCGTAACCTGCGGCACCGACTGTCACAGTAGTGCTGAGATAGCGTGCTGGCGTCATCTGACAGGCAACGAACTGACGCCATATCAACTCATATAGGCGCTGTGCGTCTCTCTCAGCGTCTTTGAGCGCCTCGGCGCGCAATGTGACGTTGGAAGGCCTAATCGCCTCGTGCGCCTCTTGAGCGCCTTCTCGCGCGCCATACCTATTAGGAGATTCGGGCAAATAGGCACCAGAGAAGTGCTCGCTAATATAGTCGCGACAGGAAGCAACAGATTCGCTACTCAAATTAGTGGAGTCGGTCCGCATATACGTTATGTGACCAGCCTCATAAAGGCGCTGTGCAAGCGTCATCGTCTTTTTCACGCTGAAACCGAGACGTGTACTCGCTGCCTGCTGAAGGGTCGACGTGATAAAGGGTGCAGGTGGACGTGAACTGGTCTTGCGAGCTTCCAAGTCAGAGACTGCGAATGAGGAACCGCTAAGCGCAGATACTGCCACCGCGGCATCAGCCTGCGACTTTGGCTCGAAGGCCTTGCCCTGCGCTCTTACCACCTCGAAACGAACGGGCGCATCATCGCCTCTCTGCAGATCCGCATGAAGCTGCCAATACTCTTCAGGAACAAACGCTCGAATTTCTCGCTCACGCTCAACAATCAGACGCACTGCTACCGATTGCACACGCCCAGCAGACAAGCCACGGGCGATTTTTGCCCAGAGCAATGGCGAAACCTCAAACCCCACAACTCGATCTAGAAACCGTCGCGCTTGTTGCGCGTTGACCCGATTGGTGTCCAGCTGCGTGGGCTTAGAGAACGATTCCTGAATCGCCCGCTTTGTAATTTCGTTGAAGACAACACGTTGATAGCGAGAGTCATCACCACCAATGATCTCTTTGAGGTGCCATGCAATTGCTTCTCCCTCCCTATCCAAATCGGTAGCGAGATATATGGCATCAGCGGACTTTGCGAGCTTTTTAAGCTCATCGACGACTTTCTCTTTTCCCGGCAGCACCTCGTAACGAGCAGTCCAACCATTTTTGGGATCTACACCCATCCGCCTCACAAGCTGCTCGCGCTTTTTCTTAGCCTGGTACCGAACCTTCTCGTCAGGCGCCATTTTGCGGGTGATGGCCGCTTGCGCCGCACGCTCCTTTGGGTCGGATGCAGGCGCACTGCCCGCTGTCGGTAAATCACGAACATGCCCTACGCTCGATTTAACGATAAAGTCCGAGCCGAGATACTTGTTGATCGTCTTCGCTTTCGCCGGCGATTCTACAATGACGAGTGATTTACCCATGTACTAACTTACATCTCTGAAGTGATTATAGATGACGACCCAGAAGTCGCGCTCGGCGGAGTGTACGGGACAACGATGGGCTGAGGTCAAGCACTTAATATGAAATTGCTATTTCGAAAGCTATTCAAAACCGGGGACACTGTCCAAATGATTAAGCGCCGCGATAACAGCGTCGACCGCATCGATATCACCTTTTTCGTCCCAAAAAATTGACACGTAATCTACACCCAACTCCGCTATCCAAGCCCCGTCGGGCAGCGACAGCAGACCTTCACTAATCGGCTTTTCCAAGGGCACGCTAACCCAGGCCCCCAATGATTTGACGGCCAGCCGAGATTCATCGAACCGCTGGTCGCGCTCCAGGCGTCTGCGCCTGTAGGCAACTAGAGACAAGTCCACCGGCAATCGAAATCTTGCGGGAATCTCAGGGGTTTGCCCCAGCTTAATGATAATACCCTGCTCCATCGCATGCGCCCGGATCTTGGCCTCGTAACGCTGAGCCTCTGAAGGAAGCGCCGACATAAGCGGTGCAACCGCGACGGCAATGATTAACAAAATCCAGATGATCGACAAAAACACCTCCGTGAACGACTTAGATGAGCCAGGTCTTAAGCCGCAATACAACCACAGCCAATGCTATCGCAATAGCTTTTTTCTATTACAGACACTAGAACGCCCGCATTCCTGCGCAAGCTGTAAGCGCCCCGCTACCAAGACTCGAGATATCAGCGACTTGCTGAGAAAAACGGTCAATGGCACTCGGAGTCTGAAGCTCTCTAAAGCGACGAACATGAGGGATAGATTCTTGGGCGGGTCTGGCGTCAGTAGTTCTCAAGAGAATAGCGCGGTATTCTGCCGACATCAGTCAGCTCAGTGAGTTTCTCTTATGGCTTACAAACGATTACTTGTTGCGATTGACTTAGGCGCAACTTCAGATCAAATAGCGACTAAGGCCGCAACCATGGCTCGCAACCAGCAAGCGGAGATTCATGTTCTGCATATTGTAGAGCCACTATCGCTTACCTACGGCGCGGATCTTCATCTTGACACTTCGGAGCTGCAAGAAGAGATAAACGAACAAGCGGATAGCCACCTCGCAAGACTCGCAGCGCATCTCAATATCCCCGAACAACATTGCCATCTCAGAAGCGGGCGGCCTGAGCACGAAATACCCACACTAGCCAAGCAAATCGGTGCCGACCTGATTGTGCTAGGCAGCCACGGAAGGTGGGGACTGGAGCTGTTGTTGGGAACCACCACTGACAGTGTGCTTGGCGCCGCTGACTGCGATGTTTTAGCTGTGAGAATCGATAGAGAAAAATAGCGCTAAGCAGAGAACCGCTCTACGTCGAGGGAATCAAAGGGCCAACCGAGCTCCGCCTTGTCGGAACGCTGCAGCACAGGAATGCGAACGCCGTACTGCCGGACCAGATCAACATCAGCACTTATATCCACGGGCGTGAAGGCAACACCCAAGTAATCGAGGATCTCCTCCGCTTGTTCACACAAATGACAGCCAGGACTCGTATATAGTGTAAGACTCATATCAATTATGATTCCTTCTCCCAAAGTTATTACCCCGCAATTCACAACATCGAGCCGCGCATGGATCTTTCTAAAACGCTGACTATTTACGGGAGAAAGCCTGTACTCGAAGCGCTAAGCGACACCGCTCTGTCGCCGCAACGCTTACACCTTGCGGACAGTAACAAACCGGGGGGCATTGTAAGTCAGATCGAAACGGCCGCCAAAAGACGTGACATCGCAATCAGCTATCACGACCGACTAGCGCTTTCTCGCATCTCTAAAAACGGCAAGCAGGATCAGGGGGTGGCGCTAGACCTCTTCTGCCCTAATTACAGTGCTCTCGAGGAATTGCTCTCGAGTCGCGCTGAGAGCCCAGATAAGCCTTTCAGAGGACTTTTGCTTGATGGCATCACCAATCCACAAAACGTTGGCATGATTATTCGCTCAGGATGCGCTGCTGGTATCGATGCTATTTTTTATCCCAAGAAATCCGTCGCGGCTCTCGGTCCACTCGTGATTAAAGCCTCTGTAGGAACCGCCTTTAGGGCCCCTATCGTGTTTTGCGACGACGCACTAAACTGCGTGCAGGCTCTGCAGGCTGCAGATATCCGAATTGCTGTGATGGATAGTCATGCCGAACGGTCGCTATTTGATGAACAGAATCGGACTAATACGGTCTTTGTGTTAGGTGGTGAAACCGACGGCGCATCAAGCGCAATCAAAAACGCAGCGAACCTGTCGCTGCGCATTCCGATGCAAAACGGGGTTGAATCCCTGAATGTCGCCGTGACGGCGGCGCTGATTAGCTTTTTAGGCTAATTGCACACCGCCGCAGGGGTTTTATTGATCGCCAGCCACTGCTAAGTCAGGTGCTTCGGCGTGGCCGTTTTCTACCGCTAGCCATGCTTGGCGAAGAACGTAGGTTCTGATGGCCTCAATCTCTTCGTCGCTGAGACGATCGCCAAAGGCAATCATGCCACTGTCGGTCAGGGCACCGTCTCTTACGATAGCCTGCCAAGACTGCTCAGTCGCAGCCATAGCTGACCAACGAAGATCGGGCAAAACACCTGATCCAATCGCGTACGCGCCGTGACAGAACATGCAGTTTTCAGCAAAACGTTGCATACCAAGCTGCCACGACCCCGCATCACCCGCGAGCGCAGCTTTGGGCGTCTCGACCACGTTGTACTCGAGGGGATTGGGCATCTCAGCCGTACCGCCCAGCTTAAACGTAATCACTCGACCTGGTTCTGCTGAAACTGGCTTGTCGAGCGCAACGCCGTATATCAGATTAGAGGTGCTTCCCCAGCCTGATAGCACTGAGACGTACTGCTCACCATCAATCTCGTAGGTCATTGGCGCAGCAGATGCGTCGCCCGAGAGCTTGCTCGACCACACCCGGCTACCATTTGTCGCATCGTAAGCGACGAACTCACCAGCCTTATTACCCTGAAAAACCAGACCACCGTCTGTGCTCAAAGTGCCACCGTTAAACGCTTGCGGGAATGGCACCATCCACGCGGGTTCACCTTTTACCGGATCCCAGGCAACTAAGGTGCCGCCGTCGAGTGTTTTGGTGAACTCAAGTGTCCCCTCGGGGAACTCAAACGCCCATCCGGCCGCGTAGTCGTAACCAATATTCCAGTGAGAATTCGCATTTTTAGCATTCTCATTTTGAGCGTAAACCATGGGTAGCTGCACGTTAGTCGGGATGTAAACCAGTCCAGTATCTGGATTGAACGACATCGGATGCCAGTTGTGACCACCTGTCGGCCCCGGGTAAACAACGTAGTTATCGAGGTCAATCGCTTCTTGCAGGATTATGGGTCGACCGTTCTCATCAACCTCACCTGTCGTCCAGTTTTGGTCAGCAAACGGAATGGCGGAGAGCAGTTCGCCGTCCGCGGCATCTAGGACATAGAAGAAGCCATTTTTGGGAGCTTGCATAACAACCCGACGCATTGCGCCGTCGACGCCCATTGGGAGCTCAGCAAGAATCATCTGCTGTGTCGCCGTGTAATCCCACTGGTCACGTGGGGTTGTCTGGTAGTGCCACCGATAGGCGCCTGTATCGGCATCAACTGCAAGAATCGATGACAAGAACAGGTTGTCATAGGCACCGCTGAAATCACCCTCAGGGTCACGCACCGATGCGTTCCAAGGTGAGCCGTTGCCGACGCCGATGAGTACTTGATCATTCACCGTGTCGTAAACAATTGAGTCCCAAACCGTACCGCCACCACCATCAGTGGTCCAAGCACCCGTATCACCCCAACTATCGTTAGCGAGTTCGGCAAAGATAGCATCTGACGCTGCACCGTCAGGCTCTTTGTTGGGGTTGGGCACCGTGTAGAAACGCCATTCTTCGTCACCGGTTTCGACGTTGTAGGCAGTGACATAACCCCTAACGCCAAGCTCAGCACCCGAATTACCAATGATCACCTTGTCCTTAAAGACCCGAGGTGCGCCGGTAATCGTGTAAGGCTTGGATTGGTCGACGGTGACGTTGCTCCAAAGGACCTCGCCCGTTGCCGCATCGAGAGCCTCTAAACGGCCATCGAAAACGCCTACGAAGACCTTGCCGTTGTGTACGGCAACGCCGCGGTTAACGACATCACAGCACCCCTTAGCAGCGTCTTTGCCTGACACTTCAGGGTCATAGGTCCAGAGCTCCTCACCTGTTTTTGCGTCAATCGCGTAAACAACCGACCACGACCCCGAGACATACATGACACCGTCAACAACAATAGGCGTCGCTTCAGCACCACGGGGCTTATCCATGGTGTAAACCCAGCTAACGCCTAGATCTTGGATGGTGTCGCCATTGACTGACGCAAGCGATGAGTGTCGTGTTTCGTCGTAAGACCCACCGTAGGTCAGCCACATCTCGGGCTCTTCTGCCGCGTTCATGATGCGGCCTGTATCAACAGCCGCTACGGTTGGCGCAGCTGCCGATGAGTCAACTCCCGCCTCGCTTGGGGCATCAGAACCGCCACAGGCAGCGAGCAGACCGGTCGCAAGCAGACTTACAAAAACTTTATTGTTAGACATCTAAAGGCCCTCAGAGCGTTGTTGTTATGCCTCTGAGTCTAGCCAATGTCTGGCGGATGTGGAACCGTCTTTATTTAGCGAGGAAGCCCATCGCATCCTCTAAACCGCCTAGGGTAAGAGGATACATTTTTTGCTCCATCAGCTGATTAGTGATGGAAATCGACTGGGTATATTGCCATTCGTCCTCAGGCACAGGATTTAACCAGACGCACTTCTCGTAAGTTGAACGCAATCGCTCCAACCAGACAGCGCCTGGCTCCTCGTTCCAGTGCTCGACGCTACCGCCGGGCTGTACAATTTCATACGGAGACATCGAGGCATCACCAACGATCACCACTTTGTAGTCGTGACCAAACTTGTGCATGACGTCGTGCAGAGCGGTACGTTGGTTGTGACGGCGAATGTTATTTTCCCAAACGTTGTCGTAGAGGAAGTTGTGAAAGTAGAAATGCTTAAGGTGCTTGAACTCGCTGCGTGCCGCCGAAAACAACTCCTCGCAGACTTTGACGTGTGGATCCATCGAACCGCCTACGTCTAGAAACAGCAGCACCTTAACGGCGTTGTGACGCTCGGGCACCATCTTGATATCCAAAAGCCCCGCATTACGGGCTGTGGAGCTGATGGTGTCGTCCAAATCGAGCTCGTCGGCAGAGCCCGTTCGCGCAAACTTGCGAAGTCGCCGCAGGGCTACTTTTATGTTTCGTGTTCCAATTTCAACGCTATCGTCGAGGTTTTTGAAGTCGCGGCGGTCCCACACTTTGACCGCTTTTTTGTTTTTGCCCTGACCACCGACGCGAATACCTTCAGGGTGGAAGCCATCATTACCAAACGGTGAGGTGCCGCCTGTGCCAACCCACTTATTGCCACCTTCGTGCCGCTTTTCCTGCTCTTCAAGACGCTTCTTGAACTCATCGATCAGCTTCTCAAGACCACCCAGAGACTCGATCTTTGCTTTGTCTTCTTCTGAAAGCTGCTTCACAAACTCGGAACGCAACCAATCATCCGGAATCAAGGCCTCGATGACGTCGTCAACGCCTTCCAGATCACGAAAGTGGAGACCAAATGCGCGATCGAAGCGATCGTAGTACTTTTCATCTTTGACCATTACGGCGCGAGACAGGTTGTAAAAATCGTCGATGCTGCCGAAAACAAGCTGCTTATTCATTGCGGCCAGCAAATCCAAAAGCTCACGTGGTGTGACGGGCACACCACCATCTTTTAGCGCTTGAAAGAAGTTGACGAGCATCACTTACCCCTTACTGATTGCTCTCACGGCGATGCATGAACGCCAGTCTCTCAAGCAACTGCACGTCTTGCTCGTTCTTCACCAATGCGCCATACAGTGGTGGGATCGCCTTGGATTGATCACGATTTTTGAGCACCTCGTCAGGAATATCGTCCGCCATCAGCAGCTTCAGCCAATCGATCAACTCCGACGTCGATGGCTTCTTCTTTAATCCGGGTATCGCGCGAAGCTCAAAGAAGACCTCCAAAGCCTCCTGCACGAGGTCCTGCTTGATGCTTGGGTAGTGCACATCGATGATCTGACGCATCGTGTCGCGATCGGGGAAGTTAATGAAGTGAAAGAAACAGCGGCGTAAGAAAGCGTCGGGAAGCTCTTTTTCATTGTTTGACGTGATAATGATGATGGGACGGTGCTTCGCTTTTACCGTCTCGCCGGTCTCGTAAACAAAGAACTCCATCTTATCGAGTTCTACCAACAAATCGTTTGGAAACTCGATATCGGCCTTGTCGACCTCATCAATCAGCAGAACCACCTGCTCGTCAGCATCAAACGCTTCCCAGAGCTTTCCGCGCTTGATGTAGTTCGCGATGTCGTGAACACCTTCACCGCCGAGCTGCGAATCACGCAGTCGAGACACTGCATCGTACTCGTACAAACCCTGCTGCGCCTTCGTGGTGGATTTGATGTGCCACTGAATAAGCTTCATACCCAGACCCGAAGCAACCTCCTCTGCAAGCATGGTTTTACCGGTGCCAGGCTCTCCCTTGATTAGCAGTGGTCGTTGCAAAGCAACAGCCGCATCTACCGCCATGCGAAGGTCGTCAGTTGCTACGTAATTTTCGGTTCCAGTGAATTTCATGTTACAGCTCCCTACAGTCGAGACGTGAGACTAACGGATGACGTTGTGGTTTTCGAGATGTTTTACCCAACGCGGGTTGGTTTGAGATCAGTTCTCTTCAAGACGAGACGTAGACAAACGCGCCCAAATCAGGCCCGCGGCGAGTCCAAAAATCGCACCGAGAACGAGCACTGCGAGCGCGGATGTAGCCGCTTCCAATCCACCTGCAAACAACAAATTAAATATCGCCGTCACAAAAGCAGGTGCTAGCGTGCTTGCCTCGCTCGACGCAAAACTAGGAACAACCAGCAGGCCGGTAATCAACCCAGTCAGCGCACAGGCCAGCCGGTGAGATAATCCGGGAAATAGCAATTGCTTGATGAGTCTGGCCCCTACGGTCGCAGCAGCGACGTAAACCAGTAAAGCGAGCACATAACTGGTGGATGTCATCATGAGTTTGTGTACTCCGCTGGCGGCATCTGCAAGTAGTACCCTACCTCTGCAATCGAAGCCAACACTTCTGCACCCGAACACCTCACCAATTGCCGTCCTTCGGTTAAATCCATTTCCAATACGTCTCGCAATTCACCAAGCAACGCCAGCAGTGCCTCGGGTAACTCGTCGATATCCTTATCAGCGGCTACAAATAAGTAGGTGTCTGCTTTTCGATTTCCGGCAAGTACTTTTATATCCATTGAACCAGTCTACTCTCTTACAGGTCTGACGTATCGTGCTAAAAACTCTCTAGGTTGCCTGGCTAAAGCGTTCAGTCACCTTGGCGAAGTAGATCCACAAGCTGAGCGCTCTAGCCACAACAAAAACCACCATTGCCCACCAAAGCCCCGCTAATCCGAGTGCCTCACTGAGCATCCAAACCGCCAGCAGAAAGACTAAGACGGACATTATAGACGCGTCGCGCATTTCTTTTGTTCGTGAGGTACCAATGAAAACACCATCGAGCTGAAAGGCTGGAAAAGAGGCAAAAACATACACGGCGCAAATGGGTAAAAGCACTTTTGAAAGGACCACAACTTCCGTCAAGTCGGTCATTAACTCAACGAGCGCCCCACCCACTATCGCTACCAGAGCTGCGAGCGTTGCTGCAGTGATGCCGGCCAACACCGTCGTTTTATATAGTGCTGCAGTAAACAGATTTTTATCTTTTGCCCCATAACTTTGACCTGTTTCAGCCTCCGCCACATAAGCAAAGCCATCCAAAAAGAACGCGGTAAACGCCATGATTTGAAGGACTATGTGCGTCGCAGCCAGCGCTACAACGCCATATTTCGCGGCCTCGTTGGTGAAATAAGCAAAAGCAAATACGAGCAGCAGTGTGCGAATCATAATGTCGATATTTGCATTAATAAGTGCCCACATCTGAGACATGTCACGAATCCTATGCCAGGGCCAAAACTCCCTCCGCCCCGCTTCCGAATTGCGCACATGCGCTAGGTGGGCTCGCAATCGATAAAAACCGAGAACGCAGGTGCTCACCTCTGCAATAACGGTCCCAATGGCAATGCCTTGAGCACCCAGCCCTAAGACCCCGGCTGCAATCACATCGAGGACCATGTTCGATCCGTTGAGAAAGAGCTGTAGCTTGAGTAGCTCTCGTGACTCTCCCAAACCTATCCAGACACCCATGATCACGAAGATAATCAGTGTCGCTGGCGCCCCCCAAATACGCGTAAAAAAGTAGGTGCTAGCGACGGATTCGACTGCTTTCTCACCTGACAGAAGCGAAAAACTAATCGCGCCAATGGGCAACTGGAGTAGTAGCAGCGATATACCAACCACAAGGGCAATGAGACCCGCTCGACCAAAGACCGCTCGCACCTCCTCCTGATCGCCCGCGCCCTTTGCCTGGGCGACAAATCCTGTAGTGCCCATGCGGAGAAAACCGAAACTCCAGTACACAAAGGAAAAAATCAGAGCCCCGAGCGCAATGGCTCCAAGGTCGATCACTGACCCTGTGTTACCGATAACAGCCGTATCAACCACCCCCAACAAGGGCACGGATGCATTAGCGACGATAAATGGCCAGGCCATGGTGAACAGCTGGCTATAGCTCTTTATCGTCGCGCTCTCTGACTGGGCCGGGGTAGTCACAGTTGAACCAACATGACAGCTCAGCTAGGCGCCGGCAATGCGCTTTTCAAGCGACGCGAGTAACTCTCCTACGAGAATGTCATATCGCCACCCCGCGAGCTCACTCGGGAGCGGAGCTATATTTTTAGCCGTCTGGACGATGGCCTCATAGTCTCGGGACGAAAGAAGAATTTGTGGGGCTAAGCCTAGTTTCTCTGCTACGGCTTCAACGCGCGATGCCATCTCGGCCACCCAATCCCGTTCCACGCCGCGAGCAGGGGCAGGCCAAATCACGATTTCATTTCCGGTTTCTCTTGCACCGGCGAGCACTTCAATGAGCCTTTGACCCCGCTTGCGAATAATCGCCTCTGGAAGTCCCTCAATTTGCTTCAACTGGGCAATATGAGCTGGCGCGCGTCTCGCGAGCGCAACCATAACCTTATCAGGCAAAATCCAGCTTCTTGGACGATCTAAACGATGTGACTCGTCTTCTCGCCACGCAATCAGTGCACTCAGCAGACCTTGCTCGCCCGTACTCAGCTTCCACGCTGACTTAAACTTACTCGCAACGCCCTTTCCGCCCGGTTTTTGGTTGGCGGTATCTTCATATATCCACGCCAACCTGCAGGCTTTCTCTGCTTGGACGTGCAGTTTCTCACCGATACTGCGCAAATAGGTCACATCGAGCGCCGCATAGTTGAGTTGCTGGGCGCTTAACGGCCGTTTCAACCAGTCTGATGTGGTTTCTTCCTTCGATATTTCGACACCGACAAACTGCGCCACCATAGGACGGTAACCAATACCAAAGCCATGGCCTAGAAGTGCCATTGCACGCTGGGTATCAAACAGTGGCGTCGGCAGGACGCCCAGCCAATGATCAAAGACTTCCAAGTCCTCGCTCGGGCTGTGCAACAGTTTGATCACGGCCTCATTAACCAGTAATTCGCGAAGAGCGGAGAATTCAGAAAATCTGGTAGGATCAATAAGGTAGGCTGTTTCCCGCCAGCAAAGCTGCACCAGCGCTACTTGGGGATAGAACGTATCTCTTCGCCTAAATTCAGTGTCCACGGCAACGAACTGCTCACCCTCGTGTTCTGCGAGCACCTCGTTTAGACGTCTTTCGGACGTGATTAACTCAAAACTCATTGTGGGGTAACTACCTTTCTTCCGCCGAGCGCATGAGCCAGTGTTGTCGCGTCGATGTATTCAAGCTCACCCCCTAACGGGACGCCATGAGCAATTCTACTGACAACAATATCGTTTCGGGATGCCATGTCTGCGATGTAGTGACCGGTAGCCTCACCCTCCACCGTTGGATTGGTGGCGAGAATAACTTCGCTGATCGCCTCCTCAGCAAGAAGCCCCTCCAACTTGTCCAATCCCAACTCGCGCGGACCGATGCCGTCGAGGGGCGACAAATGCCCCATGAGAACGAAATACAGCCCTCGATAGCTTCCCGTAAGTTCGATGGCGAGAACGTCCGCTGGCGTTTCAACGACGCAAAGCAATGAATCATCACGCTTCGGATCGCCGCAAACCTCGCAGATATTGAGTTCCGTGAAATTTCGACACCGCTGACATTGCTGCACGCGGGAAAGTGCATTCAGTAACGCCTCCCCTAAGGACTCTGCTGCTTCACGATCTCTCTCGAGAAGATGGAGCGTCATCCGCTGGGCTGACTTGGGTCCCACACCGGGCAAGTGGCGTAAAGCGTCGATTAACTCCTGAATGGCTGGACTCATTTTCATACGATTATCACTCCTCGCCTCATAGCTCTGTCAAAGGCGGTCTCACCGTATTGGGTATAACCGTCGCATCAAAGTCCGTGAGAAGCGCAGTTAAAAAATCATCTTCCTCTAAGGCAGCTTGGGCAGCCTTTAGCCGCTGCTGCTCGAGAATTTCGCGGTGTCTCGCTGGTGTGTTGTCACTTGTCGGCTGTATCGAAACCAGCACTTCCACAGCGTCTTCCAACGAAAGCTCGATCGCTGAAGCTAAGCCTCGCTGGTGCCTCTCGTTGTAAAGCGTGGCGTTTTCAGGCGCGATCGCAAAACAAAGGGTGCGATCGTAGGCTTGAATCAGCTCGAAGTGAGAGGCTACGTTATGAATAACGCCCTTTAAATCCAAGTTATTGAAGAAATCGGGCCAAGAACCTGATGTAGGTAGATCATCGTGAGGTGGTTTAGCACCGTCAGGAACAGCATCAATTGCAGGATCTGCGATGACAGTGGATACCGGACCATCGTCACCCGAGGAAGCTGCCGACCCGCTTACACCAGGTGGCTGTGACTTCTCGCTTCCGGGAACTCCATCTTGGGTGCGGCGATGAGCGTCAGAGGCAACTGACATCGATGAGATATGGGTGCTTTTTGATTCTACTTGTGCCGTTTCTGCTGGTGCTCTCGCGACTTGTGCAGCGTGACTGTATTTTGCGGCTTCCTTGGTTTCGCTGGTCTCGTTGGTTGTATCGCTGGTTATAGTGGCTGGGTTCCCTACACCTGCTAGAGTGACCTCATTCTCTAATGCAGTCCCAGTTGTGTTTTCAGGTGCCGAGTCATCAGGTTTTACGGCCACATCATCATGCTTTGGCTCAGCTGGTGTCGCAGCTGCTCCGGCCGCCGTCCGCGTCCCAACACGATCGCTCGCAGCAGTTGCAAGAGTGTTACTCGCTTTTGGATTCGACGAAGGAGCTTTTTGCTGAAAATTTACCGGTGTTTCCACCGGCATCACCGGTGGTTCAGACTTTTTTGCCGGGGGTGCCTCGCTCGAACCCACCGCAGACTCAGAGATAACAACCGCAGGCCGGAATGCGATCATCCGCAATACCGCCATATCGAGTCCGCTTCGAGGATCAGAAGCGAGCACCAGATCGCGCTTACTGGCCACCGCCATCTGCCACATCAGCTGTGCGTCATCAGTAGTGAGACTTTTCGAGAGTGATTGCAAACGAGCAAACTCGGGTAACGATTCGTCCAAACTCCCCGGAACTGCTTGTTCGATGGCAACTTGGTGGAGAACTGAACTCAACTCATCCAATGCACCGGAGTAATCAGGTGAGTGCGTTGCTAAGTCATCGACAACCGCAAGCGCCTGCTTCACATCATTATCTGCAATAGCAGCGAGCAAATCCAAAACCTTGGTGCGGGATACGGTGCCGAGCATGGCTCTTACTTCATCAGCCGCCAATTTACCTGACCCGTGCGCAATCGCCTGATCGGTCAAGGACAGCGCATCGCGCATCGACCCCTCAGCGCCTCGCGCAAGCAGTGCCAACGATTCGTCGTCAAAGCCCACCGACTCCTCGCTAAGGATGTGCTGGAGATGCTCAATAATTTGTGCGGGCACCATGTTCTTGAGATTGAACTGCAAGCACCGCGACAGAACGGTAGCGGGAAGTTTTTGTGGATCCGTGGTGGCCAACAAGAACTTTACGTGCGAAGGCGGCTCTTCAAGCGTCTTTAGCAATGCATTAAAACTGTGATTGGAAAGCATATGCACTTCGTCAATCAAGTAGATCTTGAAGCGAGACCGGGTCGGTGCGTACTGTACGTTGTCTAGTAGTTCTCGCGTGTCTTCGACCTTGGTACGCGATGCGGCGTCAACCTCTAGCACATCGACGCTGCGACCCTCGGCAATCTCAACGCAACTCGCGCACACGCCGCAGGGGGTTGCAGTAACGCCCTCCTCGCAATTGAGACTCTTTGCAATTAGGCGAGCAACGGTCGTCTTACCGACACCACGTGTGCCCGTAAAAAGGTAAGCATGATGCAGCCGCTCTGACTCCAGCGCCGTGGTGAGTGCCTTAACGACATGCTCTTGCCCAACCATTTGAGAGAAGCTGGATGGTCGCCACTTTCGTGCAAGAACTTGATAACTCATAGTGTGCCCGACGGTTATTTGGAGGTGACTCGAACAGCCACACCTCGGCACCCGAGTCGATAACTACCGTTGCTCCCTTCCGGGCCTGGCGGGGTTCGCTATCTATCGCTGCGAGGGGACCGTTCGAGCCACCATAACGCCTGCTTGCAAGCAGGGTCGCAAAGTGTCTCGAAATCGCTCTTCCTAAGCAAGTGAATAAGAGAGAAATGCATCGGCGCAATGACATAGACAAAACCTCTTCGGTCTCGCACAGGCATGTTAACGGTGATAACATTAAGTTAATTTCATTAACATTCGACGCTTAACTATGTCCCCACGATTATTCTTCACCACGCTATTCAGCGCTCTTGGCGCAGCCGGGATCGTCATTTTCGGTTCCGATGCCATCGAGGCAAACGTTGAGCCAACGATATCCACAGAGGCAAAACCCATGCCGGTGACAGTCGAGCAGTTTGAGCTCGAGACCACTTACTCGGCGTCTACGCGTTTCCTAGGAATCGTAGAGGCTGCATCTGATAGCAACATTGGCTTTGAAGTGGCAGGCGTGCTTTCCGCATTGGATGCAAAAGAAGGCGACTTTGTCACCACGGGTCAACTGCTCGGAAGACTGGACATACGTCAACAAAGCGCTGCTCTCGCTCTGGCAAAAGCACAAGAAAAAGAGGTTGCTGCACAGCTTGAACTGGCAAAGCTGAATTTGCAGCGAGTTGACTCCCTTTTGGCACAATCACTCATTTCCCAGCGGGAGGCGGACGATGCGCGCCTCACTGTCGAGGCTACACAAGCACGACTAGAAACAACGCAGGCCAGTGTCCGAAACGCAGAAATTGTCATTGAAAAGAGCGAGTTACGTGCACCTTTTGACGGAGTGGTCTCAAAACGAATCACCGAACCCGGGAGTATTGTCGGCCCGAACGTGCCAATCGTACGACTCGTATCCGTTGGCGAGCGAGAGGCGCACGTTGGGATATCCCCTAAGTTCGCAAACATGGCTGTCATTGGTGAGAGCTACGCGCTCTTCGTAGAAGGTAAAGCACTCTCAGCCAGACTGAGAAGCGTCGGCGCCGACGTGGACCCGCAAACACTCACCGTACTCGCAGTACTGACACTTCCTAAGGATCAATCCGTGCGCGTTGGTCAAACCGTCGCTTTAGAGTTTGAGGAGCGCGTCAATGAAACAGGTGGCTGGCTACCTATTACAGCCCTGCTCGAGGGTGATAAGGGGCTTTGGACAGTTCTGGTAACCAAGGAAAATGCAGCCGGTGAGGTGATCACCGCACGCGAGAGTGTGGAAATCGTTTACAGCGAGGGAGAACGCGTGTTCGTTCGAGGAACTGTGGCTGACGAGACCAACGTGGTCGCGTCCGGCATGCAACGGCTCAGCCCGGGGTCACCTGTAGACATCGTGCCGTCTATACGTGTCGTCAACTAGGGCTGACTCATGATCGCTACGAGTCTTTACGAAAACGGGCGCTATCTAGCGCTACTTGTTCTCTCGATCATTGTCGTAGGCGTTACGTCCTATAACAGTCTTGGCCGACAAGAAGACCCCTCGATAACACCGTTTGTTGCCTCGCTTCAGACGTTCTACCCGGGGGCGAGTCCATCACGAGTCGAGAGTCTGGTTACGAAACCGCTTGAGGATGCGCTACGAGAGCACCCCGATGTAAAGGAACTCGACGCAAGCTCAGTCAATGGCGTGTCGACCATTGTCATCGAGGCCGACTACTATTTATCGCGCGCCGATATAAAGCGCGTTTGGTCTGAACTGAGGGGAAAAGTCGATCGCGTGGCGGCCGACCTACCCGAGGGCGCCTCCAAGCCCGTATTTGATGACGATCTCTTCACAACCTTCGTAAAAATCATTGCAATCAGCGCCGACGAAGGTGTTGACATCTCCCCGTCGCTACTCCGGAGAGAGGCGCTGCGCTTTGCAGATGCTGCACGCAAAGTGCCTCAAACCCGTCGAGTGAAGCATTACGGACTGCCCGACGAAGAGATCAACGTAGAGATCGATGGTGTTGCGCTGAGTACGCTAGGCCTATCTATCGACGACGTCGCAAGAACGCTCTCCCTCGCCGACGCGCGAACACCTGCTGGCAAACTGACAGCCCCTAACAACTCGCTGACGATCGAGGTTGCCGGGGACTTTGATAGTGCACAATCAGTAAGAGAGACCTTTGTAAAGTCAGATCGTGACAGCCTCACAGGTATTCGCATCAGCGACATTGCCTCCGTGACAAAATCCGAAGCGACCCCTCCATCGCGACTCGCCCTCTCTAATGGGCGACGCTCGGTCTTCGTTGCAATTGAGATGAAAGAGGGCTACCAGGTAGACAAGTACAGCGCCTCGTTCGACGTGTTTCTGGAGGACTACCGTGCCAATGCCGCCGAGGGACTCACGATCGAGACGACCTATGACCAAAGCGGCTACACCGAAGCACGTCTAGCTGGTGTGGCACAAAACATCGTGGCGGGTATTGCGATCGTAGTGGCGGTGCTCTTCGTGACCTTGGGATGGCGAGCCGCGCTCATCGTGGCGCTTAGCCTCCCGCTTTGCACGCTTCTATCGATGCTTGCGTTGAACTACCTCGATGTACCGATACACCAATTATCTATGACTGGCCTCGTTGTTGCGCTGGGCCTTTTAGTGGACGGATCGATCGTTGTTACCGACGAAATCCGAAAGCATCTATTAGAGGGCGATGCAGCACTCGAGGCCATGGAGAAAGCCGTGAAACGAATGACGGTGCCTCTTGTCAGTGCCACAGCGACTACGGTACTTGCCTTCACGCCGATGGCCATCTTACAAGGCCCCTCTGGAGACTTTTTGGGGAGCTTAGCGACCTGCGTTATCGTGATGTTGGTCATGAGCCTTTTGCTCGCGCTCACGGTAACCCCTGCACTTGGCGGCCGATTGTTACCGGGGGCAATGAGCGAGAAGCCTACCTGGTGGAGATCCGGTATTGTCCTGACCAAAACCCGCAAGGTCTTCGCCTCGTCGATCGACTGGTCACTGAAGTATCCTCTAGCATCCGTTCTACTCGCAGCATCAATTCCACTTCTGGGTTTCGCCAGCGTTTCTACACTCACGGCGCAATTCTTCCCCGGCACCGATCGTGATCAGCTCTATCTTCGTGTTGAAATGCCTAAGAGCGCCGGCATTGAATCCACCCTTGAACTCGTGCGCAAGCTGGATGAAGACCTGAGAGCCGAGCCGCTAATCCGCCGTGTGGACTGGTCCGTCGGTGAAAGCCCCCCTGCTTTCTATTACAACCTGAGATCTAACAAGCGCAATGCACCCGGTTGGGCTGAAGCCATGGTACTCACACGCGATGAAAATGAAACCAATGCATTAATCAGACAGTTGCAGGATGACTTTGACCGAAAGTATCCGCAGGCACAGATACTGGTGCTCGGGATCGATCAGGGCCCTCCCGTCGACGCGCCGTTAGAGGTCGTTCTCTACGGCCCCAATACCCATACCCTCAGAGTATTAGGGGAACAGTTTAGGCAGCGATTGCAGGAACTTCCGGACATTACCCACACCAAACTTTCCATCAGCCCTGCAGCGCCAAAAGTGGAGTTCCAGTTTGATGATGAGAAACTGCGACGACTCGGCTTGGAAAGAAGCCAGATAGCGGCTTTGGTGGATGGATACCTTCGCGGGCGATTCGGTGGTGCCGTCATTGAGGACACAGAGCAACTTCGAGTGCGTGCAAAGCTTGAGCGAGCAGCATGGCAAAACAGCGATAGCCTGTTGAGTCTTCAAATCCCACTACCCGGACAACCCGGAAATCCGCGATTTGTCCCACTTTCGGCAATTGGTGATCTCGAGGTTGTACCCGATGATGCGCCGATTGGCCGTCGAGACGGCGAACGCATCAACCAAGTTCAAGCCTTCTTGACGCGAGGCGTACTGCCCGAAGAGGCCCTGAAGTTGCTGCAAAGATCGCTTGAGGAAGATCCGATCCCCCTACCCGACGGATACCGATATAGCTTTGGCGGCGACAGTGGTGAACGATCTGAAGTCGTTGATGATTTGATTGGCCCTGTGGGTTTGGTGATGTCGCTACTGCTCGCCACAATTATGCTGACCTTTAATTCATGGCGATTGACCGCACTTGCCTTCGGTGTTGTTGTCTGTGCATTTGGTCTGAGTTTCTTGGCCTTGGCACTTTTCCGTTATCCCCTCGGCATCATGGCATTGGTCGGCGTTGTTGGCTCAATTGGTGTGGCGATCAACGCTTGCATCATCATCTTGACCTCTTTCCAGCAATCGCCCGCCGCCTCGCACGGTGATCGTGAGGCAATGCGTGACGAGGTGCTCGACTCAAGCCGACACATCATCTCTACAACGCTCACGACATTCGGTGGATTCTTGCCTCTAATTCTCGAGGGCAGTCAGTTCTGGCCACCCTTTGCGATGGCTATTGCAGGTGGCGTTTTACTGTCGACTATCATCTCGTTCTACCTAGTCCCACCTGCTTATGTGCTTTTAGGAGCACCGCGTGATAATCGTATTGAACGCGCGCAGCTAAAGGCTGCCAGAGGAGCGCTAGCGTGAATCAGTCGATGACCCCATATCATCACGGTGATCTCCGCAATTGCGCCATCATCGCCGCTGCCGAAATTATCGAAAGCATTGGAAGCTACGACATTACGATTGCTCAGGTCGCGAAACGTGTAGGCGTAAGCGCGCCAGCGCTCTACCGTCATTTCACGGATAAAGATGCCCTTCTCACTGCTGTACGAGAACTTACGCATCTCGGCATCATGGACTACATAACCCGCGCGCAGGCCGATATCGAGCAAGGGACCTTGGCCCACCTCGATGCCTTGGGTTCAGCCTACCTACGCTACGCAACGGATAAAAAAGCGTTTTTTGGTCTCATGTGGGAAGACCATGGAGATACCGAGAGCCGCCGCGCAGAAGCACGAGCCAAACGGACAGGGTTTCAGGTTTTGCATGAAGCGATCGAACTTTACCTAAAGCGCCATAAACCAGAATCGGCTGGAGACTCATTAAAAACGGCGACATTGATGTGGTCGACTGCCCATGGCATTGCTACATTGCAGCACAATCGTATGCTCGATACCTTCGATGAGGATGCCGACGCCGACACCCTTCTTCGGACGGCCACACGGGCGATCTTGCGATCAAAAGACTGATACCTGCGAGAAAACTCGACTGGATGACTTGAGTGTGTCGCTCCTCTGTTTCGCTCGACTAGACAGTGCCGATTCACTACAGTCGCATTACGCAAGCCGAACTACGCATATAGAGAGCGAGTATTAATTATGGCAGACGCAACCGCCCCACTCTGGTTTATTGCCTGCGTAATCGGCTTATGGCTTGGTTTCCGTTTGAGTCACTCAATGCACGAGGGTGCCGCTGATTCGCGTGCTCCGAATGCTGCGAGGCTGTTGGTTACAACCTACTGTGTGTCGATCACTGCGATCCTGATCGAAGTCGCCGTACAAAACGGCCTTTCATTGGTTCTTTCTGTTTCTTTGGTAGCCATTGCGCTCACAACAAGCGTTATGCAACTGCTCCAAATTTGGACCGAAAAGCCAGTCCCGGGAAAAGACTGCCAAGGTCGCGACATCGTGGAATAACCAGGTCAGTTTGTGCCATACTCGCGCCCTTCGCGCCCATAGCACAACCGGATAGTGCAGCCGCCTTCTAAGCGGCAGGTTCCAGGTTCGAGTCCTGGTGGGCGCGCCACCTAAAATCGTTAGCCACGACGCCAAAAATCATCCAAACAAAACGCCGGGATTAACCATTGTTTTCATTTCAAGAACATTCCCGTTTGGATCGGCGATAAAAAACGTTTCTTGCTCGAATTCGGTGCCCTTGAATCGACGGTATGGCTCGTCGAGGTACTCGAATTCGCTGCTTTCTATTCGCTTTTTCAAGGACTGGAACTCGCTCTCAGGCATGTGTGCACCAAAATGTGGAACACTTACATTACCCATATCAACGTCATGGCGAACACCCGGTAGGCGCTCTTCACTTTGGTGAAGTGTAAGTTCATTGCCCCAAAAATTGATATCAATCCACTTCCCTTCCTCACTGTTACCCGTAGCACAGCCAAGCACCTCGGTATAGAACGGAACGGTCGACGCTAAGTCACCAGCAGGCACTGCCAGGTGGAACGTATTAGACATTATGTACCTCTCCTAAAACTCACTGTTTGCCATCAAGCTCTACTACTTTACGTAACGCATACGCAAAAAGAGCAACCACTATCGCCTTACCTCGGGTTACCCAAGGCGTAGATCATCTGAGTGCATCTCAGCACACCCGCAAAACAACAAAGCGACACTCCGACTTCTCGGAGTGAATATAGGACTCTACGCGGATCTCTTCGATACACGCCAGCCGCTCTGAATGTAGGTCGATGAGCAGATCGACGAACTTCGTTGCTTCCCAATAATCATCTCGAACCGTGAATACAACCACCCCGCCTGAACGAGTAAGCCTCACTAGCTCACGAAGTGCTTCGGGCACAACGTGGGTAGACGTAAAGGTACCTATGCAAGTAACCGCATCGTATGAAGCTGAAGCGAACGGCACCTCTTTATTCAAATCGATTTTAGCCAAGGACTGATAAACACCTTTGTCACTCGCCTTATCCAACATGCCCTGCGAGTAATCGATACCCGACAGGTGACTAACCCCCGATCTTGCTAAAAGCTCTCCAACTAAGCCCGTACCGCAGCCTGCATCAAGAACCTTAGATCCATTAATATCCGAATAGCGCTGGAGCAGCGTCACGGCCATTTGAGGGCTTGTGTAACCCCAGTCATCGAGTAGTTCGGTTTCGTAACGATCAGCCCAGTCGTCGTAGACCGACATGAGTGCGTCGGTTGATTGCGCATTCAAAATCTTTACGTGAACGTCTGCTTGCTTCCCCATAGTCATCCACCTTTTGATTATTTTTTTGTGTGACTTAGCAACCCAGAGATTACTGAAGAATGTCCAGAATCTCTATCCAAAGCGCAATAAAACCAGCCATCAGCATGACCAGAATAAAAGCGCGCTCGGTTTGATTTTTGAACATCTCTGCTCCTAGCGGTAACAGCGTCATAGAGAGTAACGCTGATTCTGATGGGTACTAGCATGACACTAATGCGCAGAAAGATGCCAGTGAGACAACAACGCAACTCACAGTCGTGAAGTTGACAGATAAAGTTGCATTACTCCAACCTGCTTTAAGTTCGAGTAAACTCGTTGGGTGCAGACCTAATTAACGAGCTACAACGTAGCAGGTTGGTAGGATACTGAGGCTAAAGACAAAAACTGGAAACACTCATGAATCAACCGCAAAACCCCGATCACTACCCCTCGATCAGCGACGACATCCTGGTCGATAGCGGCGCGATCGACCCGGTCTATCAAGAAATCTATCAGCGCTTAAAAGGCTTTGATCTCGGTTCCACCAATGCATGGACGCGCGGGCAGCCCTTCGACTACTACAAACGTATGCGTGAAGAGTCGCCTGTTATGTGGACACGCGGCCGCAAACCAACATCGGGTTTCTGGTCGGTGTCGCGCTACGAGGATGTGAAGCACGTAGAGCTCAATCCGGATATCTTTTCTTCACAGCGCGGCAGTATGCACATGGCTGTACTGCCACCAAGTGGAAAGGCCGATCGATTGATGTACGCCGCGCATAACTCGCTTATTAATCTGGACGCCGACATCCACCGCGACCTCCGTATCCAGCAATCAGAGTTTTTCTTCCCCAAATACGTCGAGACCTTAAAAGAGCGCGTGGGCGCAAAAATTGACGACCTACTCGATAATCTTGAGCGTCAAGGCCCTGAGGTCGACTTTGCGAAGCTCTTTTCCACCGAACTCCCGATGTTTACGCTTTGCGAGATGTTGGGCGTTGATGAGGAAGATCGACCCAACATCATCAAGTGGATGCACTACCTAGAACTTGCGCCACAGTTTTTGACACATCCCTTCCGAATGTTCATGGCAGAACCCATGTTCCTGTTCCGGTTTAACCAGATGCTGGAGGACATGTTCAACTACGGCGAACGTGTCATGGCAGACCGCATCAAAAACCCACGGCAGGATCTGCTAACAGTCATTGCCAATGCGACTCTCGATAACAAACCGTTGTCGCAGAATTACCTCGATGGATCATGGCTCCTCATTATCTTCGCGGGTAACGACACAACGCGAAACTCGTTGTCAGGCACCATCCGGCTGCTAACAGAGTTCCAAGATCAGCGGCAGATGGTAATTGACGATAATTCATTGATTGAACGCATGTCGCACGAGGCGCTTCGCATGACGTCGCCAGTCATGCACATGCGTCGAACAGCAACGCAAGACACTGAAATCGCGGGCCAACAGATTGCCGTGGACGAGAAAGTAATCATGTGGTACGGCGCAGCTAACCGGGATCCGTCAGTTTTCCCCAATCCTGATGTTTTCGACATGACCCGCGACAACGTTGAAAAGCATGTAGCGTTCGGGCACGGCGTACACCGCTGCCTCGGAAACCGTATTGCTCAAATGCAGTTGAATATGGCTTATGAGCGGATCCTCGATCGCTTCCCTAATATTTACTGGACCGGCAAGCAAAAGATCGAGCCAATCATTTTAGTCCACGCTATTTCAAGCCTAAAGGTCAATCTCTACGGCAAGGGGGCGAAACGGCCAGTGAAGGTCGCGGTCAATTAGTAACCACGAGCACTAAAAACGACCTGCCCAAGCGACAAGACAGGCTAGAGCACCAATATTGGAAGGAAAAAATGGGGTGGCTGATGGGTCTCGAACCCACTACCTCCGGAGCCACAATCCGGTGCTCTACCTGGTGAGCTACAGCCACCACTGATTGGGCCTTGCCCAAGACTTCGACCGTGGCGATGTGGCCGAAAAAAGTGGTCGGGGAGGAGGGATTCGAACCCCCGACATCCTGCTCCCAAAGCAGGCGCGCTACCAGACTGCGCTACACCCCGAAAAACGTGAGGTGATCATCACCTCGCGGGCGGCGAGTCTACAAGGTTTCGAGCTGTCGGGTCAATTGCAGAAAACGACTTTCGCTGACAATTGAATTCTGGAAGAATTGCGCCAAACAATTCGGGGGAATTTTTATGCCAGCCACGCTTCTGGACGGAAAACATGTAGCGCAATTAACCGAGGCCAATCTCACAGAAAGGGTCGCGGCGCTAAAAGCAAAAACGGGCGATCGAACACCTGTCCTTGCGACCATCTTGGTTGGCGACGACCCCGCTTCAGCTACCTACGTGAAAATGAAGGCCAATGCATGTAAGCGTATTGGTATGGAATCACTGGCCATCGAGTTACCGGCCTCCACCAAGACCAACGACTTACTGCGTGAGATTGAGCAGCTAAACAATAACCCAGACGTGCATGGCATCTTATTACAACACCCTGTTCCCTCTCACATCGACGAGCGCGCTGCCTTTGACATGATCGCGCTAGAAAAAGATGTCGACGGTGTAACCTGCCTAGGATTTGGCCGCATGAGTATGGGGGAGCCCGCCTACGGCTGTGCTACTCCTCAGGGAATCATGCGGTTGCTTGCTCACTACGAAATCGAGCTCTCGGGCAAACACGCTGTTGTCGTTGGTCGAAGTCCTATCTTGGGTAAGCCAATGGCAATGATGATGCTGCAAGCAAATGCGACAGTCACCATCTGTCACTCACGCACACAAAATCTCGAATCGCATATTCGACAGGCAGATGTCATTGTCGGTGCTGTTGGGCGTCCAGAATTCATTCGCGCAGATTGGATTAAAGACGGTGCTGTCGTTGTTGACGCTGGTTACCACCCCGGCGGTGTTGGTGATATTGAGCTAGAGCCACTTGTCGATCGTGCGTCAGCCTACACACCTGTCCCAGGCGGCGTCGGTCCCATGACGATTAATACACTCATCATGCAAACCGTTGAATCTGGCGAAAAAGCACTGGGCTAAAGTGCGTTAACACCAGAATCCTAAATGGTAGTGGCTGTGTCATCCGACATTAAATTTAAGGTCGTCACCGCAAATGGCCTACGCCATCGTCTCGCCATTCAGGGTGAAGGGCCACTTGTTGTCCTCTGCCATGGCTGGCCAGAAAGCTGGTACAGCTGGCGTCACCAGATTCCTGCCATCGCGAACGCTGGCTTCACGACGGTTGCTTACGACGTGCGTGGTTACGGGGAGTCAGATAAGCCGCACGCCATTGAGGCCTACACGCTAAAGGAACTCGCAGCGGATGTAGTCGGTATTGCCGATGCACTGGGCCATGATTCGTTCATAACGATTGGCCACGACTGGGGCGGTCCCATCGCACTTACCACCGCCCTACTCTATCCAGAGCGTGTGTATGCTACCGGGTCGCTGTCAGTGCCTCACCTAACGCGCCCTCCGCTTCCGACCCTCGATCTCTGGCGTGAAATCTACAAAGATCAATTCTTTTACCAGCTCTACTTTCTCAACGAAGGCGTTGCAGAGGAAGAGTTCGAGGCGGATCTAGCAAGGTCGCTCTTCCTCGTTTACACCGCCATCGATGCTCGGGGCATGAAGCATCAACAACAAAGCGCCGAAGGAGGCTTCACGGGAGCCAAGCCGGTTGATGCAAAGCTACTAGACGGAATGACCCATTTCGACACATTTCCCAACTGGTTTTCACAATCAGACCTCGATTATCTCGTTAGTCAGTTCGAACTCAGCGGCAAACGGGGCCCGTACAATCGATATCGCGCACAAAATCTCGACTGGCATGATTTGGCCCATTTGGACGGCGCCACGATCCAACAGCCTGCTTTCTTTATTACGGGAGAATTTGATCCTGTCAGCAAATTTGTCCCGCTGAGCACTTCATTCGTGGAGCACGTAAAAAAGAACTACGACAACCTAGTAATCAGTCGAGAGCTGCCGAATGTTGGACACTGGACCGCGGAGGAGGCGCCCCAAGAGGTCAACGCGACGATTATCGAGTTCTTGGAGTGTGTGCACCGAAACTAGGGCAAACCTGACCTGACGGCCTACCCTAAGCGCGACGCCATGTCGCACCAGAGGCGCTATCTTCAATGATAATACCAGCCGCGTTGAGCTCGTCTCTGATCGCATCCGCGCGCGCGAAGTCTCTATTCGCTTTGGCGTCTGCGCGTTCTACTAATAGCTGATCGATGGCGTCGGAAGAGAGCCCGCCTTCAGCATCTTTCGCAAGCCACTCATCTGGTGACTCTCCAAGAACACCCAACACTGCACCACCTGCAAGAAGGGCCGCTCTCGCCGCAGGTTTCTCCGACTCGCTGGCTTTGTTAAGTGCCTTAGCTAGCTGATGTAGTTCGGCAATGGCAGCCGGTGTGTTCAAGTCATCCAGTAATGCCGTAAAGACCGGTGAGTTTCCTATTGCAGGCTCAACGGATTCCACGTCCCCTGCGTTGCGCAAGGCTAAATAAAAGCCATCAAGCGTCGACTGCGCGCTATCCAATAGCTCTCTAGAGAAATTCAGCGGTGATCGATAATGAGCGGACAACAGCGCGAACCGGAGTGTTTCCCCCGGATACTGCTCGAGTAACTCGCGAACCGTTTTTACGTTACCCAGCGATTTGGACATCTTCTCGCCGTCCATATCGACGTAAGCATTGTGCATCCAAGTACCGACAAAGCTTCCCCCGTAACCACAACAGCTTTGGGCACGCTCGTTCTCGTGATGAGGGAAAATAAGATCTCGACCACCACCATGAATATCGATGTTATCCCCAAGGTGTTGGTGAATCATTGCCGAGCACTCGATATGCCACCCAGGTCGACCGCGTCCGTAATCGCTGTCCCATCCGGGCTCATCATCACTCGATGGCTTCCACAAAACAAAGTCACCGGGGTGGCGCTTATAGGACGCTACTTCGACTCTTGCGCCCGCAAGCATATCGTCTAACTGACGGCCGCTCAGGAGACCGTAATCATCCATGGAGGTCACATCAAATAATACGTGGCCTTCTGACTCGTAAGCATGCCCCTTGTCGATAAGACGTTGTGCGAGGTCCAGCATCGCATCCACGTGCTCTGTCGCCTGCGGCTCAATAGAAGGCGGTAAATTATTGAGCGCTGCCATATCCGTTCGGAACTTCTCAGTGAACTCCTCAGTCAACACCGTGATATCGATGCCACGCTCTTTGGCAGCGACGATGATTTTGTCGTCGATGTCGGTGATATTTCGCGCGTAAGTCACTTTGGGGTAAAGCGCTTGGAGCACTCTAAACAAGGTATCGAACACAACCACTGGACGCGCATTCCCGATATGCACGAGGTTGTAGACGGTCGGTCCACAAACGTACATTCTGATGTGCTTCGCATCTACAGGCGTAAAGACGCGCTTCTCAGTCCCCGCGCTGCTGGTAAGACGTAACTCAGTCATTACTCACCCACGTATCGCGTAAGCCGATCACTTTGTTGAATACGGGTTTTTCTTGAGAGTGATCGTAGCGGTCAGCCACAAAATAGCCCTCACGTTCGAACTGGAATCGCGTTTCCGGAGCCACCTCTAGAAGCGACTGCTCAACAACCGCTTCGCTAACCACTAGAGAGCTTGGATTGATTACGTCATCCATGTTTTCGGCTCTGGAGGGATCCTCCACACTAAATAAGCGATCGTAACTTCGTATCTCAGCGGTAGAGCCCGTAGCGGCGTCAACCCAGTGGATGACCCCCTTGGCCTTCACACCATCATCGGGATCCTCTCCCAAGGTCTGAGGTACGATTGAGGCATATACCTTTGTTACCTCACCGTTAGCATCAATATCACAGCGCTCAGCCTCGATCACATAGCCACCGCGGAGACGAACACGCTTACCCAATACAAGGCGTTTGAACTTTTTGTTGGCTTCTTGGCGGAAATCGTCACGATCGATCCAGAGGTTACTGCTTAATGACACCTCACGCTTGCCCTGACTCTCGTCAGCAGGATGATTGGGAACCATCAATATTTGAGGTTTTGTGAGATTTGTCAGTTCAAGCGCAAGCGGGTTTAAGACGGCCATAGCTCGCGGTGCATTGACGTTTAAATCATTGCGTACCGCGCTCTCAAGCATTGCGACATCGACGACACCGTCCGATCGAGATGTACCGACCTCTTCACAAAAGTGGCGCAATGCGGCAGGTGTGTAACCTCGTCGGCGCATTCCCGCGATGGTTGGCATGCGCGGATCATCCCATCCACTCACAACACCGGAATCAACTAAGAGTTTTAGCTTTCGCTTACTAGTCACCGTGTAGTTGACGTTGAGGCGCGCAAACTCATATTGCCGAGGCCGCGACGGAACTGGCAAATTTTCAATAAACCAATCGTACAATGGCTTGTGATCTTCGAACTCCAGTGTGCAAATCGAGTGTGTAATCCCCTCAATGGCGTCTTCCTGCCCGTGCGCAAAGTCATAGGTTGGGTAGATTACCCAGTCATCACCCGTCTGGTGGTGGCTTACTCTTCTGATACGGTACAGCGTCGGGTCCCGCAAATTGATATTGGGCGAAGCCATATCAATCTTGGCACGCAGTACCCGAGAACCATCCTCAAACTCACCGGCCTTCATGCCTGCAAATAGCGCGTGATTCTCTGCAACCGAGCGATCTCGATATGGACTGTTAGTACCCGGTTTAATCAGTGACCCGCGATACTCCCGTGATTCATCCGCACTCAAGTCGCATACATAAGCCTTGCCTTCATCAATCAGGTGAAGCGCCCACTCGCAGAACTGTTGAAAATAACTGGAGGCGTATCGAACGTCACCAGCCCACTGATAACCCAGCCATTTCACATCCTCCTGAATCGCATCGATAAATACCTGGCTTTCTTTTTCTGGATTCGTGTCGTCAAAGCGAAGATTACAAACACCACCGTACTGCTCAGCCAACCCGAAATTCACGGTAATCGACTTAGCGTGCCCTATGTGCAAAAAACCGTTGGGCTCAGGAGGAAAACGCGTGACGACACGGTCTACGACACCGCCATCCAAATCATTCCGGATTTGTGTCCTGAGGAAATTACTGCGTGGTTCTGTGTCCATGGGGCGCCCTTGCTGTGAGGCGGCGAGTTTAGCAAGGGATTGTGTGCAAGTCAGTTTCACACAACATGAACAGGCTGGTAGTAATTAACTCGAATGCCGAAGGCCCTGTCTGTATGATGCGCGCTTTCCCACTATATGGCGGTATTAACCATGGCGATGACACGCGTACTGATGAAAACCCTCCTTGGCGACATGACACTAGAACTCGACGGAGAGAAGGCGCCAGCAACGGTTGCTAACTTCGTCGCTTATGCAGAGGCTGGGTATTACGACGGAACGATTTTTCACCGCGTGATTAACAACTTCATGGTTCAAGGCGGCGGTTTTGACAGCGATATGCGTCAAAAAGCGACCAATGACCCGATCACTAACGAGGCGAACAATGGCTTGAAAAATGATCGCGGCACCATCGCTATGGCGCGCACAATGGATCCTCACTCTGCAACAGCACAATTCTTTATCAACGTTTCGGACAATGATTTCCTGAACTTCTCTGGTGAAAACATGCAGGGCTGGGGTTATGCCGTGTTTGGCCGAGTCGTGGAAGGCGAGGATGTTCTCGACAAGATTCGCGTTGTACCCACTGGCAGCAAGGCAGGTCATCAGGACGTTCCGAACGATCCTATCGTCATCGAGTCAGTCACCGTAGTTGCTGACTAAATATGACCTCCTCCCTGTTCATCAGTGATCTTCACCTCAGCGAGGCGACGCCACAGATTGAGCAGGGTCTCTATCGTTTCCTCGAGGAAAAAGGCGATGTCGATCGCCTTTTTTTGTTGGGCGATATCTTCGAAGCTTGGATTGGCGATGACGACGATAGCGAACTAGCCGAGCGCTTTGCTGAGGCAATGAAAAACCTCGTGGATCGCGGAACTGCGATCTTTTTCATGCGCGGAAATCGAGATTTCCTTGTTGGAGAACGGTACCTACAACAATTCAACGCTGAATTACTCGGTGATACCGCAAAGATCTCGGTAGCGGGAGCGCCCGCCCTACTCATGCACGGCGACCTTTTGTGTACGGATGACGTTGACTACATGGCGTTTCGCGCGCTGGCGCACAATCCTGATTGGCAAGCAGAAATGCTAGCGAAGCCACTTGCCGAACGCCGCGCACTTGCGAAGCACCTTCGAGCAATGAGTAAAGAGGCGGCTAGCAACAAAGCTGAGGACATCATGGATGTCAATCCAGATGCCGTTGCTAATACGATGCAAGAACATCAGGTTAAACGATTGATTCACGGACACACTCACCGTCCCAGTCGGCACGCCATACTGGACACCGAGCGCGTTGTACTGGGTGATTGGAACACCACGGGATGGTACCTTCTCGAACGTGATGAGACGCTCGAGCTGGTGGAATTCAACCTCTAGAAAAAACTTTCAGAGCGATATGTCCCTACCGCTGCAGTACACCACTGTGGAAGCGGATTTCAGTATCTGGACCCTCGATAAGGCTCTGCTCGATAGCACTGAACAGCGACAATCTTTCGTCGACCTCATCGGGGCTCGCTAGCGTCTTTGCCAACGTAATGTAGTCCATGAAATGGCGTGATTCGCTTTTTAACAGCGATACATAAAAATCACTCAGCTCAGAATCCACATGGGGTGAAAGCGCCGCAAATCGCTCGCATGAGCGGGCTTCAATGAGTGCGCCCACAATGAGTGTGTCCACAAGTTTGTGGGGGTCTTTCTTGCGAACCTTCTCTCTGAGTCCCTGTGCGTAACGCGATGCTGTCACCGATTCATAGGCTATCCCGCGTTTTGTCATGAGTTTTAGCACCAGCTCGAAGTGGCGCAGCTCCTCACGTGCGAGTCGTGACATCTTATTGAGTAATGCCGTGTTGTCGGTATACCGATGCATCAAGCTCATTGCGGTTGCTGCTGCTTTTTTCTCGCAGTTAGCATGATCGATCATCAACAGGGGCAATGACCCAACGGCAGCAGATAACCACGCCTCCGGCGTTCTGCATGGCAGGAAATCATAGACAGGACTTAGATCAACAGCGGCCGGCATGGTAGCGCTCTACGCCTCCTCGAATAGGTCAGGAGTGGCGAGGTATCGATCATAGTGCGCCGTGGAAAGAATCCAGAAGTCCTCGTCGATTTTATCCCTCAATTCAACTAATGAGAGCTCCGACCAGCCAGTGTGCACTCGGAACCCGTACTTGCTGGGATCTTTTATCTGACTAGCGCCGGCCTTTAACAACTGAAACAACCAGCAGTACTCGTCGTGCTCCTCGTTGTATCTCACCAGCTGGGTATCTAGCTGCCACTTGAGCAGCTTGTGATCGGTAACCGTGCATTTGTGCGAGCAGGCCTGGGACAGAAAGCCAGACAGGCGTTTATCGACAAACCGCTTCTCGTCTTGGGTGTAGCCGTTCCAATGAATAACTTCGTGACTGAAGCGCTTACATCCCCGGCAAACACTGTCGCCGATACCCGTCGAACACACCCCGATACACGGCGTTTTTATGGGCTTGGGTTGCACGTTTCGTAAGCTCTCTGCAGACATAGCGCGCAAGTCTAGGATAAACATTGCATGAATGCACAGAATTGACCGAATCGCTGTCGAGATACTTGGTCACAAGCTATAATTCGCGCGCAAATTACAGGCGCCCTGCAATGAGAGCGTCGTGACTAATCTGGGGAAGAGGAAAATTCTGTGCTTGAAGCTTATCGTGAACACGTAGCCGAACGGGCTGCTATGAACATCCCACCAAAACCACTGTCACCGCAACAAGTGGCTGATCTCGTGGAGCTGCTAAAAGCGCCACCCACCGGTGAAGAAGATTATCTGGTTGATCTCATTTCCAACCGAGTACCACCTGGTGTTGACGAAGCAGCGTATGTGAAAGCTGCCTTTTTATCAGACGTGGCGCTTGGCAACGTTGCATGCCCGCTGATAGATAAAGTGACAGCTGTTGATCTTTTGGGTGATATGCATGGCGGTTACAACATCGAAACTCTCGTGAAATTGTTGGGTGATAGCGAGCTTGGTGAACAAGCTGCTACCGAGTTGAAGCACACCCTGCTTATGTTTGACGCGTTTTATGATGTCGCAGCGCTCGCAAAAGAAGGTAACGCGAACGCGCAATCTGTCATGCAGTCATGGGCGGATGCGGAGTGGTTCACCAAGCGTGACGAACTCCCTGAGTCACTGAAAATGGTGGTCTTCAAAGTCACGGGTGAAACAAATACTGACGATCTCTCTCCAGCTCCTGATGCGTGGTCTCGTCCTGATATCCCGCTCCATGCTCGTGCCATGTACAAGATGACTCGCGATGGTCTCGAGCCCGAGGAACACGGCAAAGTGGGTCCTATGGCGCAGATTGAGGCCGTTAAGGCGACTGGTTTACCCGTAGCCTTTGTCGGTGACGTTGTGGGAACAGGCTCCTCTCGTAAATCAGCCGCTAACAGTGTGCTTTGGTATTTCGGGCAGCCTGTGACAGGCGTGCCTAACAAGCAAATGGGTGGTGTCTGCATTGGCGGCAAAATTGCGCCGATTTTTTACAACACCATGGAAGATGCTGGGGCCCTTGTTTTCGAAGCACCGGTCGAGAAAATGGGCATGGGGGATATCATTGATATACGTGTCTATGATGGCCAAGTTCTGAACGAAGCGGGCGACGTGATCTCCGAATTTGATCTACGCTCCGATGTACTGCTCGACGAAGTTCGTGCGGGCGGTCGAATTAATCTCATTATTGGTCGTGGTCTGACTGCGAAAGCGCGCGAGGCGCTGGGATTAGGTGAGAGTGCTCTCTTCCGTAAGCCCGATATGCCAGAAGCAACGGATGCTGGCTTCACACTTGCACAGAAAATGGTTGGACGTGCCTGCGGCGTGGAAGGTATTCGCCCTGGCACTTACTGCGAACCTAAGATGACAACGGTTGGCTCTCAGGACACAACCGGCCCCATGACTCGCGATGAATTACAGGACCTGGCTTGCCTTGGCTTCTCCGCCGATCTCACTATGCAGTCTTTCTGCCACACCGCGGCGTACCCCAAGCCCGTTGATATCGAAACGCAGCACTCATTGCCCGACTTTATTCGCAATCGCGGAGGCGTATCGCTACGTCCTGGCGACGGCATCATTCACAGCTGGCTCAACCGCATGCTTCTGCCTGATACAGTAGGTACCGGTGGCGATTCCCACACACGCTTCCCCTTGGGGATTTCCTTCCCAGCGGGCTCAGGGCTTGTGGCTTTCGCGGCGGCAACCGGTGTGATGCCACTCGATATGCCAGAGTCGGTCCTCGTGCGCTTCAAAGGAGAGATGCGACCCGGTATCACCCTTCGTGATCTCGTGCATGCAATTCCCTACTACGCGATTCAGGAAGGCCTGCTAACAGTCGAGAAGAAAGGTAAAAAGAATATCTTCTCTGGCCGTATTCTTGAGATTGAAGGCCTTGAAGATCTGACGGTGGAGCAGGCATTTGAGCTCTCTGATGCCTCCGCTGAGCGCTCCGCCGCAGGCTGCACAATCAAATTGTCAGAAGACACAGTCGGCAGCTACCTCAAGTCAAATATTGTGCTTCTGCGCTCAATGATTGCTGAGGGCTACGGTGATCCACGAACACTCGAGCGTCGCGTCCGCAACATGGAAAAGTGGCTCGACAACCCCGAGCTTTTGGAAGCAGATAAAGACGCCGAATACGCTGCAGTGATTGAGATCGATCTTGCCGAGGTAACTGAGCCGGTTGTTTGCGCACCCAACGATCCCGATGATGCGCGACTGCTCAGCCAAGTTGCCGGTGATGAAGTCAATGAAGTGTTTATCGGTAGCTGTATGACTAACATCGGACACTTCCGCGCAACGGGTAAGCTGCTCGACCAGCACACGGGTGGTGTTGCTGCACGTATGTGGATTTGTCCGCCAACACGCATGGACGAATACCAGCTAATGGAAGAAGGCTATTACGCTATCTTTGGTCGCGCCGGCGCGAGGACAGAGATGCCCGGCTGCTCACTGTGCATGGGTAACCAAGCCCGCGTTGCACCGAAGTCGACCGTGCTCTCGACCTCGACACGTAACTTCCCGAACCGACTAGGCGAAGGGGCGAACGTTTACCTCACCTCAGCGGAGCTGGCGGCCGTAGGTGCCATCTTGGGACGTCTCCCGACACCTGAGGAATACATGGCATATGCGAATGATCTTGATTCTATGTCTGCTGAGATCTACCGCTATATGAACTTCAACGAAATTCAGAGCTTCCAGACACTGGCCAAAGATGGACAAAAGATCGCGGCGACTCTGATCGAGGAAGTGGCGTAAATAGTCTTTAAAACGACTATCAGTGCTTCTAAGAGCCCCTTCTAGGGGCTTTTTTTTGCCTCTAGCCCGATACTTAGTGTTTCTGGACCAAACGTCTGCCACAAAACGTAGCCGCCGAGCTTATTGGCATTTCGACGACTGGAGAATTAGAAAGGTATGCGTTACAGCGCCGAAAACCCGCGCTCGCAGTCAGCAATGATATCGCTCACATCCTCCAACCCGACTGCGATGCGGATCAGCGAATTCGTAATGCCCGCTTCTTGTTTCTGCTCATCAGAGAGACGACCGTGGGTGGTTGATGCGGGATGGCAGATGGTTGTTTTAACGTCGCCTAGGTTTGCTGTGAGCGACATAAGACAGGTGCTGTTAATAAAAGCCCACGCCTCAGCCTGGCCGCCCTTAACTTCGAAGGATAAAACGCCACCGAACGCCGATTGCTGGCTTTTTGCAAGCACGTGATCGGGATGGGTTTCCAGTCCGCAGTAATTGACCGTAGACACCTTATCGTGGCTCACAAGCCAATTGGCTAAGGTCATCGCGCGCGAACTGTGAGCGTCCATCCTCAGCTGCAACGTCTCCAGGCCCTTGCTGAATACCCATGCGTTAAAGGGGCTCATCGAAGGCCCGCAGACACGCACAAAGGCTCGTACATCCGCCATTAATTCAGCGCCGCCCACTAGCGCACCACCGAGCACCCTGCCCTGGCCATCCAAATATTTCGTCGCCGAATGCATGACAACATCAGCGCCGAGCTCCAGCGGCTTTTGAAGCGCTGGTGTGCAAAAGCAATTATCGACAGCGAGCAAAGCATTTGCGCTGCTCGCTATCGTCGCAATTTGGCGGATATCACCCACCTCACAGATCGGATTCGATGGCGTCTCGCAGAAAAAAAGCTTTGTTCTGGGGGTTACGGCTGCCTGCCATTCACTGAGATCTCGAAGCGAGACGAAAGACACATCGATCCCAAGCTTTGTGAGAATGTTGTTAAAAAGTCCAACCGTGCTGCCAAAAACATTTCTCGAACAGACGACATGATCTCCCGTCTTAAGAACGGTAAGGCAGAGCGTCAGGATTGCACTCATACCCGAACTGGTAGCAACGCAATCCTCGCCACCTTCTAAGGCAGCGAGACGCTTTTCAAAAACCGATACTGTGGGATTAGAAAACCTCGAATAGGTATTACCGTCACGCTCACCAGAAAAGGTGGCCGCCGCTTGTTCAGCCGATTCAAAAACGAAGCTAGATGTCGCGTAAATAGGGTCCGAATGTTCCTGCTCGAAACCTCGTATTAAACCCTCTCGAATGGCGAGCGTCTCAAAGCCTGCCTCAGATAAAGGTGTGTCTGACAACGCGTTAGCTCCGATTATGTAGGCCGACGAGCGCGCCATCGGCTCGGTCGACGGAGTCGTCGGAACGTGCATCGCTTAAACCCGTCAGGTAGGCATCGTCGATAACGCCTGTTTGATACTGGCCATCAAATACCGACAACTCAAAGCCATCAACAAGCGAATTACCCTCTCGCGAGCATTCGATTAAGTCGTCAATCTCCTGATAAATCAGCCAATCAGCACCGATATGCTCGCTTATTTCATCAATTGTTTTCCCGTGAGCAACGAGTTCAGATGCCGTGGGCATATCAATGCCATAAACATTGGGGAATCGAACAGGTGGTGCCGCCGATGCAAAGTAGACTTGTTTAGCACCTGAGTCCCGTGCCATCTGAATAATCTGCTGACAAGTCGTACCCCGAACAATTGAATCATCCACGAGCAATACTGTTTTGCCTTCAAACTCTAGAGGTACTGGGTTCAACTTCTGGCGAACTGATTTCTTACGCTGAGTTTGTCCCGGCATGATAAAGGTCCGCCCGATATAGCGGTTCTTCATAAAGCCTTCGCGGAACTTAACACCCAGCTCATGGGCAAGGGCCTGCCCCGCAACACGGCTCGTATCGGGGATAGGTATCACCACATCAATATCGTGATTCGGACGTTCGCGCATGATCTTGTGCGCTAGACGCTCGCCCTGACGCATGCGGGTCTTATAGACGGAAATACCATCCATCAGCGAGTCAGGGCGCGCGAAATATACGTGTTCGAAGATACAGGGCTTGAGCTTCGGATTGATGGCGCACTGCTTGCGGTACAACTCCCCAGATGCGTCGATGAAAAGTGCCTCGCCCGGGTCGACGTCACCAATTAGCCGATAACCCAGGACGTCAAGGGCAACACTCTCCGATGCAACCATGTAGCACTTCTGTTCGCCTTGCGCTTTAACACCAACAACCAGGGGGCGAATCCCATTTGGATCTCGAAACGCGACCAATCCCACATTAGCGATCATGGCGATCGCCGCATAGCCACCCTCGCAACGCGTATGTAGCGCGGCTACGGCCTTGAACACATCATCTGCCTCAGGGCTTAGCTTGCCCTGTCGCTGAAGCTCATGCGCAAATACGTTTAACAAGACCTCAGAGTCGCTGTCGGTGTTCAAATGGCGCAAATCGGTCTGGTAGAGCTCGTCCGATAATGCAGCTGAGTTCGTGAGGTTCCCATTGTGAGCAAGCGCTATACCGTAGGGAGAGTTAACGTAGAACGGCTGAGCAAGTGCTGATCCAGAACTACCCTGCGTTGGATATCGCGTATGACCTAAACCAAAATTACCCGCCAGCTGCTGCATATGCGACGCTTGGAATACGTCGCGCACCAGTCCCTCACCTTTGCGCTGCAGGAACTGGCCACGGTGGCAAGTCATGATGCCAGCCGCATCCTGGCCACGATGCTGAAGCATCGTCAGTGCGTCGTAAATATCAGCAGCAACGCTTTCGTTAGAGGAAATTCCAACCACACCACACATTTCAGTTGCTCCTAAAGCATGCTGCTTTGTTCGATCGTGTCATCGACCACATTTGAAACATCACCATTTAGCACATCATCGAAGTTATCAGCCAGCCACTCAGCGACAACATCGATATCGTCAATGAACACAGAATCTTCTAGTAACGTCGCCTCAGAATCAGGAATAAAGGCTCGGAACAGCAATGTCAGCGCAGCCGCTATGATAACGCCGCGCGCCGCGCCAAAACCGGCCCCTAATAGGCGATTACCAAAATTTAATCCGGGCTGCCGTAGCTGATTGGAGAGCCAGCGACCCACGCTTCCGAAGAAGAACAAAACCGCCACGAAGACTCCACTCCAAGCGGTAATGTAGCGAATCGAGCGATCGTCGATGACACCGCTCATGGTCTCTGATACGGGGAGTGCGAGGATGTTGGCGAGAACGAAGGCACCAATCCAGCCTAGAAAAGAGGTTACTTCACGCGCGAACCCGCGTGACATGCCAAAAAGCGCCGAAACGACGACAACACCTAAAACGACCCAATCGAATTGGTTTAAGTCTTCAAAAATTTCTAGGAGTGTCTCTTCCAAGGTTTCTCAAACCTCAAATTTAATTATTTTTGACTCCACACCGAAGTAAGCATCGATATCAGCTTGGATATCAATCAGCCTCTGCCGCTGCAAATTGGGGCCAATACGCACTCTGTAAAGTTGCTGCGCCCGTATAGTAACAGGCGATACGTAAGCTTTGTGACCTTTCTTTCGAAGTTCGGCCGCAATCTCCTCTGCGCGCTGCTGAACACTCAACGTCGCCACTTGTAATTCCCAACTCACAGGCAGTCCCTGCGCATCAAACTCGGCTCGTTGACGGGAGGCCGTTTGTCCACTCGGCTCATTATCGGCAGCGATCAATTCAGCTTGGGGATCAGCCGCAATAGCGTCGACAGTGGTTTCCTCTGAAATCTCAGCTCTCTCTATGGCCGGCAAACGATTCCTATCAACTCGCTCGAGGATTGGCTCACGCCGCTCTGACATAACAACGTCTGGTCGTTCAGGCATTTCAAAAACAGGAAGCATCAACTCTTGGTCCGGCTCGGGGGATACAAATACGATGGGCCAAAAAATGATGGCCAAAGCACCGAGGACGATGAAACCCACGAGTCGCTGCTTAAACATCGATCGCGCCTTCAGTGCTCGAGGCTCGCAGTCGCAGTGCGGCTATACCCGCTGCCACCGTAAAAAAAGAACCAAATACAAGAAGACGGCCCGCACCATTTAAATGGTCCAGCGCCCACTTAAGGCTTTCTTCAAACGAATCGAACACTCGACTATTATCCCCCAAATAGTCAGAAAGCTTCTCAGGATCTTGACCCCGCTCGCCGCCAATTCCATTGGGTAAACACCAAAAATCGACGTCGGTCTCGAGGGTAGAAATCATATCACGACAGTCCTTGTCGGACATGACAGCAAATATGGCAATTGTCTGCTCAACCTGGGGTAAAGTCGTGAGAAATTCGTGCAACCGCGAAGCCGCATCGGGGTTGTGAGCAACATCCATGACAACGCTCACATCTCCCACTCGCATGTGCTCGCGTCTGCCACGTAACCGCAATTTGGCGGTTGCACCTGCAAAGCTTCGCTCGTCGACAGAGCACCCCGCAGATAGCAAAGCTGCGACCGCTGCAGCAGCATTCAATGGGATGACACCATCAGGCACGCCCCAAGCGATTGGTGAGGCACCCTGCCAAGAAAAGAACGCTTCCGAAAATAAATAGTCGGTACCCGCTCTAATCGCCTGAGCACCTGTTTCGTTAAGCGCTTGCATGACTGTGCTAGGCGCCGTTTCGTCGGCGACAATGCATGGCTTACCTGATCGCGCAATGCCGCACTTTTCTATCGCTATTGTCTCAACATCAGACCCCAACCATTCCTGATGATCCAGACCAATAGCCGTAACCACTGCAACGTCAGCGTCAATGATGTTAACCGCGTCTAGGCGCCCGCCCAGCCCCACCTCTAACAATTGATAGGCAACGCCTGACTCACGGAACACCCACAAGGCGGCCAAGGCACCAAACTCGAAATACGTGAGCGAGATATCACCGCGTGCTAAATCGATTGCCTCAAACGCGCGGACAATCAGCTCATCGCTCACCTCAACGCCGTTAATGCGAATGCGCTCGTTGTAATCGATGAGATGAGGTGAGGTAAAAGCACCACAGGAAACACCCTGCTCGCAGAGGAGCGCTTCCATGACAGCAACGGTACTGCCCTTACCGTTCGTGCCTGCAACTGTAATGGTTGTTGCTGAGGGTGATAGTAGGTCCAACCGTTCTGCAACTTCGCCGCACCGGGCTAAACCGAGGTCAATGGCCGAAGGGTGAAGCTGCTCGAGCTCGTAGAGCCAGGTGCCGAGAGATTTCGCGTCCACCCGTATGGTTTACGAGGCTAGCGCAGTGTTGGTGAATTTCGACAACACCCTTGCAAGCGTGTCGCGCATCTCAGCACGAGGAATAATCATATCGATAGCACCGTGCTCGAGTAGAAATTCACTGCGTTGGAATCCGCGCGGTAATTTTTGCCGGATCGTCTGCTCGATAATGTTTGGCCCAGCGAAACCTGCTCGCGCGTCGGGCTCTGCAACATTGATATCGCCCAACAGTGCAAGCGATGCTGATACGCCGCCGTAGATGGGGTCAGTCATGACCGATACATAAGGCACTCCCGCAGCCTTTAAACGCTCGATGACTGCCGATGTTTTCGCCATTTGCATCAACGAGATAAGGGCTTCCTGCATGCGAGCACCGCCAGAGGCAGCAAAACAGATGAGAGGTATACCGTTTTCAAGGGCAACGCCTGCAGCACGGGTGAACTTTTCGCCAACCGCATAGCCCATGGAACCGCCATGAAAATTAAACTCAAAGGCAACCGCCACGACATCGAGGCCGTGAAGTGTCCCTCTGTACGCAATGATCGCGTCCTTCTCACCCGTGCTCTTTTGAGCCGTCGTAAGACGGTCACGATAGCGTTTCTTATCTTTAAACTTGAGTCGATCAATCGTTTCTAACTCGGGAAAGAGCTCAGTTCGGCCCAATTCATCGAGAAAAAGGTCAAGGCGACGTCGCGCCGTGACACGCATGTGGTGATCACACTTCGGGCATACTTCGGCGTTACGCTCTAGATCCGGACGATACAGCACGGAATCGCACTTGGGACATTTCCGCCAAAGCCCTTCCGGAACATTCGCGCGCTTTTCGGTTTCCGTCTTCCTAACACCAGACGGAATAATCTTATCGATCCAACTCATTTAAGCCCCCTGCTCGACTCAGCGCGCAGTATACGTCGATGACGGTTTTACTTGGAAGTTGCCAAATTTACGCCAGTTCTTATCGTTGAGATCAATGAATTTGCCGTTTCGATTGCAGTTGCTGCGTTGCCGTTGGATGCGAAATCCGCAGCAACGCAATCCACCAAGGCGCTACCCACGACAACTGCATCAGCACAACCCGCAACCGTAGCAGCAGTCTCCGCGTCCTTGATACCAAAACCAACGGCCACAGGCAGATCTGTGTGACCGCGAATAAGCGATAGGTGGGTTTCTACTGCTTCAGTGTCAAGATGGCCTGCGCCCGTGACACCTTTAAGCGCGACGTAATAAATGAAGCCGCTCGCCTGTTCGGTAATCGTAGCGACGCGTTCATCGCTCGTTGTCGGCGATATCAGGAAAATATTATCGAGCTCACGACGCTGAAGCTCGGCGTTCATTGCCGACACTTCTTCCGGTGGTAAATCAACAGTGATCAAGCCGTCGATGCCGGCGTCGGCGCAGGCGTCAGCCACAAAGGCGTAGCCCTGCCGCTCCAATGGATTGGCATATCCCATTAGAACAAGCGGTGTCGTCGCATTAGACCGTCTGAATTCTTCAACAAGCGCAAGCGTAGATTTAAGACTCGTGCCGCCCTCAAGCGCACGTTCGTGACCCTTTTGAATGGTAGGTCCTTCCGACATTGGGTCGGAGAATGGTACGCCCACCTCAATAATGTCGGCGCCCGCGTCAACCAGTGCGTGCATCAGGGGGACTGTGAGACCTTCATTGGGATCGCCAGCTACTAAGTAAGGGATAACCGCACGCCGACCTTCACTTTTTAGTTGCTCAAAGAGCGGACCCAGTCGGGACATTAGTCTGCTCCCAATTCGATGCCATCGATTTCAGCGACGGTTAAGATATCCTTGTCGCCGCGACCCGAGAGATTGACGATAATGTGCTGATCAGGCGTCATTGTTGCCGCAAGTTTTTCCGCATACGCAAGCGCATGAGCCGTCTCAAGCGCCGGCATAATGCCTTCAACGCGCGTTACGCGATGAAACGCCGCAAGCGCCTCGGTATCGGTAGCATCAACATAGTTAACCCGGCCAATATCTTTCAACCACGCGTGCTCTGGTCCAACGCCCGGATAATCAAGGCCTGCCGAGACAGAATGGGTGTGCATGATTTGGCCGTTCTCGTCCTGCATAAGATAGGTACGATTGCCGTGTAACACGCCGGGAATACCTGCACTGAGAGGTGCTGCGTGTTCTCCAGTGCTCACGCCTTTGCCACCCGCCTCTACGCCATACATAGCGACGTCATGGTCTGCAAGAAACGGATGGAAAAGTCCGATCGCATTCGAACCGCCACCCACGCAGGCAACAAGTGCATCGGGTAATTTGCCCGTCATCGCCAAAGACTGCGCTCGCGCCTCGCGACCAATCACGCTCTGGAAATCACGAACTAGCATGGGGTAAGGGTGTGGACCTGCCACTGTCCCAATGATGTAGAACGTGTCGTCAACGTTGGTCACCCAGTCTCGGAGCGCCTCGTTCATGGCATCCTTAAGCGTCTTAGACCCTGAAGTTACGGGCACAACCGTGGCGCCGAGTAATTTCATGCGGTAAACGTTTAACGCCTGACGTCGTACATCTTCCTCACCCATGAAAACATGGCACTCAAGGCCAAGACGCGCGGCGACTGTTGCGCTTGCGACACCGTGCTGGCCAGCACCTGTCTCTGCAATTACGCGCTTTTTCCCCATGTACTTAGCGAGCAACGCCTGCCCGATGGTGTTGTTAACCTTGTGAGCACCCGTATGGTTCAAGTCTTCTCGCTTCAAATAAATCCGGCCACCGCCAATCATGTCTGACCATCGTGATGCTTCATACAACGGGGACGGACGCCCCACGTAATGTGCCAAGTCAAGGTCAAATTCACGCAGGAACGCTGGATCATCTTTTAGGGAATCATACAGCGCCTCGAGCTCTGCCAACGCCGACATAAGTGTCTCCGCGACAAACTTGCCACCGTAAACACCGAAACGGCCGTGCTCGTCTGGGACCTGCGCATAGAGGTCTGGATTAATATCTATTGTCATTTGACTACCACCTCGTCGGCCCGCTTGGCCGCTCTAATAAATCGATACAACTTGTCAGGATCCTTCTTGCCTGGACTGACTTCTACCCCGCTACTGACGTCGACAGCATCTGGAGCCGCTATTCTAATGGCTTCTGCGACGTTTTCCGCGTCTAATCCGCCTGCAAGGACACGATGTCCAATATTTTTCTTAGGCATAAGCTGCCAGTCGAAGGTTTTACCCGTACCGCCATGCTCACCCGGTACTTGCGTATCGAATAAGTAAGCCCGTGCATTGCGGTGGGCTGCCACAATTTCTGACATGTTTACCGCACTCGAGACCGGCACACTCTTCACATAAGGTCGATTAAATGAGCTGCAAAACTCAGGTGACTCATCGCCATGAAACTGCAACTGTGATAGCGGACAGTGATTGAGCACCGTTTGCACGTATTCAGCGTCTGCGTTGACGAACAATCCAACAATAGAGGTGTACGGTGAGACATTTGAAATAATATCTGCCGCCGTGTCGGGGTTTACGAAGCGCTTGCTGCCCGCGTAAAAGATAAGGCCAATCGCGTCCGCACCAGCTTCGACGGCAACCATTGCATCGTCAGTCCTAGTAATGCCGCAAATCTTAACTTGCACGTTGGCTCTTCCCAAAAGTCGGCGAGTGTATCAAATCTTTAGCGACATGAACGCAGGCGCATCAGCCACCAGCGGGATATTGAAGTGATCAGGATATCGAACACCCACTAAGTAGAGTCCAGCTCCCGCGGCAGTATCGCCCGCTACTGCTCGATCCCTGCCATCAAACACGTCAGAGAACCATTGCAGATCCCGTAATCCAGCACCGATTAGCAGAAGACTACCGACAATATTTCGAACCATATGATGGAGGAAGGCATTTGCTTCCAGATCTATCCAAACAAAGTCTCCACGTCGCTCAACCGATATCGAGATCATGTTTCGCCACGGCGTTGAGGACTGGCAGCTTGCAGCGCGAAAGGCACTAAAGTCATTTTCCCCGAGTAGGACGCTAGCCGCCTCGTTCATCAAATTGGCATCAAGTGGACGCTTGTAATGGGTGACTAACCCCGACAACTGCGCGGGCTTTGTTGGCGTATTGCATATAACGTACCGGTAAAGACGAGAGTTCGCACTAAATCGAGCATGAAAATCGGGCTCAACCTCGCCAGCCCAATGAATCGAAACGGCATCGGGTGTTTCACTATTAACACCGAACACCCAAGATTTTAGGCTGCGACCCACAGGATCATCAAAGTGTACGATTTGTCCTGAGGCATGGACACCCGTATCCGTTCTACCGGCGCAGGCGGTTTTGATAGGGGTATTCGCAATTTTTGATAATCCGGCCTCAAGCGCCTCTTGAACCGTGGGAACACTCAGCTTGGTCTGGGCCTGCCAGCCGTTAAAGGCGGCGCCATGGTACTCAACACGAAGCGCCACTCTCGTATTAGGGGCGAGAGCTTTATCTGAGAACTGCATAAACCTACTCGATTGAGGCGAGTAACTGTTGGGCCACCTCAACCTGAGCCTCATCACCCATGGAGATAGCGGTCTCTAGAAGGTCTTTGGCCCCTGCCTTATCGCCCATGTCTAGATAGGCTCGCGCGAGATCAAGCGCCGTATCCGCCGGATCTTCATCGTTATCCAGCATCCCTGAGGTATCACTTTCTTCGGGCACAACCCGTTCCGCATTCGCCGCTTCCTGAAATTCAAGATCCAATGAAACGTCAATCTCATCAGGTTCCGCTGATTCAACCGCCCCTGACTCAACCACGTCTGACTCGACCATCTCTGACTCAGTCGCGAGCGCTTTTGCCGCGGCGTCACCTTCAAGAATATCGCTCACGCCCGAGAGCGTGGCGACAGCCACGGACATGGCATCGCGATCACCGGTTTGCTCAATTATCGTCATCAAGCGCTCCGCTTCTTCGATACGATCAAGAGAGATGTATATCTCCAGCATCTTCAGTAAACCCGGCGCATTCGCGGGTTCAGCGGCCGAGGCTGCTTCCAGTGTGTCCAAGGCATGTTGGTGGCGTCCGTAGGCAACGTAGATCTCCGCCTCAGCAATTGCATCTGCCAACGATTGATCGGCTACGTATCCCGTGAGCAATGACTCTCCATAGCCTTTTGACGCCTCTAATTCACTGCGTTGATTCATAGACTCTTTCTGCGACGGTACAGGTAGCAAATCATCCAGTGGGTTCTCAAATTCGTCGGCAGTCGCTGCGATGGAAGCGCCAGACCCTCCCTCTCCCGCACCACTGAATCTGCGACGAGCGATATAGGCAATAGTGCCCAGCGCTGCGATAAGTAAAGCCCACAGTATGCCGCCAAGACCGGACTCTGCCTCCGTCTGCTCTGTGGGTTTCTCAAGGGGGGGCATTGATGAAGTGGTGCTTGCGAGAGGACGCTTTGCCAGCTCGGCTTTCAGCGACGCTATTTCCTCATCCTTGGATGCCACAACGCCTTGGATTTCGCTCAGCTGATCGCTCAACGTTGCAAGGCGCGCCTCAATGGCGGCGAGGTTAGTGCTAGCTACGCCAGCCGTTTCACTTTCAGATGTAATCGACTCGGAAACGACGCTTGATGAAGCCGGTGGAACACCGACTGAGCTAACCGACGCGCTCTCAGAAATACGTGCAGACTTGACGTCATTCTCCGATTTCGAATCTTCATAGGTTTCAATTTCATTGTCAGCGACAATGCGGAGTCCCCTAGAACCAGCAGGGCGCTTCCATTCATCCCACTGATCGACCACCCGCTGCGCAGCGTCACGCGGTGAAAGAGACTCGTCGACAGTCGAGGGAATCTCAAGCAATACGCCCGCGCGAATACCGTTAATGTTGTCTCGCAGAAACTTTCCTCGGTTCGCGTCTTTTATCGCCAACATCATTTGGTCGATTGAGACGCCCTCTACTCTAAACCTTGCAGCAATGGCACCTAAGGTATCGTTCTGCGCAACACGATACTCGCCTCGCCGTAATCCCTTCTGAGATACTCGCGATGAAACTTGGCTAACACCGTTTTTCACTGATTGAACTTGGGGCCTTGGCCTCAGGTCGAGAAAAACCGTGTACTCCCTCAGCACTCTACCCTCCGGCCATTTTAGTTCGACAAGGAAATTCAAATACGGCTCGCGGATTGGGTCAGCAGTTGTGACACGTATCACTGAGGATCCAGCACCCTTCATGTCCGTTTCAAAGACAAGTGCGCCCAGGCTGTAGTGGCGCTCGATATCCAGCCGGTCGAAATCTGCTAGTGATGCCAATGAAGCGATGACTTCAGACTCAGAAAGATCTTTTGGATCCAAGATAGCAATGTCTGCCGACAGGGGTTCATTCACGTAGGAGTTGACCACAATTTCCCCTACGCCTATCGCAAGTGCACTGTGCGAGAACGTGAACGCTATGCTCGCGGCTAATAACCGATAGGTTCGTCTGATCAACATGACAAAGGCATACCCCCTGCCTTGATGTTAACGCGGCATCAACGCTTTGTCAGAGGTATTTTTCGATCAGAACTTCCGCAATTTGAACAGAGTTTAAAGCCGCACCTTTGCGTAAATTGTCAGAGACCACCCACAAGTCCAATCCCATAGGGTGGCTAATGTCTTCGCGTATTCGTCCTACATATACCGGGTCGGATCCCGCCGCCTCGGACACAGGCGTTGGATAGCCGCCATCAGCTCGGGTATCAATGACTTCAACGCCCGGTGCGCTCTCCAGTAAGGCCTGCGCTTCGACTGCACTTATTGGCTGCTTGGTCTCAATGTGCACCGCCTCGGAATGCCCGTGGAAAACAGGGATTCGAACGCAGGTGGGATTCACTGAGATAGTCTCATCCTCGAAGATCTTCTGGGTTTCCCAGACCATTTTCATCTCTTCACGCGTGTAGCCGTTTTCCTGGAAGGTATCGATATGCGGCAGTGCATTAAAAGCAATCTGCTTGGGGTAGACCTTTGACTCAGCAGGCTGTCCATTGAGCAGACGCGCCGTTTGCGCAGCGAGCTCTTCAATGGCCGACTTCCCAGTGCCGCTGACCGCCTGATAGGTGGCCACATTGATTCTGGCAATACCGACAGCATCGTAGATTGGCTTTAACGCAACTAACATCTGAATAGTTGAGCAATTGGGGTTTGCGATGATATTTCTATCGGCAAATCGATCCAGCGCATGGCTGTTAACCTCGGGCACCACTAGCGGGATGTCCTCATCCCGTCGAAAATGTGAGGTGTTATCAATGACAACGCAGCCCGCAGCTGCAGCCTTTGGTGCGTACTCAGCGCTGATCGAGCCACCAGCCGAAAAGAGCCCTATTTCAGCTTGCGAAAAATCAAATTCCGCCAAGTCTTGAACGGTAATCCGCTTGCCCTTGAAGCTCAGTGTCGTGCCGGCCGACCTCTCAGATGCGAGCAAATATAGATTATTGACAGGAAAATTCCGCGACTCGAGGAGCTCGAGGAGCACCTCACCCACCGCACCGGTCGCGCCGACGATAGCTACGTTATATGTCTTCATGATCTTTCCAATTCCCTACTGTGCGCTAAGCGCTGCGACGACGGCATCGCCCATATCAGTCGTCGAGCAAGCCGACTCTCCAGGCGCTGCGATGTCACCCGTGCGCAATCCACTATCAAGCACGCGCTCAACCGCGGCTTCTATTGACTGAGCCGCGGCGTCTTCATTGAGCGAGTAACGCAACAGCATAGCTGCGGACAGGATAGTGGCGAGCGGATTCGCTTTGCCCTGACCTGCTATATCTGGCGCTGAACCATGTACCGGCTCGTAAAGACCTCGTGACTCCGAATTGAGTGAGGCAGAGGGCAACATGCCAATTGAACCCGTCAGCATGGCCGCTGTATCGGATAAAATATCGCCAAATAGATTGCCCGTGAGCACAACGTCAAACTGCTTGGGTTCACGAACAAGCTGCATCGCCGCGTTATCGACGTACATATGACTAAGTTCTACGTCTGGATACTCCGATGCCAGCTCGGAAACAATCTCACGCCAAAGCATGGTTACTTCCAACACGTTGGCCTTATCAACCGAGCACAATCGACCACCTCGCTTTCGGGCGAACTGAAAAGCCAGCTGTGCAATGCGCCGGATTTCAGCTTCGTCGTACACATCGGTGTTGAATCCTCGCCGTATTCCAGATTCGTCGACCTCGACGCCACGGGGCTCTCCAAAATAAATACCACCAGTGAGCTCCCTGACAATCAAGAGATCGAGTCCCGCCACTAACTCTGGCTTCAGACTGGACGCATCCGCTAGCTGCGGGTACAGCAGTGCTGGCCGCAAATTGCAGAAGAGATCTAGATCTGCCCGAATCGCCAACAGCCCTCTCTCGGGCCGCTCAGCCGCAGGTAAGCCATCCCATGCGGGTCCGCCCACCGCACCCAATAAAATTGCATCAGCTGCTTTGGCCAAATCTTGGGTGGTTTGGGGATAAGGCGCACCACTATTATCGATTGCGATACCACCAAGATCGGCCGTGGAAAAATCGATAGTGAAGCCATGTAAGGACGCCACCGCCTCCATTACTCGCCTTGCCTCGCCAACGACCTCCGGACCGATACCGTCGCCAGGGAGCAGTAGAACGTTGTGTCGATTCACAAATTCACCTCGTTGAAAAGCCAGGGCTGGGACGCTTTATGCTTTGTCTCAAACTGCGAGATCGCCTCCTCGCGCTGGAGCGTAATCCCAATGTCGTCGAGCCCCTGAAGCAAGCAGCTGCGTCGGAAAGGATCGACCGTAAAATTTACGCTGCGACTCTCGCTAACCCAGACTTTCTGATCTTCTAAATCAATTTTGAGGTTTAGCGACTCGCCCGACGCTATCCGATCAAAGAGTTCATTCACCTCACTCTCCGGTAGCTCTACTGGCAACAAACCGCTTTTGAACGAGTTGTTCTTGAAGATATCGGCAAAACTTGGCGCTATGACACAACGAATACCGAATTGGTCTAAAGCCCACACGGCGTGCTCACGGCTCGAGCCGCAACCAAAGTTTTCTCTCCCTAGTAGAATAGTCGCCCCTGCAAAGCGTGACTGATTTAGGGTGAAATCGGGGTTTTCACGTCGCTCGGCAGAGGGATTCGACTCGTCATAGGGGTCTGTGTAACGCAGCTCATCAAACAGGTTAGGACCAAACCCTGTGCGCTTAATTGATTTCAAAAACTGCTTAGGAATGATGAGATCGGTATCGACATTGGCACGATCAAGCGGGACAACTAAGCCTTCTAAACTTGTAAATGCTTTCACTCGTTAACCCTCCAAATCAGCAGGATGGGTGAAGGTACCCGACACAGCAGCCGCTGCGGCCATTGACGGGCTCACGAGGTGTGTACGACCACCAAAGCCCTGTCTTCCCTCAAAATTGCGATTCGACGTCGATGCGCAACGCTTACCCGGCTCGACCTTATCTGCGTTCATAGCGAGGCACATGGAGCAGCCAGGAGCACGCCATTCCATACCCGCTGCAGTAAAGATCTGATCGAGCCCCTCAGCCTCTGCCTGGGCTTTTACCAAGCCTGAACCAGGCACAACCAAGACACGCTCGACGTTTTGCGCTTTCTGGCGACCTTGAACGATCTCAGCCGCGGCGCGCATATCCTCGATTCGCGCATTGGTGCAAGACCCAATAAAGACCATATCCACGGCTACATCACTGAGTGCCATCCCTTCCTCGAGCCCCATATATTCGAGGGCTCGAGCAAGCGATTTCTTGGCAGTCTCGTCCACAAGATCAGCTGATCGAGGCACTCTCCCCTCGATGGAAGTCACCATCTCTGGAGAGGTTCCCCATGTAACCTGAGGAGCGATCTCAGAAGCATCCAAAACCACCTCGTGGTCAAAAACGGCGTCCTCGTCACTGTGTAGGGTTAGCCAGTATTCCCGGGCCTGCTCCCACTGCTCGCCCTTTGGTGCCATTGGACGGCCTTCCACATAGTCAAGTGTCGTAGCATCAACACCCACCATGCCCGCGCGCGCACCGGCTTCAATGGCCATGTTGCACAGCGTCATCCGCCCTTCCATGGACAATGAAGTAACGGCAGAGCCCGCAAATTCGAGCGCACAACCCGTTGCACCCGCGGTACCAATCCGTCCAATTACGGCAAGCGCAATGTCTTTCGCAGAGACGCCTTTTTGGATCTCACCTTCGATAGTGACGCGAAAGTTCTTCATCTTTTTGGTCAGCAGACATTGCGTTGCCAGCACATGTTCGACTTCCGACGTACCAATACCGTGTGCCAGTGCACCAAATGCGCCGTGAGTCGAGGTGTGAGAATCGCCACAAACAATGGTCATACCAGGTAAAGTCGCGCCCTGCTCTGGACCCATAACGTGCACAATTCCCTGTCGCTGATCAGCGAGATCAATGAGCGGAATCTTAAAGTCATCGCAATTTTCGTTGAGCGTCTCCAACTGCAATCGGCTGGTGGTGTCGGCAACGCCTGAGTAGCCTGCCAAGGACCTTTCGTCGGGATCGGTAGAAACGTTGTGATCTGGAACCGCGACGTTTGCATTGAGGCGCCGTGGTAGTCGATTCTGTAAGCGCAATCCCTCAAATGCCTGAGGCGACGTCACCTCATGGATCAGGTGCCGATCGATGTAGATGAGTGCAGAGCCATCATCGCGCTCGTCAACAAGGTGCGCGTCCCACAGCTTATCGTAAAGCGTGCGTCCCATATTAAGATCCTTTGTAAACGTGTGGAGCAGCATGGCTGCTCAGCTGTTTTCATGATTACGCGCTGAGGGCGTAAGCGGCGCGGAGTCTACCATAAAGGCACTGAATCTGCTGACGCCTTATCAATCGTAACGCTCGGGGATAAAAGTCCAGAAGACTACCGCTGATAATTGAGCATTTCGTTTAAGCCATACACCAGCTAACCCCTATTTATCCAAGCGTATCGCAAACTCCGTGATCTGTTCTTTAACGCCTTACTGAACCCAAAATTGATGACTTTGTTTGTTGGTTCAAAGGGTTCGCAGCGGGACTTTCTGGTGCTCGGCGCGCGGCATTTAAACCGCTCTAAGCATCATGTTTGATAGCCCAGCATCGATGTATTCCCTGTGACCGCTCAAAATCCAGATCAATCGTTGATGCGGTGATCTCCTCGACCACAAAAAGTCCCGACACCTGGGAATCCAACTCGAACTTCCGGTGGTTGTTAGAAAAATAGAGAATGCCATCTTTCTCTAATCGGTCCATGGCGGCTGAGATGAGCGCTAAATGATCTCGCTGAACGTCAAAATGCGTTTCCGTCGACTTTGAGTTCGAAAATGTCGGTGGGTCCAGCAAGATAATGTCGTAGAGCGATTTTTCACCCGCTAACCACTTCATCACATCCGACTTAATCGCACGATTTTGTGATTCGGCCAAGCCATTGCTGGCCAGGTTCTCTCTAAACCAATCGAGATAGGTGTTGCTGAGATCAACACTGGTGGTAAATCTTGCGCCCCCTAGGGCAGCCTGAACACTCGCCACACCGGTGTAGGCAAAGAGATTGAGAAAACGTTTATCCCGCGCCTCGCTCTGAATGCGCTGCCTAATAGGCCGGTGATCGAGAAATACGCCGGTGTCGAGGTAATCGTGTAAATTCACCCACAGGCGAGCACCCAGCTCTTTGATTTGATGACGTTCACCCCGCTGAGACACCCGCTCGTACTGCCGAATGCCGCGTTGGCGCTCACGGCGCTTCAAGCCGAACTCCGCGCGGTCTGTAACGTTGAACACAACTTGGCACGCTTCTACGACCTCATTGAACCGTCGCGTTGCGTCTGCCTCACTCACTGATTTCGGCGCCGCGTATTCTGCAATGTGTAAGTAATCTCCGTAAACATCGATGGCCACCGCATACTCAGGCATATCGGCGTCGTAAAGCCGATAACACTCAACCTCATTCTGCTGGCGCCATTTTTGAAGTCGCTTGAGATTTTTCCGCAAGCGGTTAGCGAACATCTGTGCGCCTTCGGGGAGTGCCGGCAGGCTTTGATTATCTGTTACCGCTTTCGGCTCACTGTCCTGACTAACGCGGAGCTCGTTATCGGGTACCAAGTCAAATAGGTATAAGCCAATGTCCAAGGGACCGCTCTTAAACTTATAGTTCTTATGACTTCTGAGACCCGTGCATCGAGCGTGTTGAGTATCGGCTGCGAGTACAGCCGCTTGCCAACCCAAGAACTCGGTATGCAAGACGCGACCAAGCGCCGCATATAACTTTTTAACAGCCTCATCAGTGCTTAAACGCTCACCCCATGGCGGATTCACCACAATGAGACCTTCACCCATGTCTCTGTGGGTTGGCTTTGCCACGTCGGACAACTGCCGAGCTCTGACCCTCACCTCGGACGCCAGACCCATGCGTTTGATATTTTCTTCTGCCTTTCTGATCGCGCCGATATCAGCATCATACCCGCGTATTTCGATGTTCTCGGGCAGCGCATCACGCTTTTGTGAATCTGCCTCAGAACGAATCGCTCGCCATTGATCTTCTCTATGTCCCAGCCATCCATGAAAGCCAAACCGTGCTCTCGCCAAGCCTGGCGCGATAGACATCGCCATTTGAGCCGCCTCGATAAGCAGAGTCCCTGACCCACACATCGGATCGATGAGCGAGCCACCCCGCTCAGCCACTTTTGGCCAACCCGCACGCATCAAAACAGCTGCAGCTACGTTCTCCTTGAGTGGCGCCTTACCTCCCTCGAGTCGGTAGCCGCGTCGATGAAGGCTTTCACCCGAAAGATCCAGGCTTAGCGTCAACCGCCCTTTTGAAAGCTGTGCCACGATTCTGAGGTCTGGTCGTTTTGGATCAACCGAAGGGCGAACGCCGTCTCTATCTCGGAAAAAATCGACAATGCCATCCTTTACCTTAAGAGCACCAAAGTGTGTGTTTTTGATGAAATTCGTCTGCCCTCGAAACTCTACCGAAAACCGCGTCTTAACCGACAGATGCTCAGACCATCGGACCGAACGTGCACTCGTGTAAACATCATCAGCACTCGCCACAACCGTGTCGCTAACACGCAATAAAATCCGATTGGCCAACCGGCTCCACAAACAGGCGCGATAAGCTACGGCCAGCGAGCCCGTGAAGTGCACACCTGCAGGAGTCTCCCGCACATCATCGGCCCCAAGCTCACCGAGCTCTGCCGTTAGAACTGAACCAAGGCCTACAGGGCAGGTAGCGAGAAATGACAGCTTACTGCTCAAAATGCATTCTCCAATTGGACGATCTTCGCTAGCGTTTCCCGCCATTCACGATACTGTTGCTCCAGAGTACCCTCGAGCTTCACGACATTATCCTCAATTTCCAGCGCCGTAGAGCGAGACTCGCTCTCCAGATCGAGCACTAGCTCAAATAGCTCTTGCTCGTGGATCTTTAGTGATCGGTAAGCGGCATACACCGCTTGATGGCGTGCAAAAGTTGAGTCATCACTAAAGCTTGCCACGTCGACACCTCTTGATCGCCGCCGCTCGAGCCAGTCGAGCTGCTCCTTGCTGGACTGAAGCCAAAGCCTGTATGCGACATCAATGTCACGAAGAGCGCCGCTCAACTGCTCATCAATCGTGTCAACGAAAAGAAGCTCATAGTCTCTAAGCTTTGCTATACGCGCATACATTGGATCTTGGTCAGACGGTTCTCGTAGGAGCTGCCATTGACCGTTATTTGAGGCCAGATATCCCGAAAACGCCTCAGGCACCAGTTGCTGGGCGTAGCGCAGGAACGAGAGTGTATCGAGATAATGCGATGACTGTGAGTGCTGTGAGACTGCAATCGCGACATCACGGTGAATACGATGAAACAAATCGGCAAAAGGCTCCTCGGGCTCAGAAGCGAGGGTTTCGCTGACCGAACGATCCAAATACGTGTCCGCCAAGAGTAGATCGCCATTGACCGCGGTTAAGTTCACTCGGATCAACAATTCTCTTCCGTCGGATTTGAGCACAACTAACTCGAGCATCAGCTCGGGAATGACTGAATACTCAGGGTAGAGCCTCACTACACCCCACTGGCCCGATTCCTCGAATACAGACCGCTGCTTCGCCGCCAAAATTTGAGCTTCGGTCTTGCGAAACGATCCCTCGGCTTGTGTACCACTGTGCATGGGAATCTCAGTGCTGACTCGGATACCAAGGTCTAAATCAGATCTCAGATTTACTACTCGCGATTCAGGGTTTGCCACCACGATGACATTTTGGGAAGCGGTAGATACCGAGGTATTGGAATATTCATCTGCAATGGCAGCAGAGCTACACACGCTCGTCACGTACAGAGCCATTAAGTGAAGAAAGGCAACACCGGACGTTCGCCAACATGGCTTACTTGTCATCGGGTAGTACATATCTTCCCTTTGGTGAGGCTTCGCTCGCATTTAAAGCCCAAACTCTCTGGGTCGTACCGCTTGAAAAACTGACTCACGACGAGCGGGAATTTAGTATTTGGCGTATCGACAGAGGTAACCAAAAGTAGGGTGTCACTCTGCTCGGAGTGCGATAATCGATGTGTGACCTCCAAGCCCTCCTGCAACGTCAGCATGAAAAACAACTGAGAACCATCCCAACCGCAACGCTGCTCACCCAGCAAATCTATGGTGACTGAAATCGCCGAGCCATCCGTCTCACAAACGAGCGCAAAGCTGTTCTCACGCTTTACGCGCGTGCGACCAGCAGCCTGCACAACGTCAAGTAGTGTCGGCTCCGTTATGATTTCCGCGAGGCGCGCGAGGGTAACAAGATCTCGTCGACCAGGCAGTGGAGCACCAGCAAACCCCCTTCCCTCTTTTGCTAGCTGTTCCCGGCGCGCGGCTTCTCGCCGAATCTGTCGGGCGACAGCGTTTAACTGATCCTGCAGGTTATCGCTTTTTGCGTAATCCATTTCCCAGTGGCCACTCATATCGACTGGGGAAGCCATACGAGTAATCTCTTGCTTCACAGGGCCACTACTGCAACCAAAGGAGAGTGCAATCAGGCTGGCGAGAAAAACACGCCAAGGGAGGCTCCGACGCGCAAAGAGTGCCTGTTGTAAGGACGCCCACGCATGAAATCGTGGCGACAAAGACGCGCGAACAACAAACACTAGCCCAGAAGACCTAGCTCAGCTGTTCACGAAGTTGGAACTTCAAAACTTTACCTGCTGGGTTGCGCGGCAACTCCGGCACCAGATGCAATCGAAGTGGAAGCTTGTAGCGAGCAAGCTTGGGGTCGGCAAAAGAGCGCAATTCTTCAAGCGTCAACGTTTGGTTCGCGTTCAGCGCAGCGACCGCGGTCACCGCCTCCCCCCATTTTTCATCGGGGAGTCCGATAACAGCGACTTCAGCGATCGAAGGGTGCTCAAAAAGGACACTTTCGACTTCTGCTGGATAGACGTTCTCTCCACCGGAAATGACCATATCTTTCAAGCGGTCGCAGATGTAGAGGTATCCTTCTTCGTCGAGATAACCCACGTCTCCCGAATGGAACCACCCCTCAGCATCGATCGCCTTGGCAGTCGCCTCGGGACGATTCCAGTAGCCCTTCATAATATTTGGACCTTTAACACAAATCTCTCCACGCTCATTTGGCGCAACAGAAATGTTGTTGGCATCGACAATGCGCAATTCGGTGAGCACGGGTGATAATCCCGCTGACCCCAATTTCTCAAGACAACGTTCGGGTCCGAGGAAAGAGGCAAATGGACTGGTCTCCGTCAGACCGTATCCCTGACAGAAGCTAATGCCCCGGTCACCATAAAGCGATATCAGAGATTCCGGACACGGTGCGGCACCCACAATCAGCATATCAATCGAGGATAGGTCCGTAGCTTCAAACTCTGGGTGTTGTGCCATAAACAAGAACATCGCTGGCGCACCGAACATATGCGTCACCTTGTATGACTGAATCGCTGACAACACCGCACCGGGATCAAAGTGCCTCAGCAGAACCAACGGGCTTCCCACCTGAAGTGCGGAAATAGTCATGACATTGAGGCCGCCGATATGAAACAGGGGTGCAGCCGTCAGCAGGACATCTGTACTTTTGTTCCCAAAGGCCAAACTCGCATTCACATTGTTCCAAACAATGTTCCCGTGGGTGAGCATGGCGCCTTTGGGTAAGCCCGTCGTGCCAGAGGTATACATGATGAGAAGCGTGTCATGCGCTGCTAGCTCAACGACATCCTCCAGCGGAGACGCTGACGACATAGCAGATTCAAGGGGCATGAAGCCATCGACGTCGCCACCTACTGAAAAGTAGTGACGGCATGGAAGACGCTCTTTCACACTCCGTATGACTGGCGCTAATTCCGAATCAACTACCAAGGAGTGTACGCCCGCATCACCGATGATGAAGGTTAGCTCCTCACCCGTTAGTCTGAAGTTCAATGGAACGAAGATGGCACCTAACGATATGGTAGCGAACAGCGTCTCGATGAAACTGGGCTGGTTAAAACCTAAAAAGCCAACGCGGTCACCGACACAGACACCAGAGTCTCTCAGCAATCCTGCTTGTTTTCGTACTCGAGACGCAAATTCTCCGTAACTTGTCTCAGCGCCCTCGAAGATGATGGCTGTGCTGTCGGGGCGCTGCTCCGCTTGCTTGAGTACTTGCGCCGCAAGATTGAAATTCGGTTCAGGTCGGTGCATGGATTCTACCTTTGTTGCTCTCTATTTATTGTTAATCAAAATGTCCGGTCGCCGCGCGCATCCTACGTTTTCGAGGGAGCACGCTTTCAGCGCGCAATGGTGGCCTCACCCCAGGTATTGAACCCCGCGATCGTTGGCGTGCCGGGTAGATACATCTGCTCGACAGCATCAATACCAAAGCCTGCGTCAGTAAGTAACGACTTAGTGTCACGAGTGATGTGACAACCACCAAATAGGCGCTTCCAGACCGGATTTACTCGTCGCTGCCATTTGGCAACATTTTCATCGGGCGCAATCCCGTGCTCACAGAAAAAAAGTTTACCGTCTGGCTTTAAGGTCCTGCGCGCTTCAGCAAGTGCGGCCTCTGGATTGGGGACGGTGCAGAGCGTGAAGGTAATTAAAATTGAATCCACAGAAGCATCATCGAGCGGAATGGATTCGGCTGACCCCTGAATAAAGTCGATATCGACGCTCGCCTCTCGCGCCCGCTCAGCTGCCAACTCCCAAGATTTAGTGCATGGATCCACACCAATCACCTTATCCACCTGGTCGGCCGTGTAATGAGGCAAATTCTGACCCGCGCCGATACCGAACTCTAGAACCGTGCCATAGGCCTTTGGGACAACTTTTTGTCGTTGTCTAAGAACAGGCTTTGTTCCACAAGCGCAAGTAACCAGTCTCGGCACAATGTGATCGTTGTAAATTCCCATGTTTCACCCTCTTCTTATCAGTTATTTTTTGCTGCACCTACAAGGTTCTATCTCTGCGAGAAAATGTGACGTTCGATTATGGCAGCTCTTAACTCGGACACCACTCGCCGCCAATGAGCCGCTTTGTCACGCAGCGCTCGAGACCCCTTCATCATAGGCATCGGGGTCGATGACGCGCATTTCATCTTCGATCCATTTCTCCACGCGACCCATCAAGGCGATCGCATCCTCGCCTAACTCTGGCACTATTGCGGGCCCAATCGAAAAATCTGCCCGCCCCGGAATGAAAGTCCAGGACTTTGCCGGCCAGCATCGCCCGGTAGCAGCTGCAATCGGTACGATAACGGCATTGGTCTCGAGCGCGAGTCGCGCCGCGCCCGCCTTGTATAGCTTTTGCTCACCCCGTTTTGATCGAGTGGCCTCAGGAAACATAATGATCCACTTTCCCTGGTCCATGAGACACGCGCCGATCGTTGCAACGCGCTGCCAAGCGTCACCCTTGGCGCTGCGATCAATCGGGACCATATGAAGCCGCCCAATGGCCCATCCGAAAAATGGAACTAACTTGAGCTCTTTTTTGTAGACGTAAGCGACCGGGTGGCTCATGACACTCGGAAAGAAAAACGTCTCCATGGTTGACTGATGTTTGCTACAGATTATGACGCGATGCCCCGCATCTGCAGCGTTAAGGAGATTGTCGTATCCAGTGATTTGGGTGTCGACACCACCGACCCACTTGACGGCGGCAATGGCAAGCTGGAGCCAAGGCCGACCAATCCAGAAATAGGTCACTCGGTAAGGCATTAAAAATGAGGAAATTACAAGGACTGAGGCGAGCGGAATGACGGTTATCGCCATGATCAAAAACACCAAGACCGACCTAATTGCTCGCATGACTCCCCCAGATCCGCTAACTATCGCCCGTAAACAACAGGTGACGGCGATCGATACTAACAACTATCGGAGTAAGCACAAGCCAGCCCCAGTTTTTAACGGGTTCATCAGAGTCTATAATGGGTGAGAGGACCAAAAATTGAAGAAACCACCATCAAAACAAGAGATTCGTAGGCGACTCGAGCGCCAAACTCGGTCGTTCTTGAACGGTGGTGGTGAAATCGAATCGGTACCACTCGGTGTCAGTGCCGTTGATGAGGCGATCTCACCGATTAAAACACCCATATTCTCGGGCAAACCACAGACGCGCACCCCGGTCACTGACGTCATCGAGACCCTGCGACGTCGGCGCGAGGCCCAGCTACGCAGAAAACCACAGCCGGTGCGTAAGCGAAAGCCCACTCGACGTAAGCAGGTAATGTACGACGACTTCGGCGAACCGCTCAGAGTGGTCTACCATGACGAATGACCACAGCCGAGTCTAGCTGCCTGAAGTCCCTACCCTCACCCAGATTCATCGCTGCGTCTAACTAAACTACCTCGGTTCATTGAACGTAAAACCGCAAACGAACGCCATTCTTCGTCGACTTACCGTACGACCCGACTCACAACGTAGCCTGCGCGCATGATTAGTATTTTGAGATCCATCAATGTAAGCCGCTCCGCCCATGACTGCTTCCACTACCTAAGTGACTTAAGAAAGTTAGTTGAGTGGGATAGCCAGGTGACCTCTTCCTCAAAGATCGGCGGAGGACCTGTAGGACGCGGCAGCACATTCAAAGTGAAACTGAGTGCTGGTTGGTTCTCTTACCCGATGACCTATGTCATCACTCACCTCACCCCCTCACAGAAAATCGTTTTGGAGGGAAGAAGTCTATTCTTCACCGTGAAGGATACGATCGAGTTCAAGGAAAGCGCCGACAGCAGCAACATCAGTTATCACATGAGTGTCTATCCAAAGCTAGGGTTCGGTGCCTTGTTGAATCGCTCGGAAGACAGTCTCAACCACCACGCCGACGAACTCATGACGTCCCTAACCAACGCACTTCAAGCCTCAGCACCTGAGGCGACGTTGAGTTCGCGCAACACAAAGGCTGATAAAATTACCTGGCGTGCTCTGCGATGCTTCACTCGCCATGGTTACGTCACAGGACAACGTGACTGGCTCCCGATGTCGGAACGTCTCGAGGGAAGACATATTTTACTGACCGGAGCGAACTCAGGCATTGGCTTAGCTGCGGCAATAGATCTTGCGGCTGCCGGCGCTGAGCTCACACTCGTCGTCCGAAGCCAAAAGAAAGCAGATGAAACCGCTGCAACCATCTTGGTTGAAACAGGGCGATCGGATATCAGCTTTGAGCTGGCTGATTTAAGTTTGATATCGGATACCGAAGCCCTCATTAGTCGTTTGATTGCCGCTAATCGAAAAGTCGATGTACTGATCAACAATGCGGGCGCACTCTTCAACGAGCACAGCTATACCAGCGAGGGATTGGAGCAGAGCTATGCACTATTACTTCTCTCTCCTTGGCGGCTTACTGAGGGGCTAAAACCGTTACTGGGAACACCGCAAAGTTCTTCGGATGAAATTACTGAAAGCCGTTCGTGTAAAAAGGCGCGGGTGATCAATGTTGTGTCCGGAGGTATGTATGCAGAGCGCCTTAACCTAAAGCGACTGAATGTGCCTGCGGATGGATACCGCGGTGCGCGTGCTTACGCACAATGCAAACGCGCGCTGAGTGTGATGACGGAAATTTGGGCAAATCGCTGGGAAAACGACAACATTGTGGTGAATGCCATGCATCCAGGTTGGGCCGATACCCCGGGCGTCCAGAAGTCGCTGCCCCTGTTTCGCAAGATCACGCGACTGGTGCTGAGATCGCATAAAGAAGGCGCAGACACCATTGTCTGGATGGCACAATCCAGACAGGCTTCTTTGTCTTCAGGAAAACTATTCTTGGATCGCGAACCGCGCTCTACCTATTTGCTCGGTAACAACGTCGAAAAAACTGAGGTACGTGAAGGACTTGAGGCGAAGATGGCAGCGGACTTTGCCTCTGCTCTAGAGCGCTAGTTTTCTCCTGCAGTATCTTGCGGCCTGCGGTGCGCACGTAGCAAATATTTTTCTTTGGCATTACTTAGTGTTTGCTGGTAAGCACGTACTTGCGAGGAAAAAGAGACTTGAGTGCGCGTCGCTCGTTGCTTAACGTAATGCTTTTATCGGCGAGCGCGATTCCATGTACCCAGAGGCGATTCACCCGTTTTCTCCCAGTTTCGATGGCTCCGCCATTGACGACTTATTAAGCAGACTTCGGCAAACGCGCTACCCCAACGCCGAGACGGTGGAAGACTGGTCTCAGGGGGTGCCGCTGTCTTACCAGCAGGAACTCGTCGATTACTGGATGACGAACTACGACCCATCCCGGGTGCCCACTCGACTTAATCAATACGATAACTTTAAAACCGAGATCAGCGGTTTAGACATTCATTTTATCCACCATCGCAGTCCGCATAGTTCCGCAACACCTCTATTGATCACACACGGCTGGCCCGGATCAGTTCTTGAATATCTCGATGTCATTGAGGCCCTGACAAATCCTACAAAACACGGTGGTTCAGTTGAGGATGCCTTTCATGTGGTGCTGCCTGCATTACCTGGGTTTGGGTTCTCGGATAAACCTCGAGATACCGGCGTAGGCGTTCCTCAGATTGCTGAAATGTGGGAAGAGCTCATGTCGCGTCTCGGCTATCAGACCTACCACGCACACGGTGGTGATTGGGGGTCTATCGTAACGCAAGCTATTTTGATGCAGCAGAACACGCGATGTGCTGCAGGTCATTGCACGCTGCCCCTGGTGCCGCCGGATATGTCGACGATGGACAAGCCTTTACCCGAGGAGATCGACGCTGTTGAGTCGTTTCAGTTCTACACTGATTGGGACTCCGGTTACTCAAAACAGCAGAGCACTCGACCTCAAACACTGGGCTACGGACTCGCTGACTCGCCCGCAGGGCAAATGGCATGGATCGTCGAGAAATTTGCGTATTGGATGGATTGCGAGCGCAACAACATTCGTCATCCGGAGAATGTGTTGAGCAAAGATCTGCTACTGGACAGCGTTATGATGTACTGGATGACCAACTCTGGCGCCTCGTCCGCTCGTCTATATTGGGAAAGCTTTAACAGCACCAACATGGCCGCCATATCGCGGCCCATCGGTCTCAGCGTGTTTCCCAATGAAATCATGCGCACGTCAGAACGTTGGGCGCGCGGTAGGTTCGAGCAGCTAACGCATTTCAACAACAGCTTTGAGCGGGGCGGTCACTTCGCGGCACTGGAAGTGCCAGACACGTTAGTTAACGAATTGCGCACCTGGCGATCCACCACTCGAGATCTCAGCTAGCGTTGAAAATGCGTCACACCATCGATGATGGTCATATCCACCTTGAGCTTCCGCATGTCAGGGGCTGTCAGGGGGCTTCCGGATAACACCACCAAGTCTGCAATTTTCCCAGGCTCGATCGAGCCTATCTGGTCATCCATGAAAACTTGCCAGGCTGCGTCAATAGTTACGGCTCTCAGAGCGGACATGCGATCGATACGTTGATCAGGGCCCAAGACGACCCCCGTCTTTGTTTTACGCTCAACAGGACTCCAAACCGCTTGTAAGGGGCGCATAGGCGTCACGGGTGTATCCATGTGTGATGAGAAGCGAACCCCTGCATCTTGCGCCCACTTAGCGGGGCTCATATTGGCAGCACGCTCAGGCCCCATGAAGATACCCGCATGCCGATCTCCCCAGAAAAAAGTGTGCGCAGCAAAAAAGCTTGGTGTGACGCCCAGTTCAGCCATGCGGGCGATCTGATCTTTACGCGTCATTTGCGCGTGGATAATGAGGGGCCTTGCCTCAGGCCATGGATGCTTCTTGCTTGCGGCTTCAATAGCATCGAGCGCGTCCTCAATTGAGGCGTCCCCGTTTCCATGAATAGCGACTTGAACTCGTTGCTTGTAGAGCCCCTCGACTTGCTCGAACAGCGCATCCCTCAGCACAGCAGGGTAACCTCGGTATTCCTCATCCCCTTTGTAGGGTCTGTGGTAAGGCTGGCTCAGATACCCCGTGAAACCCTGAATACTGCCATCTGCGATGATTTTCACCCGAGGCACCACAACGCGACCGCCCTCAAACTGATCGAGGGTGACCTCACCGCTAATCAATTGCTCTCCGACCTCATTGAACCATGGGAACAGCGCGACTCGAACCGGTATTTGGTTGTACTCCGACATGGGGCCTAACAAGCTAGCCAACGCTTTGGGCATGCCTCCCGAGGACGCTGTTGTCACACCGTGCTCCAAGTATTCATTCGACGCGAGCTTGGTCATCTCCCATACATCACTTGCAGAAAGGTCGAGTGTTTTCTCTCGAGCGTGATGTGTCGCGGTTTCCTCCAGCACGCCGTTTGGTCGACGCTTATCCGGTGAATTCATATCGCGGACGATGTGTCCCCCTTCCGGATCGGGAGTGGTTTCATCAATATGCATTTCCTCGAGCGCGGCCGAATTAAGCACCATCAGATGCCCCGACACGTGCACAACCGCAATCGGACGGGTTGCTGAAACCTTATCTAGGTCGTCTCGGGTCGGATGCCGTTTTTCAGCCAGCAACGTGTCATCGTAGTTACTCCCAATCAACCATCCATCGGTCTTCTCTTCGCCAAACTGGCGGAGTTTTTCGAGTAATTCAGGGATCGACTCGGTATCGCCGATTGGCGGACTATTTAGGTCGACAGTAAACGCTGTCTGACCCGAGCCTGGAAAGTGCCCGTGTGCATCAACAAAACCCGGGATAAGCGTTCTACCAGCCAGATCGACAACCTCAGTCTGACTGTTTACTAGCGCACTAATCTCTTCACTCGTACCTATTGACTCAATACGCCCACCGCGAACGCTGACAGCCTCAACGATACGGTTTGTAGGATCCATGGTGAGCACCTCACCCTGGAGGAAAACCTGATGGCGCGGAGGCTCAGGGTCGCTCACCAAATTCGATAGGTAGATGCTAGCAACAACCAGAATCGCCACGATGGCGATAAGTGCACGTTTAAACATAGTTATTATCCGTTTAATTCTTGTTATCTAATCTTATCTTCGGCTCAGTAGTGTGGCGGTGGCGGTTCGTCCTCTGCATCCCCCAGATGTTCAATAAGAGCCGCCTGCTCCCTCAATCTATTACGAAGTTCACTGACGATAACTTCGGTTCGCTCAAGCCGGTTATGCTGACTCAGCAGTGCCTGCTCAAGTTCGTCGTTAGCCACCTCTAAAAACGCGATCTTGGCCTCTAATTCGGCCAAATGGGCCTTGATATCGTTATCATCCATGCGCTTATCCTACCCGTTGTTTTTTCGTATCAAAAGCGCAGACGAGGGATGGCAACTGATAGACTTTACTGGCAGCAAATGGTTAAAGGGCAATCAACTTGAAGGCGAAAAAAGGTTCTCGCGCTGTCTACAGTACGGATCGTGGCAGGTTGTGCCCGCAGTGCTTGCGGACTGTCAGCGACTGCGTGTGCGGTAAAGACCGTCCTGCAACTGAGGGAGACGGTATCGCTCGCATCTCCCGCGAAACAAAAGGTCGAGGCGGAAAGGCCGTTACCGTGATAACAGGCCTCGCGTTATCGCCTGACGAACTTAAAACGATTGCCAAAAAGCTCAAACAGCGTTGCGGCGTGGGTGGGGCTACAAAGGGCGACAATATCGAAATCCAGGGCGACCAGCGAGCAACCTGTAAGGCTGAGCTAGAAGCCCTGGGCTATACCTGCAAGCTTGCAGGTGGCTAGATCCGCACTGAGTTTAGAAGGTAATCAACGCCTTCTGACCTGTGCGACGAACGCCATACTTAGCACCCGCTGACGGCGTTACCGAGTCAGCAAGGCTAATACGATCTGAATAACTACTCGCGAACGTTGTCGTTAACTCAGCTACGACTCGGGCTTGCATGCGCTCCACAACCTCTCTGCCTGCTTTCATCATAAATGGCGTGAGCAACCATCCACCAATGCCCCATGAAAATCCGTAGCCGCGATTAAGCGTTGTTGGTGCCAGATCCAGAGCGCCGTAGATGTAGAGTTGCTTATATTCATTAGAACCGTAGCGTGACCATTCAGTCATGCGCTCTACCGCCGCAGCCTCCATAGCCATCAAAATGGCGTTACCTAGCCTTCCTCCGCCAATAGCATCAAAAGCGAGCGTAGCGCCCGTCGCGTTGAGCGCCGTGCTGAGTTGCTCGTTAAAATCGTCTGCGGAGCTGTTCACAACATGTTCTGCACCCTGACCTTTTAGCAACGCAACCTGCTCTTCGCTTCTAACAACATTGACCAGCGGTATTCCGTCGTTGAGGCAAATGCGATTCAGCATCTGTCCCAAGTTCGATGCAGCAGCGGTATGGACAATGGCTTTATGTCCTTCCATCTTCATGGTCTCGACGAAACCGAGGGCCGTCATGGGGTTCACAAAGCATGATGCACCCTCCTCTGGCGTCGTCGAATCCAAGAGCGGGATAACCTGAAAGATCGACACAGTGCGGTAATCTGAGTACATCTCCCCGCCAAAAAGTGCGACTCGCTTACCCAGCAATGCCTGCGCCTCTGGGCTTGCACCGGCTTCTACAACGGTTCCACACGCCTCGTTACCGACCGGTAGCCACTCACCAATACGTGTTGCCATAGCGCGCATGGCGGGGGCGGGAACATCCAGCACAATCGATGGATGACCGTTGCGCTCTGACGCCCTGATTGAGTCAACGTCAGCTGCACCAAACATTAGACCGAGATCTGAGGGGTTAATGGGTGACGCTTCTATTTTAACCATCACCTCGTTGTCGCCTGGTGTCGGAATATCCACTTCAAACAACGCGCACTCAATCGTGCCCTCGCTGTGAACGCAGGATTGCATCTGAAGACTTTTCATTGTTATCACCCCTTATTTTGGTAATGGTTTTTAATAATTTGGCGCAAGCTCAGACTCGGATAGAAACTCAACCGCAGTGCCCGCTTTAAGACTGTATATCACGTTGTACGCCAAGACGGCACGAACATACTCTCTGGTTTCCTTGAATGGGATGGTGTCGACCCAGCGTGCGACACTCAACCCACCCTCACGCCAGCGTCTAACCCTGTTAGGTCCAGCGTTGTAAGCAGCCAAAGCCAAGACTCGGTTGCCCCCATAGTTGTCGATTAAATCGGCGTAGTAGAGACCGCCCACAGCTGTATTGTAGCCAGGGCGCATCAACCGCGAGCGCGAGTATCGGTAGTTATGCTTTCTCGCAGTAAGCCGAGCCGTGCTGGGCATAAGTTGCATGAGGCCCCGCGCACCCACCTCGGAGACGGCATCGGGTGATAAGGCACTTTCCCGCCGTGCAACCGCCAACAGAGCCTCGACAGACAAGCCCGACTCCTTAGCGGCACTCTCAAACTCATCCTCGAATACCAAGGGAAAACGTAAATCCACCCGCCCCCATGCGCCTGCTGCGGCAGCTGCTTCAATAGCCCACGAATGTCTTTCACTAGAAGCGGCTAATTCTGCCAAGGAGAGCGCAATATCGGGTTCATCAAGCCCACTACGAAACTCAGTTCGCGCCTCCCAATCCATGCCTAAGGCGAGAAGCTCACTAACGCGCTCAACGACAGCGTGGCTCGCCGTTATCGTCTCCTCTGCCGCATCCGGCATCATCCCCAAGGACAACGGTTTAGCCAATGTGGTTGCTGCAAGATAGGCGTGGAAACCGCGTCCTTCAGCGAGTTGCTCAAACGTCGTTTGCGCCAACTCAGCCTCCCCTGGCCCCGCCGCAATGGCCCGCCAATAGCGCCATTCATCCGTGCTTTGCTTTTCCGCTGAGAGCCACGTGTATGCCTCTCTGAAACCCGTCCAATCAGCCGTTTCTATCTTCGCTCGCAGGTGGATTTCAGTGAGTTCATCGTCATCAAGTGCCATAAGCTGTTCAAGTATCCACTGAGCTGGGGCTGCGCTCTTTGCAAACAGACTGTGGCGCACGATGAGACCCTGCATTTCACTTAACTGACCAGTTTCAAAATCGAATCTTGTTTTCAGTTCTTGTAGGGCGTTGTAAGCCTTACCTGGATTTACTCGAGCGAGCCGTTTTACACCGACATAAGCAATATCCCGCTGATGAACTGCACGCCCACGTACTTTCTGAGTAACGCGATCAGGTCGGCGATAAATCTCAGCTAAGTCGGCCAAACTGCGCTTTAAATCTCTCGAAGCAAACCGTTGCAGATACCTTAAAAGGTAACTGTTACGTGCATCTGCCGCTTTCAGCGCGCGCTCCCAGACAACATCGTCAGTCGGGCCCGAATGCTTGAACCATGTTTTGAACGCAGGATCACAGGCTTTTATCTGGGACTTTCCCACGCTCCATGCACTGTTGAGGAGGGGTATCGCGCTGCTTGCACGCCGCCTGTTCAAGAGGGCGTGGGCTCTGTGACAGCTCAGCTCAGTGCTTAGATCAGATCGATCGGTGACTTCGATAATTGTTTGCCAACGACGATCTTCAACTTTGTGGCGTACAAAACTTCGTAACGTGCGCATGGCAAGCGGTGAGTCGCCAGCCGACGCCATAAATGTCTTCATCTCGTCTGCGGTCGCGTAATGCAAGTTACCCTCGATAACGAGTGCATCTAGGTACATCGCTAGCGGGTAATCAGCGAGTTCTTGCCGCAATAACTGATAGCGTGGTCCTGCACCCGATCTTAATTCCTTTACGGCAAGCTGGAATTTTTGCCTCGAATGCTCAACTGTCTCATCAACAGTTTCAGCAGCGGACTCGGCAATCGCCGAGAGGCTCAACAGCTTGCCGCACAGCAGCGCGAGGAGACAAGCGCTACGGACTATGCGAGAGTTTGTGGGTACAACATTGAACATCGGCGTGAGCATGAAGCGAGCGCAGCATTTTTTCAATGAATTAAACTCACCCAATCACTCAGCAGTATTTGAGAGCAGTATGACAACGGAAACAATCCGACTCACGCAATTCAGTCCCGCAGCAGGTTGTGGATGCAAACTTTCACCCGAGGTTTTACGTCGCATACTGACGGGTGTTGAGACAGGAAGTGGTGGTGATGAGAGCACCAACAATACAGCGGCCTTACTGGTTGGCAACGACTCACGAGACGATTCGGCAGCAGTGGATATCGGCGACGGGCGTGCCCTGCTGAGTACCACGGACTTCTTCACGCCAATCGTTGATGACCCTTGGGACTTCGGTCAGATCGCAGCAACCAATGCTATCAGTGATATTTACGCCATGGGCGGCCGGCCTACCGTGGCCATCGCAATTTTGGGTTGGCCGGTGGATACACTCGCACCTGAGGTCGCAAGCAAAGTACTTGCGGGTGCTCGTGCCACTTGCGCAGAAGCAGGTATCGCGCTTGCGGGAGGCCATAGCATCGATGTCTCAGAGCCTATTTTTGGCCTCGCAGTATCCGGGCTGGTCGACATAGACCGTCTCAGGCGGAACGACACGGCTACAGCAGGTGACGCTCTCTTTCTGACCAAACCGCTGGGTGTCGGCATTATCAGTACCGCAGGAAAACGTGAGAAAGCCTCGTCTCGAGATTTGGTGCTCGCGAGTCAGAGCATGCGAACGTTGAACATGATTGGCGCTGAGCTATCTTCCATCGATGGCGTGACAGCGATGACGGATGTCACTGGCTTTGGCCTCGCAGGACATCTCACTGAGATGATGCGAGGCAGTGGGCTTGACGCCACGCTCGATTGGTCCGCAATTCCCACCTTCGGAGATTTACAGCTCTACATCGATCAAGGCTGCATTCCCGGGGGCACGGGGCGTAACTTCGAGTCCGTCGCAAATCACATGCCCGAGCTGTCAGATTTTCAGCGCGCCATTCTCTGCGACCCCCAAACCAGCGGAGGCCTCCTGGTATCCGTGAGACCCGAGGCCTGTGCACAGGTGCAATCGGTCTTGCAGGCAGCAGACCTTCCCAGCACGTCGATTGGCACGCTGTCTACAGCAGCTTCGAGCACGCCCAAGATGATACTTCGTGACTAAATCCAACCCGAATAACATTACTCCCAGTGAGTTCCTGCGCCTTTTTGCTGAGGATCGCGTACTGGTGGATACGCGAGCACCCATCGAGTTCGAGAAAGGTAGTTTCCCAACGGCAGTAAACCTCCCATTGATGAACAACGTTGAGCGAGAGCAGGTTGGCATTTGTTACGCCGAGCAGGGACAGAAGGCAGCTATAGCTCTCGGCCACAAACTTGTCTCGGGTGATACAAAGGCTGAACGACTCTCCAGCTGGATTCAGGCGTTTGAGGGATCACCAACCGCAGCACTTTTCTGCTTTCGAGGCGGGCTACGATCGCAAACGACACAAGACTGGCTGAGAGAGTGCGGAATTGATGTCCCTTTGATAGAGGGAGGCTATAAAGCGCTCCGCCGTTTTCTCATCGATGGCCTAGAATCCGCCTTGCACGATTTGAATATTGTCGTTGTCGCGGGCCGGACGGGTGTCGCCAAAACAGCAATGCTCAACCAATGCGGTGAATCGTCGCGACTCGCAACGATTGATCTCGAGGGTTTAGCCAATCATCGAGGCAGTGCCTTCGGTAAGCGCGTTACACCGCAACCCAGCCAGATCAATTTTGAGAACGCGGTTTCGATCGCCTTCCTTAAGGTGTGGCATAGAGAGGTAGCGACAGTAGCAGTCGAGGATGAGAGCCGTCTCATCGGGCGCTGCGCCCTACCCTTACCTCTTCAGGCCGCCTTGGCGAGCTCTCCTGTCATCACCATTGAGGCGGGCTTGAATGAGCGTGTGGACCACTCCTGGGAAAACTACATTCTTCAAAATCACAGGGACTGGTGTGAAGCTTACGCTGATGAAGCACACGCGTTTGAGGTCTTCGCTGAATCGCTTAGAGCCAGCATGCAAAATATTCAGAAGCGTTTGGGTGGTGTTCGGTATTCGGCCTTATCCACGATTCTCGAGAGTGCTATTTCAGAGCACCGTGCCGGCGATGCAAACGCACACAAAGAGTGGATAGAAATTTTGCTCAGGGATTACTACGACCCAATGTACGACTATCAACTCAAGTCCAAAAAGCGCCGGGTTGTCTTCAGCGGAAGTTTTAGTGATGTTGCAGCCTATCTACAAGCCTAAGTCAGGCCATCGAAAGTCGATGTGGAGTAAGTCAGTACACGACCCAAAAGGCCCGATTGAGTGGCTGCTTAACGCTCTTCTATACCACGTCTCTTTTGAACCACTGCTTTTTTGCACCGCTGCTCTTAGCACCATTAATTCGCAACACTAAATAGTAGTCGTGCGACACCCTTTCAACACTCGCAGAAAAGACTCAGTGCTTCCGCTCAAACACCGACAGCACCTCTAGATGCGGTGTTTGCGGGAACATGTCTAACCCCTCGACTTGCGTGAGACTCAAACCCTGCTCTTGAAGAAAGTGAGCATCACGCTGCCACGTAGCGAGGTTGCAGGATATATAAACCACCCACGGCGACTCAGAGAATAAAGGAATCAGTGCATTACGCTCCTTCAAGCCGTCTCTGGGCGGATCCAAAACGATCCCTTGACCCTCGGGAAGGATCGCCGACATAGCCGCAATGTCTGTCGCGCTGAAGAGATTTCTGCCTTGTGTCTCCACGTTGGGAAGCCCAAGGGATAACAGTTGTTCGAGCGCCCAATCGTCCCCCTCTACCGCCGTTATCTGGTGGTTGGGGAAGCAGCCAGCGAGAACTGAGGTCAAGTTGCCGCTACCACAGAATAATTCTAGAACCCCAGCCGATGGCACAAGTGACTTGAGGGTATCAGCCAGCCATCGGCTCATGGCGGCATTTTGATCATCGTTGGCCTGTCGAAAGGGTTGACGTTGATTAACCAACGTTGACGATCGCTGATCATCGATATCCAAAGTCACCCACTTTTGCCTCGATTTAGGCCGCCATTTATTATTGGGCAGCTCCTCTCGAAGCTGTGTGAGTTCCGCCTGATTTGGCTCCGTTAGTATTGGACAGATACTGACGTCCACAATGTCATGAGAACTAGTTGCCAAATAACCCAAGGCCTTTCCATTTGTTTTTAGCTGCGCGCGATTGCGATAACCCCACTGGCGTGGTGACGGATGAACGATAGGGGCTATTTGACTTGCATTGAGCGACTCAAGCGAAGCTTTCAATTTATCGGCTTTGGCGGATAACTGCGCTTCATAGCTGATAAACATCCAAGGGCAGCCACCGCATTGATTCTCACGATGATGCGTGCAGGCAGGCTCTACTCGCTCTTCACAAGCATCAATAACGTTGATGAGTTGGGTACTTGTCTTAGCGCCCTGACGCGTGCGCCGTACATGAACACGCTCGTCCACCCAAGCGCCACCAACAAAGACAACCTGTCCGTCAGGAGCCTCTCCGACCCCGCGACCGTCGCTCGTCAAATCACGAATAACAACTTCAAAGTCATCGATTCTTTGCGAGGATTTGCGTTGACCGCTCACGGCGGACTTAAATTGCACTCTTCGGGATGACACAAGTTGCCTCTGCTGACACGTGGGGTCATGATAACCCCGATACGCTACTGCAAGGATAAATCAACGAGCTTTGACCGTCCTATCGGGCTATTGTATCTTCCGCGTCGTCATCGCAGTTTTAAGACCGGTGACTAATCCCCCGCTAGTTTAATGGATAAAACACGGCTCTCCTAAAGCTGGGCTCCTAGTTCGATTCTAGGGCGGGGGGCCACTCTCCGGGCGCAATTTTTGACGCTACTATCCAGAGAAGATCGCACTTGGGTACTGCCAAGACATTGGCCAATTGCAATCCGTTAATTAGCATCTCTGTAGATCAACTGCTGTAAATGTTCAGTCGATTAGTGCTGAATACTTCGGCTGATCTATGAAGAGTCTGTGAGCCACTGTTTGACGCAGGTGTTCCTCGAGGATTTTTGCATTGAGTGGCTTATGTTCTCTAAGTGCTGTGACTAACCGCCATCTAAGATCTGCCAATGTGTCGGCCTTACCGCACATGTCTGCAGCGTCCGCAGCAAAGGGCCTGTCAGCATTTTCCGGGTCGCTCAGTAACGCGCTTAAACCTACCCGCTCAGCCCGCTCTGCTTGATCACGGTAAGCAAGTTCTCGATCAGCGATAGAGAGCGAGTTAATGGCAACTCGAACTAAGAATTTATCCGCGCCCTCAAGTTTTTCTGCTACGTGTTCACGCAGGTGCGACTGAACCGAATTGATGAGCTCACTCGCAGACGGCAAATTTTGATCTTCAACCGCCTCAATTAACGATGTTACTTTGCCCGGAATCAGGAGATTCACGCAATCCATTTGCGCCTCGGTGCTTCGCCGCCCGATCACCGGGCGCTCTACCGAGGGCGTCTCGCCTGTTCGCCAGGTTTTTGCCATCCCAAGTGTCGTAATTGACCACCAGAATGAGCCAAATACCTCCCAGAATCGGAGTGCATCCCGATCTACGCGGTGGCTTGATACAGACTCATAGCCGGCAACGAGCTCCTCGACCCTTCCAAATCCACCTACTGGCAGCGATCGGTTACCGAACCGCCACGAATTCACACAAAGCCAGCCAAGATCCCGCATTGGGTCGCCGATATGGCAAAGCTCCCAATCGAGAACCGCTTTGATACCGTCTGGCGTCACCATCAAATTGCCGTTCCTGAAATCCCCATGAACCAACGTCGTTCTCGAATCTTGTGGCAAGTGGCTCAGCAACCACTGTGCCGTGTAGTCGATCATTGATTGAGGGGTATCAAGCGCTTTGTAGGCATCCCAAGTCTCTCGCACCAAGGCCTCAGGCGACACACTATGAAGCTTTTCCGAGAGTGACCTTGAAACCGGTAATGCATGGATTCGCGCCAATGCTTGTCCGCATTCAAACGCCAAAGATTCGCGGGCATCTGCGAGCTCAGGCAGTTTTATGATGCGCTGCCCCATGGTCTCGCCCTCTAGCCATTCCATGATGTAACCATCACCTAAACCATCCTCAGCTCCCACTACACAGTGTATTTCTGGGACTGGAACGTTTCCCTCAGCAGCAAGCTGTAGAAGCTCTACTTCAAGGCTAGGCGGCAACTGCCCGTAGGACGAAGACTCCAAACCGGGTTGAGCCCGGCGAAAGGCATACACCGATGTCTCGCCGGAACCCTCCTCGACGGTAAGGCGAAACGTCTGCTGCGATGCACCTGCTGTCAGCTGATTAACAGACGTCAGTTTGGCCCCTTCAAAGCGCCTCGCAATCACAGTAGCGAGATTGTTCTCAAACGAGGGCTCCACGGGTATTAGCTCACACCTTTGGGCTTTCTCTGACTCATAAAGCCAAAAAGATACCCCGCCACGCGGCGCTTCTGAATTTCATCCGCGCCCTCGGTAATTCGGTACCGTCTGTGGTGACGATAAATATGCTCAAACGGCTTGTAGCGTGAATAGCCGATACCACCGTGTACCTGCATAGCTGTATCGGCTGCTTCGCAACAGAGCTGATTGGCCTGATAATTACAGATAGATACTTTATCTGACACTGAGAACGCACCATCACGATCCATTAACCAAGCGGTCTTGTGTATAAGTGCTCTCAGCATCTCGCAACGGGCCTGAAGATCAACGAGTGGGAACTGGATTGCCTGATTACTGGCCAGTGGTTTGCCGAAGGGTTTGCGTTCCTTCGCATAGGCAACCGCCTCGTTGACGCAATATTGCGCGGCACCCAAGCTCGAAGCCGCCTGCCGAATTCGATTTTCATTAAAGAAGTGCTGCACCACCTGAAGCCCCCTACCTTCGCCGGCAAAAATCGCCGAGTCGGGGACGCGGACGTTGGTGAAACGTACCCGCGCGTGGTCGGATGGCATGTTAAACGTCCATAGATACTCCTCGACCTCGACGCCCGGCGCATCCATCGGCACCATGAACGCTGTGATGCCACCGGCATCACCTGCACTGCCCGAGGTTCGTGCCATCACCATGTCGCTATGCGCCGTGTGGACGCCGGTGTTCCATGTCTTCACGCCGTTGATTACCCAGTCATCACCGTCTCGGTGGGCTACTGTCTCCATATGCGTGGCGTCAGACCCGTGATCAGGCTCGGTGATTCCAAAGGCAAAACCCCTAGTGGCATTTTTGAGTCCGGGCAACCACTCCACCTGCTGTTCGGGTGTCCCGTACTCAAGCATCAGCAACAGGCCTATGTTATTCCCCACCACAGAGTGCTCGTTCTGCAGATCGTTATGCAGCCCAAGCCCTTTCGCAGCTAGGTGCTCCCGGATAATGGCCATCCCTAGGTTGCCGCCGTCTCGACCGCCATGTTCGCTGGGGAAGGGGTAACTGAATATACCTGCGGCGATCGCGCGGCGCTTGGCCTCTGCTAGCAAGGCCTCCCACTCTTCATTCGGAAGTCCCTGGCGATCCCAGTCGGTACGGGCATCCTCGCGTCGGTGATCAAAAAACCGCATATTGTCGTCTGACTCTTCTAGCGGTTTGATCTCGCGCTCAATAAAGCGGTCCACCTCATCGAGAAATTGCTGTATGTCCTGTGGAATATCAAAATTCATAGCGCCCCCAGATACTCGCTTTCAACTTCTTCATAACACCATCAAACCGTAAGGCGCTTAGTCGACAAACTCAATCGTATTTGCCTCTAGATTTACCATCAGACATCTCTTTAGTGTTACTTGACACTGCAGTGCCTCTTCTGGATAAGTGGTCCATCAAAAATTAACACATGCGAAGGATAGGTTATGAGTTTCGACCTTCTAATCAAAGGCGGCACGGTCGTTGACGGCACAGGTTGCGAGCCTTACGTAGCGGATGTCGCTATTTCGGGCGACAAGGTAGTAGCGGTTGGAACCGACTTAGGCGAAGCGGAGAAGGTATACGAAGCTGACGGTTGCTATGTCGCACCGGGCTTCGTCGATATTCACACTCACTACGATGGTCAGGCTACCTGGGATCAGGAAATGGCGCCCTCTTCTTGGCACGGTGTGACGACTGTTGTTATGGGTAACTGCGGCGTAGGTTTTGCACCGGCAGCGCCGGATCGGCACGACTGGTTGATTGGTTTAATGGAAGGTGTCGAGGACATCCCAGGCTCTGCACTTTCTGAGGGCATGTCTTGGAATTGGGAAAGCTTCCCTGAATACCTTGATGCGCTTGAGGAGATGCCGAGAACGGTCGACGTTGCAACTCACGTCCCGCACGGCGCAGTTCGCGCCTATGTGATGGGTGATCGCGGCGCAGCCAACGAGAACCCTACTGAGTCGGATATTGCCCGCATGGCCAATATTGTTGAGGAAGGCCTGCGAGCAGGTGCTCTGGGCTTCTCAACCTCTCGAACCGTGCTTCACAAATCGATCGACGGCGAGCTCGTACCCGGGACCACAGCGACGCCGGAAGAGCTCATTGGTATTGGCCGAGGCATGGCACGCGTTGGCCACGGCGTTTTCGAAATGGCCAGCGACCTTGTTCCCGAGTGGAACGAGTTTGACTGGATGGGCGACCTCAGTCGTGAAACGGGTTTGCCCGTCACCTTCACGGCATTGCAATCACCCATCAAAGCGATGAGCTTTGACGATCAGATGGCACAAATGCGCGAGCAGAACGCGCAGGGAGCGAATATCCTTGCACAAATCTCAATGCGCGGAACGGGCCTTATCCTAGGCTGGAGATGTACCTTTAACCCCTTCTCATTCAAGCCCAGCTGGGCCGAAGTGGCAGAACTCGAGCCAGCGGCGCAGCACGAGCGGCTGTCTGACCCTGCGTTTAAAGCGAAACTCATCTCGGAAGAATCCATTTATCCCGACAGCGATATTCAAATTCTCGCTGAAATGATGGCTGGCGCATGGACAATGCAATATGAACTGTCCGATGGCTTTAACTATGAACCAACCGCAGCAGAGTCAATTGCTGGCCTCGCCGCAGCGGCGAACCAATCGCCCGAAGAGTTTGCCTACGATCTCATGATGCGCGACGGCGGTAACGGCTTTATTTACTTCCCGCTACTCAACTACGCTGATGGCAATCTGAACTTTCTCGAACCCATTTTACAATCGGACGATTGCATTAATTCGCTGTCAGACGGGGGCGCTCACTGCGGAACGATATGCGATGCGGCCTCTCCCACCTTTATGCTGCAGCACTGGGTTCGCGATCGCGACGGCTTCCGACTGAGCCTCAGCGAGGCGATCAAGCGCCAGTGTGCGGACACAGCTAAGGTTTACGGATTGGATGATCGAGGCATTCTCGCACCGGGATATCTCGCCGATATCAATGTTATTGAACTCGATAAGATTGGCATGAGCAGACCGTGGGTGGCAACCGACCTACCCGCGGGTGGAAAGCGTTTACTGCAATCTGCGACCGGCTACAAAGCCACCTTCAAGTCAGGTGTTATGACCTTCGATAATGGTCAACACTCCGGTGCCACACCTGGCGGTTTGATTCGCGGTCCACAGGCCAGTCCAGCGGACAGCGAGCGCGACTCAGCACTGAAAGCCGCTAGCTGAGCGCTGGCGCAACTATCTCCATAGTAAGCCCTCGTTCATCAACGGGGGCGTACTCTGGCAGATGCTGCCGATCATTCGGTTGCCGTTCAGCAGTCAACAAGCAAACCAGAGCGTCTAGCAAGTCATCGGCGAGCACATCTCTTCGACGATAAGTTGCAAGCGATTTCTCAATGGCTGGCTCAAACACCCCCAACTCTGCGAGGAGCGCCTGACGTGCTTGGTTACCCGCCTCCGTTTTCTTCGACTCAGTGAGCGGCTCTCCACCATTAAGACTTGCAAAAGCCACCTCTGGATGACACTCCGACCAGCGCCCTCTTCTGTCCCTCGACGATAGCCAATCATCGAGCTCTCGGATCTTAGGAAACAAATAGAACGCTTGCTTGCTAATGCCCTTACCGGAAAGTTCGCGTGATAACGCATTTGCCTGAGAATAATCGTTACAACGTGTCACTTGACGCGCAGGCACACCAAATACACTCGAGCTTCTGTGAGGTCGCAGCTTCTCTCGAGCAAGCGCGTCGCAGCCCCTAACACTGGGACCATCAGTAAGACCAATGGGCATGTCGATCATGACCGAAGCGTGCGGGTGTAATAAATCATTGAGATCGGAGAGCTGGGCAATGATGACCAATCGGATTTCCTTACCGTCCCTAAAGGCTATTACCCAGCCGGCTCTGCAGCCATCAATGCCGACGGCGTTAAGCAGTGCATTTTCTGACAAAGGTATATCAGCCATTACGGCACTCGCGAGAGGGGTTACACAAGGTACATTGCAGAACTGAACCACCCGAGGAGGAGTCCCATACGATAACCGTCACTAGTACCGCGTTACCTGCACTGGCATTGAGGAATATCCCCGCACAAAGTTATGGCAAAGCCGAGTGGGGGGAGACATGAGCTTTATGTCACTGAACCGTTTTAGTGCCTCTTCCCAGACTACGCGTAGCTGCATTTCTGCAAGTCTATTACCCATACATCTGTGAATACCGAAGCCAAACGAGGCATGGTTTCTGACACTCTCTCGATCAATCAAGAACTGATCGGCATTGGGAATAGCCGTCTCATCCCGATTCGCTGAACAGTACCAAAGAATGACCTTATCTCCCGCCTTCATTTTCTGCCCACGAAACTCAAAGTCCCGCGTCACGGTCCGCCGCATATGTGACAGCGGTGTTTGATAACGAATAATCTCAGAAACCATTGAAGGAATGAGTGATCGATCACTCTTAACCCGCTGAAATTGCCTGGGGTTTTCATTCAAAAATAGAACACCACCTGACATGGAGTTCCGAGTAGTATCGTTCCCACCCACGATGAGTAGCATCAAGTTACCCACATAATTTTTAGGGTCGTCCACCATGTTGGCGGTATTGGGATCTCTCTGAAGCAAGCGAATGAGGTCAAACGACTCGACATTATCGTCTTTTCGTTGATGCCAGAGCTGGGTGAAGACTTCGAGAATCTCCATGATGACTTCAAGCCGCTCATCTCTCGTAAGCCCCTGTCCTGCAGTCATTCGCTCATCTGAAGTCACAGCATCTGACCATTCTGAGAGCTTGTGACGAATCTCCCAAGGGAAGTCGAACAACGTCGCTAGCATCTGCGTCGTTAGGTTGCGCGATACCAGCTCTACCCAGTCAAAGGTTTCACCCTCAGGTAAGGCATCGAGTGCCTCCCCAGAGCGTTTACGAATCAGTGCCTCAAATTCTTGTAGATTCCTTGGCGCAACAACAGGCTGAACGGCTCTTCGCTGGACGTCATGCTCGGGCTGGTCCATCGCAATAAACATCGGTGAGCGTCTTTCAGGCGGTGGATCAACGATAGCAATCGAGGGCTCGGAGGAAAAAATTTCCGTATTTTTCTCGACCTCGACCACGTCATCGAAACGAGTGATCGACCAAAACGGTCCCGCAGGACTATCCGCTTGGTAGTGGACGGGAGACTCTTCGCGAAGCCGCTTAAACAGCGGCTGCCAGCAGTCATTCTCAAAGCGCAGCGGATCAGAAACATCGATATCCGCCAAGGGTGTCGGGGCTGCCTCTTTGAAAATGGAATTCATCCAATCGTACTCGCTTTACCTAAGCTTACATTTGGAATTCAGGAAGCTTAATCGTCATGTCACCAATGCTGTCGCTTACCTGAACCTGGCAGCTCAAGCGCGAGTTCCCCTCGCGATCAGGGCGAAGGCCCAGCATTGATTCCTCTTGTGGATCAACATCGGGCAGTGGGCCTGCCGACTCCTCGATAAAGCAGTGACACGTACCGCAGACAGCACCACCACCACAGTCGGCATCGATTCCTGGAACGTCGTATTTCATGGCAACTTCCATAACGCTCATACCGGCGTCAGCATCCACCTCATGTTCCGTACCATCGAACTCAATAAATTTAATGACTGGCATTACATAACCTTAATTTGAGTGAACTTTCCGCCCCGGATTGTGAATTATTTCACTCCCCTAAGCTACCCTTTGTGCTCCTTAAGGGGGGGCTTAACGGCGACCCACCAGGCGTAAGATGGCACCGCGAAAGATACTAGAGCGCAAAAACGGATCCAGCCAACGATAAAGACGTCCAGAGATGACCACCGCGCGGCCCGCGTTGCAGCCATTGATACCATCGTCGACAACCGTACTCGCGTCGTACCAAATCCATTTGGGTGAGCTGTTCTTGGCGGCCATCATGCCGGCAACTTCATGAAATTCGGTGTGGGTAAAGCCAGGGCAAAGCGCAGTCACAAAAACCCCATCCGACCTTGCTGCAAGGTTCAACTCCTCAGAGACAGCAATGACGTAGGCTTTTGAAGGCCCATAATTACCGGTATCGGAACTTGGAAAGCGTCCCGCCACGGAAGCGACGTTGACGACTCTCCCATAACCACGCGCCTGCATGGGTGGAATCAACCGACTGCACAATTCAGCAACTGTTGTCATCATCAACTGTTCAAACGCACGTTGCTCCTCGAAGTCTTTCACCTCGAGCAAATTGGGTCCGGCAATCCCTGCATTGTTTATAAGCACATCAACGGAGAGTCCTCGACGCTCGATGTCCTCGCAGAGCTGTCTAGGCGAGTCAGCTAGACTTAAGTCACATTCAATGATGGTACTGGCCGTCGATAAGGACTCAGCGAGTGATCGCAGTTTATCGCCCCTGCGGGCGACAAGAATCAAGTGATCAGATTGACCATCGAGTTGCCTCGCGAACTCAGCACCTAGACCTGAAGAGGCCCCCGTAATTAATGCAGTCCCTTTCACCGACTTTCCTCTATTCGCTTTTGACTTCTCTCGTTTAGCTTCTTTTTTGGCATGCTTGCCCCACCGCGACATCATGGATCATTACCACTTAGCGCTCGAGCCCCCACACTGCGTGCATTTTCAACGTTGAATCGTCTATTGATTGATCTTAGTGCACTCGAATCCCACAGCTGGAAAATGCACATGAACGTCGCCAACATCATCGGATCGACGCAATAAACTGATTCGGTTGGCGTCCATGCCGACAAGTGTGCCCGTGACCGGGACTTTGCCTGTATCCGTCGGGGAGACGGTTACCCACTCCCCTACGTCAGGATGGGCAGCGGCTGCCTCACTTATCGGGAGTGGGCTTGAGGACTTTGCGACCTCAAGCGCCTCTCGGTCAGTCATCGCGGCTACTTGTCCCCACCCAAACCCGGCAACCCTATCCATCCAAGCTTTTATCGGAGCAGGCAGTCGAGATGCCTTGACGCTACGAAATGCGATAGCGAGAAAAATGGGATGGTAACAACGGAAGTCACTCAGGCATGGCTCGTCACCGCCCAGGAAGGACCGGTCGCCCAAGTGAGATGTAAGGTCCTCAAGGTATTCATTGAAGACTGCCTTTGCCTGTTCTGGTGAAAGCATTGCCGGCGCATAACCCACCGCAAACGTCGCCCGGTCTTTAGCAAAGGCCATCATGCCTTTGAACCCGAGTTTCATGATCAACCCAATGGCGGTTTTTAACTGCGAGTTCTGCCGAATAGCGGCAAAGAATGCCTGCTGCTCAGCATGGTCTGCTAGGGCGATAGCCGATTCGCTATCTTCTGCGAGTCGTTTATCCGTCTGACTGGCGATTTGCTCCGAAATAAGCGCCGTATCGCAATAAACATCTGCGCCAATCTGCGCAACAGGGATTCGGCGATACCCTCCAGCAAGGAGAGCGAGCGTCTCTCGAGGCGGTTGTATAGGCACATCGACAGAGTGCCAGGGGACAGTTAGGTACCCAGCCATCAAACGAACCTTTTCCGCGTAAGGTGAGGCTGGATAGTGGTAGAGAATGATGTCGCTATTTTTCATGCTTTGGCCCCCAGTAAGCTAGGGACCAAGCTTAGTGGTCTCGGATGCGGATTACTACTGACCGAGCGCCTCTCTGATGCTTTGCGTTACAGAATCAACGGAGCCAACACCATTTATTTGGTGATAGGCCGGACCCTCAAGATTGGTATAGAAATCAACCAGCGGCCGGGTCTGGCTTTCGTAAACACCTAGGCGATGTCGAACCGTGTCTTCAGCATCATCGTCGCGCTGGATCAGTGCCTCTCCGGTCACATCGTCGATACCCTCAACCGCAGGTGGGTTGTGCTCGACGTGGTACACGCGACCGCTGCCCGGGTGCACTCGGCGGCCACTCATGCGCGATACGATCTCTTCATGATCAACATCAATCTCAATGACCTGATCAATATCGATCCCCGCATCAACCATCGCTTCTGCTTGGGGAATGGTTCTTGGAAAACCGTCGAACAGACAGCCATTCACACAATCGGCCCCGGCTAGACGATCCTTTACCAGACCGATAATGATGTCATCCGACACCAAGCCGCCCTCATCCATAATGACCTTTGCACGCTTACCCAGTTCGGTACCCGCCTTCACGGCGCTGCGTAACATATCGCCAGTACTAATTTGCGGAATACCAAAATGATCACACAAGAAAGCGGCTTGAGTTCCTTTTCCGGCGCCGGGGGCGCCCAGAAGAATTATTCGCATGTTGTTCCTATTTGCTGTTATTGCTCAGCATCGCGACCGAAGAGCGAGAAAATACACAGAGAGTGCTTCGCTTACAAGTCGTTGTTACCCTCTTCCGCTTTGGCCGCAGACCATCGCGCTTCCAGCTGCTCATCCGACTCATCCTCTAGCCGACTTCCAGCTTCATGTGCCGCAGACTCCGCTCGCCTTACCCGCTGCTCAAACCTACGGTTTGACTTACGAAGCGCCGCTTCGGCATCAACCTTCAGATGCCTTGCCAAATTTACGACGGTGAATAATACGTCTCCTAACTCGTTTTCGATCTCTTCTTGCCCATGTATTTGGCGGGCCTCTGCGAGTTCACCGAGTTCGCTTTCAAGACTCAAGAGAACTGAATCAGCCGCGGAAAAATCATACCCAACCGATGACGCGCGCTTCTGCAGTTTTTGCGCACGAGCGAGCGCACTTAGCGTGGCTGGAACATCATCCATTGCACTCTGTTGCGCCCGAGCAGCGCGCTCTGAGGCCTTTTCTGCTTCCCAGTTAGTCTTGATCTGATCGACGGATGCTCTATCCGTGATAACGCCCTCTAATTCGCCGTCTTTGAATACGTGGGGGTGGCGCCTCAGTAACTTGGCAGTAATACCAGAAACGACAGTCTCGAAATCAAATAAGCCGTCCTCTTGGCCAAGCTGGCTGTAGAAAATAACCTGAAAGAGCAAGTCGCCGAGCTCTTCCTCCACATGCTCAAGGTCGCCCTGCTCGAGAGCATCGATCAGCTCTAGGCACTCTTCTAGTGTGAATGGCGCAATCGACTGGTAGGTCTGTTTCAGATCCCAAGGGCAGCCCGTCTCAGGGTCTCGCAGCCGCTCCATCAGCCGTTTCAGGTCGGCTATATCGTAAGCGGGCTGAGCCTTCTCATTCATGCCTGGTAGACACCGGTAGACAAATAACGATCGCCTCTGTCACACACAATCGCTACGACAGTGACGCCATCATTTGCTTCCGCAATATCGATCGCTGTTGCGATTGAACCGCCCGAGGAGACACCCGCAAAAATTCCCTCCTCACGAGCCATCTGCCGCATTGTCTCCTCGGCACGAGCCTGCGAGACATCAATGACGTGATCAACTGCCGTCGGATCGAAAATAGACGGACGATACGCCTCGGGCCATCTTCGAATCCCAGGAATCTGTGAACCTTCAATCGGCTGCAAACCAATGATCTCGATGTCACTATTCTTGGCTTTCAAAAAAGCGGACACCCCCATGATTGTCCCGGTTGTCCCCATGGAACTCACGAAATGCGTCACTCGACCACTGGTTTGCTCCCAGATTTCGGGTCCCGTAGAGCTGGTATGACCCAGTGGATTATCGGTGTTGGCAAACTGATCAAGTACGATACCCTCGCCTCTATCTGCCATCTCTGCTGCGAGATCGCGCGCCCCTTCCATGCCTTCTTCCTGGCTAACCTCGATCAGTTCAGCACCATAAGCTTCCATGGACCACTTACGCTCGGAGCTCATGTGGTTGGGCATAATAAGTTTCATTTTATAGCCCCGAATAGCAGCCGCCATAGCCAGTGCAATACCCGTATTACCGCTGGTAGCTTCAATGATCGTGTCGCCGGGCTTAATCCTACCGTGTGCCTCAGCCTCTCTGATCATACTCATTGCTGGTCTGTCCTTGACCGATCCAGCCGGGTTATTACCTTCAAGTTTTGCCAACACAACACTATTTGGATTCTTCAGCATTCGCTGCAGGCGCACGAGCGGCGTTTTACCGATGGTTGACTCAATAGTGGGATACTCGTCGAAACTCATAACAGAACTGTCTCAGGGGCTATTGAAATACCGGTTTCAACGAGCGCTTAACGGGGTTTTTCAGAGACTCTGTGTGGCGCGTTGTAGACGGGGTTGAAAGCCGACGGGCTATCGTACAACGGCAAAGGCCACGACGGAATCAACCTCATCTGAAATAGATAGCAAAATCTCTTGACCGCCCATGCTATCGAGGCGTGCCTTGGCCGCACCCATCAACACAACCTGCGGCTGATTAAGCTGATTTTTTTCGATACGAATTGACGGCATCGTGATCCCAAGACGGAAGCCTGTTCCCAAGGCTTTTGCAACGGCCTCTTTCGCTGCAAATCGCTTCGCAAGAAGCCGCGGATCGATGGCGAGACTCTGGAGCTCAGAGGGCGCTAGAACTTTCCGGGCAAATCGTTCACCAAATTTTTCGAACACCCGTTCTACCCGAGCGATATTCACAATGTCTACACCTATGCCAATCACTCAAACCTCTCCCGCAGTCTGACCGAGATTACGCCACTGACTAAGGGCTTCGCGCACCTTAAGCGGTCGCCCATCGAGTCGATAATCGACTGCTTGGCGCATAACGCGCTTCAGCGATTGTCTCGCATGATTCGTCAATGGGGTGCTGCTACGATACCAAGCGTTAAGCGCCATCAAGCTAGCGCCCGTTAATACCTCTTCGGTCACGCCCTCGGCAGTTTCGACAAAACCCCGATCATGTGCAAATAAGTAGTTACGATCATGTGAGATTTCCTGACCTAGATCATCCTTGTGCCACTGTATCTCGTACCCCAGTTCTTCAAACAATGCGAGCTCAAATCGGCGCAGGGTCAACTCGGCGTCATTATTATCACTGAGTGCAAGCAGCGATGAGCCATAAGTTGCGAAAAGCTGAGGTACTGCATCGAACTTTGGCAATAATCTGACTAAGAGCTCGTTCATATACAAACCAGAAAACAGGCGTTCGCCGGGAAGTGACAGCGCCACACCCGCGTTCTCGGCAGACGAGAGATATTTCAGCTCAGCCTTACCGCCCAACCCTACCAGGATTGGGCAAAAGGGCTGCATAAGACTGGCGTATGAACCACCTCGCTGCTTTCTGTGGGCGCCCTTCACGACCGCCGACATACGCCCGTTCTCTGCGGTCAGGAGATCAACGAGTAAGCTCGAGTCACGATAGGCGCGACGTCCAAGAACCCACGCGGGCTGGACCGAATTTTTCAAGAATCACCTTCTAGCCCTAAACTACGGAGCGCTCGGATATCATCAGACCAACCAGACTTAACTTTGACCCACAGCTTCAACATGACTTTCTGGTCAAAGGCTTTTTCCATGTCACGCCGCGCTTCCGTCCCAATAGAGCGCAGTCTTGAGCCGCCCGTACCGATAACAATACGTTTCTGACCGTCGCGCTCTACAAAAATAATTGCGCTGATGTGGAGTACCCCGCGCTCATCAGTTTGAAAGGCTTCGATTTCAACGGCAGAGGTGTGAGGCAACTCATCACCCAGCTGCCTTATGATCTTCTCCCTGATTAGCTCGGCCGCTAAAAAGCGCTCAGTGCGGTTAGTGATCTGTCCTTCAGGAAACAGGTGATAACCCTCAGGTAATTGGTCTCTAACAAAGGATTCAAGAACATCCAGATTTTTCTGCCGAAGGGCTGATACCGGGAAGACACCAGCAAAATTTGCGCGTGCTTGCAGCGCCTCAAGTTCGGGGAGTAGCGTATTTGGATCATCCAACAAATCCATCTTGTTGATGACAAGAGCCACCGGCGCTTTTGCAGACTCGATCTTCTCGAGCACCCAACTGTCTTCCTCGGTCCATTTACCCCGATCAATGAGAAACAGCACGAGATCCACATCAGACATAGCTGACGTAGCAGACCGATTCATGGCTTTGTTGATCGCCTTGGGCTCGTTTCGATGGAGGCCGGGCGTATCAACAAAGATCATCTGATCGCGCCCCACCGTTTTTACACCCAGCACCTGCTGACGAGTGGTTTGGGGTTTACGTGACGTGATGCTCAGTTTTTGCTCGAGCAAAAAATTCAGCAACGTGGATTTACCAACGTTAGGCCGCCCAACCAGAGCCACCAATCCACAACGCGTGTCGGGCGAATCACTCATTAATCAATCTCTCCAAAAGGTCGCTGGCCGCAGCCTGCTCTGCCTTTTTTCTACTCGTTGCGCGACCGTAGCTTACAAGATCTCTAACCTCGGTATGGCAAGAGACTTCGAACTCTTGATTGTGGTCCTCTCCCGAAACCGACACGACGCTGTAAGTCGGCAAGGCATGCCCTCTACCCTGCAACCACTCCTGCAAAAGCGTTTTCGCATCTCGGGTTGAGGTGGTATCGAGATCTGCAACATCGTCATAAAACCAGGCTGAGACAACATCACTAGCTCTACCAAAGTCGCTATCCATCAAAATAGCCCCGGCAATGGCTTCAACCGCATCGGCGAGAATACTGTCTCGATGTCGCCCGCCACTTTTACGTTCTCCCGCACCCAACTGAAGTAGTGGGCCAAGTTCGAATCGTTTAGCAATAACCGACAAGCCGTCTCGTGATACCAGCTTTGACCGCAATCTGCTCAAGCTTCCCTCGTCCAGATCTGGGTGAGCAGAAAATAGCAATTTGGCAACGACTGCGTTGACGAGGCCATCACCAATAAACTCGAGCCGCTCGTTGTTAGTTGCGCCGAAGCTCCTGTGGGTTAACGCCTGAGCCAATAAATCACGATCGCCGAATTGATAGGCAATGCTGCGCTCGAGACTTGCCAATTTGGGTTTGAGAGTGAGGGTCGCCAAGACTTTTTCTCCGATAGGGGTCAGGGCGCCGCGAATGTCTCGTCAAACGCCCACACGCCCACGATATCGCCGACTATTGGAAAACGCACTTCATACTGAAGCATCAATTTCAGTCCTGACCGGCGTCGCTCGATCCGCACACTGCCAGAGTCCACTTGATCAATCGCATTAACCGACCATGCTGCTTCTAGTTTTTGCTTGATCCGAGCCGTGCTGTCGTTTGACGGATCATACTGATCCACGATCGTTTCCATGACCGAAACAACTGCCCGATGCTCTAGATAGACGGGTGTCAAACGCAGCAGTGCGGTCAGTATCAACCAACCGGCAAGCACGTAGCACAGCAGTTGTAGCGTAAAAGAACCGGATTGCTTACGACGCGCTGCAGACCAACGCTTACTCAATTTAGCCTGCCCGCTCTATCAAAGCTCGGCACGCTGAAGACGGATTCCCAATGCATCCAGATAGCGACGGCCTGGCCCACAATATCGCGCTCGGGCACCTGCCCCCAGACACGGCTATCGCTACTGTTGTCGCGGTTGTCACCCATCATGAAGTAATGCCCTGGTCTAACAACCACGCTGAAATCGCGTATCGGTCGTGAGAGATCAACTTGGACGAGGTGAGACTTATCGTCTCTCGGTTGCTCAAGGCCGATTTGTAATCTGCGAGAGCCGGGAATTTCAGCTAACCATTCCCTTGGCACCGGTTTTCCATTGACTGTTAACTGCTTATTTCGATATTGGATCCGATCACCAGGCACGCCAATGACACGCTTTATGTAGTACGTGGTGTTGGCATGCGGCGGATAAAACACCATGACGTCACCGCGCTCTGGGCTTGAAACATCCCAAACCTTGGTACGCGTCACAGGCAAGCGCAGCCCGTAATTGAATTTATTGACCAGAATGTAATCGCCAACTTGGAGTGTCGGAACCATCGAGGATGATGGAATCTGGAACGGTTCATAGAGGAATGAGCGAAGCACCAGAACAAACGCCAATACTGGGAAAAATGACTTGGCATACTCAACGATCACAGGCTCGCTAGCATCGCGAGTCGCCGCATCAATAAACAGCTTAGCGTCTGCCGATTCGCGATCATTCCACTTGGGGAATTGTTTTTGTAGGGCAGCCAATCTATCGGCACGCGGCCGAGACAGAAATACACTATCGAGAAGCCAGATAATGCCGCTCACACCAACAATGATGGTTAGTATCAGCGGTAGATCGATGTTCAAAAGCCTTGCCCTCTTAGCTGGGGAATTAGTCTACCTGAAGCACAGCGAGGAAAGCAGTCTGCGGGATTTCAACATTACCCACCTGCTTCATACGCTTTTTACCCGCCTTCTGTTTCTCAAGAAGCTTCTTCTTACGAGTCACGTCACCACCGTAACATTTTGCGGTAACGTTTTTACGCAATGCCTTGACGGTCTGACGGGCGACGATCTTGCCACCAACGGCAGCCTGAATGGCAACATCGAACATTTGTCGAGGAATAAGCTCTTTCATCTTCTCGGTCAGCACGCGCCCGCGACTTTGGATATGGTCCCGGTGCACAATTACTGACAGCGCGTCGACTCTATCGCCGTTGATGAGCACATCGAGCTTAGAAAGCGGAGCCGTTTCAAAACGCTCAAACCCATAATCCAGAGAGGCGTAGCCTCGGCTGGCTGACTTGAGTCGATCAAAGAAATCGAGCACAACCTCCGCCATAGGGATGTCATAAACGACCTGCACTTGCTGACCGAGGAACTGGAGATCGACCTGCACACCACGCTTTTCAACGCAGAGTGTAATGACGGCACCTAGATAGTCCTGTGGTGTCAAAATCGTGCAGCGCGCGATCGGCTCTCGCATGCTCTCAATGTCGCCCAGATCCGGCAGCTTGGATGGGTTGTCCACGTTCACCACATCACCCGATTTCTTAACCACCTCGTAGATAACCGTTGGCGCCGTCGTAATAAGATCCAGATCATATTCGCGCTCTAGTCGCTCCTGAATGATCTCCATATGCAGCATGCCAAGGAAGCCGCAACGGAACCCAAAGCCCAGAGCATCTGAGGTTTCAGGCTCATAAAACAGTGACGCGTCGTTCAGCGTGAGTTTGCCAAGCGCATCGCGAAAATCTTCGTAGTCGTCTGCATTAATTGTGAAGATACCCGCATAGACCTGAGGCTTTACTTCTTGAAACCCTGGGAGCGCATCGGTATCTGCCGCATTCGCAGCGATCAAGGTATCGCCGACTGGCGCGCCTTTGATGTCCTTGATACCTGCGACAATAAAGCCTACCTCTCCAGCCTGAAGTTGATCAGTTACCGTGCGTCGAGGCGTAAATACACCGACCATGTCTGCCTGATGCAGCTTCCCAGTCGACTTGACCATAAACTTGTCACGCTTCTTGAGCATGCCCTGTTTCACCCGAACCAGCGAAACAACCCCTAAGTAGTTGTCAAACCAAGAGTCGATGATGAGCGCCTGTAGTGGCTTTTCCCGGTCGCCCTCGGGCGATGGTATGTGCTCGACCAAGTATTCGAGGGCATCTTCGATACCCATGCCCGTCTTGGCACTGACCGGCACTGCCTCGCTAGCCTCGATACCGATAATCTCCTCGATTTCATTTTGCACACGCTCTGGCTCAGCCTGAGGCAGATCCATCTTGTTCAAGATGGGCAGCACCTCGAGCCCCTGCTCGATCGCCGTGTAGCAATTTGCTACTGACTGCGCCTCTACACCCTGCCCCGCATCGACAACCAGAAGTGCGCCCTCACAGGCTGCTAGTGAGCGGGACACCTCGTAAGAGAAATCAACGTGCCCGGGCGTATCAATGAAATTTAATTGATACACCTCTCCGGATCGCGCTGTGTAGTTGAGGGTTACGCTTTGCGCCTTGATAGTGATGCCGCGCTCTCGCTCGAGATCCATAGAATCTAGGACCTGAGCTTCCATCTCACGATCGGACAAGCCACCACAGTGTTGAATAAACCGATCGGCCAGCGTCGACTTGCCGTGATCGATGTGCGCGATGATGGAAAAATTTCTAATGTGACTCAGTTCGGTCACGACGACTCCCTTTGGATTAGAGGGGACAGATCTGCGTCCCGAGCGCGCGCAGTTTAGCGCAGGCTCGAGCGCAATGCCCACTCACGCGTCAGTCATTTTCCGGTACTTTGATACCAATGAACAACGGCGCTCCCTGTCGAATCAGCCGAACGGAAATCGAGTCACCGGATTCCACGTCTTCCAGTGCCCTTTCCATGTCGCCCAGACGACTAATAGCGGTCCGACCGAAACGAGTAATGACATCGCCATTTCGCACACCCGCTTCAAACGATGGCGAATCACGATCAACATCCATCACAACAACACCGCCGCGAAGATCTGCTTCGGCCTCCTCCTCTCGAGAAAGCTCTCGAACAGCCATGCCTAGGGCGCGAACCACGCCAGGTTCAGATATGCTGGCAACAACACTGGGTGTTTGACCTGCCTCCAGCGCGCCAATCTCAACGTCTAGGATTTCTTCATCACCATCCCGTATCAGCGTCATTGACACGTTCGTCCCTGGTGAAATTAATCCGATAACGTGCGGCAAGTCTGCCGACACCTCTATCGACTCACCATCGACCTCAACAATGACGTCTCCCGACTCGATGCCTGCACGCTCTGCAGGGGAATCCTCACCCACCTGTGCAACCAAAGCGCCCCGCGGGCGATCTAAGTCAAAGGACTCTGCGAGCGTGCGATCGACATTTTGAATGCTGACACCAAGCCACCCTCTTACAACCTCACCATTTTCACGAAGCTGATTGATGATGTTTCGAACAACCTTTGAAGGAATGGCAAAACTCAACCCAATGGAGCCACCGGAGCGTGTGAATATTTGGGAGTTAACGCCAACAACGTCGCCCTCCAGATTGAAGAGCGGACCGCCAGAATTACCGGGATTAATAGCAACGTCGGTCTGAATGAACGGCACATAATTTTCGCCCCGCTCAGTAGGAAGACTGCGCCCCTTGGCACTGACTATCCCTGCAGTCACCGAATAGTCCAAACCGAATGGCGAACCTATGGCTAAAACCCATTGTCCAACCTTCAAATCGGCTGATTTACCCAGCGTTAAAAACGGCAAATCATCCGCCTCAACCTGCAGTAACGCCAAGTCCGATCTTTGATCGGTCCCGATAACCTCTGCGTCGTATTCACGGCGGTCAGAGAGTTGGACAATAACTCGGTCTGCACCATCGACTACGTGATGATTGGTCACGATGTAACCGTCTTCAGAGATGATAAACCCTGAGCCCGAACCACCTCGCGGTGCAGGTGGGTTTCTGTACTGAAAAAAGCGCTTCAGCGCGTCCGGCAGCTGATCTAACTCCTCGAGCTGTTCCATACGATTTGAAGCATCAGGTGATGGGGTTCTCACCTCCGCCATGACCTTTACGACAGCGGGAGAAGAATCTTCAACGATCTTGGTGAAGTCGGGAAGTGATGCAATAGCCGCCTGACTCGCAACCAAAATTAAAGAACAGAGGAATGCTCTCAAAAACATATGAAAACTCCGAGAAAGTTAGTTAAAGCGTCAACCGGGGCAGAGGCTAATGCGCTGGTTCCACAAGGGTGACCGGATCACTGTCACTCTCCAAAAGCCGTTCCAGCGAGGGCTCGGTAGCGCCCAGCTTTCCGTTCGCATCCAGCCAACGGAGGCTGAGGAAGCCAACCATCAAACCCAAAAAAAACGCAGCAGCCACGTGCAGGTCACTGCCATTAGCTTGCGACATTGCAAACGCCACACCGAGGGCCAACGGTCCTCCGTACAACAGTAACGCGCCTCGAGTTAATGTGGATCCTCGGATAGCAATTTCAACCCTGTCATTGATTGAACAAGCAGCGGCCTTTAGCTGATCCGACTCTCGCGCCCTTACAAGCCCTTTGTCGCTCGTGAGAACACCCGCAAGGGTCCGATGGCCACAACCGGATCGTGCGGCGCAAGAACCACAGGCCGAACTTCTGATGGTTTCTACCCAGACGCCTGTCTCCTCAACAGCAACGACCCTCCCGGACTCGATGATATCCATACTTAACGCTGCCCTGCAGTCAACTTCACCGCGTCCGCAATCACCCGGGCAGCCGCTAGCGGCACTTCACCAATCACCGTGACAAGAATATTTTGCCCCGAAACGAGGCTTCCACGCGTGTAGGTAAGCGTCGCTCCACGCCGAACCGCACCCTCGCCCGGCTTCACGGTACTGGGCAAAGGTTCAAAAATAACGGTCGCCGCTGCGATACCATCAGAGACAAACAGGGCTCGCCCCTCATAGCCGCGAGCAAGCTTCGCGCGGTATCCATCAGGCAGACCCGGCACTTTAACGTAGCGCGGCCTTTCCTCTTGCGCTCCATTAACCGCTCCTTCTGTTCTCACTGAAGCGTCTGTTGAGGGAGAGTTTGCAGAGGCGGAGATTTTAGAAATAGTCAGCGTTGCAAACTCATGTCGCTCCAGAAGCTCACCCTTCTCGCTGATTGTGTCAGATCGCAGGATGACGCCTGACTCCTCCTCTAGCGCCAAAACATGACCTAGCCGAAGCGTATCTCTCGGCCTAAACTGAAGAACTTGCGTAGCTTTTCCTGCCACTTTGGGGCCCCGTGTCAAACTCACGGCATACAGTTCCGCCACCTCACAGGGGTCGAGCACACGCCCACCCGGAAGACTCAGCATTTGCTCTGAATTACTCGCTGCCGAGTTTACGAATTGAGCCTTGCTCGCAGCCCCGTCAATGTCTCGAGTCACCGAGACAAAATCACGCGCACCAGCTGACTCCCTCAGAAATGTGCCTGAAACAGCGTAGCGGTCTCGCGACTGCTGAAGTTTCTGAATGACGTTAGCCGTGTCAGCATCAACGTCACACTGCGCACTGACGGAATGCGAAAAGCCTAGCCCGATAAAGATAAAAAACGCCGTCGCAAGGCGATGGGCTGACTGAAAAACGCTAGTCAATGTCTATTGATCCACCTTCGGGTCAGCCAATCGTGCAATGAAGGGAGAGATGCTTACATCAGCAGATGTTGTTTGATGCACCGTACCCAATGATAAGGCCCTCTCTTCAGCAAGTTCGTTATAAAAAGCACGTGTCGCAGCTGCCTCAGCCTTCAGGTCAACACTGCTTTCGGCTCTGGATACAGCTTGAGGCTGCGGCAACGGGGACGTTGGCTGAGCGAAACTTGCTTGTATCGCCCCTGTACCCGGCAACTGAACCACCGCTCCGGGCGCGGTTACCGTTTGCAAAGGTTCATCCGTTAGCAAAAGCGCTTGTTGCCCTCCCAAAACGACTGCGATCGTCACCGATGCCGCAACAGCCATTGAAACCAAAGGGTTGGCAAAACGCGGTTTGTGCTCTGATATGGCAGCAGTAACACCACTGCTCACATCCACCGAACTATAGGCCGAGGACCCCGATCGCATGACCGCACGGTACTGTTGCTGACGCTGCCAGTATGCACGCATGGTTTCGGACTCGTCACCGCCCTTTAGGGCCCTAGCAAGGTCCAGGTCATTCGCCTCACCATCAATCAGCGCCGATACGCTTTCAAGCGCTCTACGTTCTGTGCTCATACTCTCAGCATCCTTTACCTCATTGCCTACTATGCTGCGGCTCTTTGCTTCCGCCGCCAAAGGCAGACCAGTTGATGTCTCTCGGTTATCGATCTCTTTCAACCTAAATTCCCCTGAAGTTGCGCCGCGACTTTCGCATCGATCGCTTCGCGAGCTCTAAAAATACGGGATCTCACCGTGCCGATAGGACACTCCAACACCTCGGCAATCTCTTCGTAACTCAATCCCTCAAACTCTCTCAACGTAAGCGCCGCCCTCAACTCCGACGGCAACCCTTCGATGGTCGCTGAAATCAATGATTCCAGCTGCTGCCCCATGATGACCTCATCTGGGGATTCGTTATCTCTCAATCGACCCGGAACCTCCAGTGATTCCGAGTCATCCAGCGCCATATCAGAGGACGGACGACGCCCCTGCGCTACTAAATGATTTTTAGCCGCGTTAGCGGCAATTCTGTACAGCCAAGTGTAGAAAGCGCTGTCACCCCTAAAGTTGGGCAATGCCCTAAACGCCTTAATAAATGCCTCTTGTGTTACGTCCTCTACTTCAGCGTGATTGCTTATGTACCTGCCGACAAGCTGTGCAACCCGTCCTTGGTACTTGAGCACGAGTAGGTCGAAGGCTCTTGAGTCGCCTTTTTTGGCGCGCTTTACAAGCTTGTCATCCCCATCGCCCAGTGCCAACGTACCGCTTCCTTATCTCAGAATTTGCCAAGCTTAATGGTCAAATACCCCAGCCAACAGCGGCTTTCACACAAATTCTTGCATCCTATGACTTCACCGCTTTCGAAAAGTTCATAATATTTGCAACAATAGTATGACCACGGCGATTTAAGCTTGCCGCAGCCATCCACCGGAGTCCATCTTGGAAGTGAAACAATTTGACGTTTTGATCGTCGGTAGCGGCGCTGCTGGACTCAGCCTTGCCTTACAATTACCGAGTTCGCTGAGCATCGGGTTGCTATCGAAGGCGGACGTGCACTCTGGCTCAACGTCATGGGCTCAAGGGGGTATGGCTGCCGTATTACACGAACGTGATACGGTCGCGTCGCATGTAGACGACACACTCCAAGCTGGCGCCGGCCTATGCCATGAGGATGCGGTGCGGTTTACCGTTGAACAAAGTGCTGCCGTAGTCGATTGGCTGGTCGCGCAGGGCGTGGATTTTGATCTTAGAAACGATCAGCCCGATGACGAATTTCGAGAGTTCCATCTAACCATGGAAGGTGGCCACTCAATCCGTCGCATCCTCCACGCTGCGGATCAGACCGGTAGCGCCATCTCAAATGCCCTTAATCAGCGTATCGCTGAATGTGAAAACGTAGAAATACTCACGGATCGCTGTGTTGTTGACCTTATATGCGGCGAGGACCGTGTAAAGGGTGCTTACGTGCTCAATACCGCAACTGGCTATGTCGAAACGATTGTTGCGCCCACAGTGGCACTGGCGACCGGCGGAGCAAGCAAAGCCTACCTTTACACGAGTAATCCCGATGGTGCGACGGGTGATGGTATTGCCCTCGCGTGGCGCGCTGGCTGTCGGGTCGCTAATTTGGAGTTCAACCAATTCCACCCCACCTGCCTCTATAATCCGGAAGCACGTACCTTTCTGCTGACAGAGGCATTGCGTGGCGAGGGAGCGACGCTGCACCTCCCAAACGGTGAACGTTTCATGCCTCGCTTTGATCACCGCGCAGAGCTGGCTCCAAGAGATATTGTCGCCCGTGCGATTGATCACGAGATGAAACGATTGGGATTGGATTGCGTTTATTTAGACGTTACCCATAAAACACGTGAAGAAATCGAGGCGCACTTTCCAACGGTTCAAGCACGTTGCCAAGCGCTTGGCATCGATATGGCGGTCGAGAGAATTCCCGTCGTACCCGCCGCCCATTACACCTGCGGCGGTGTTGTCGTCGACCAGTTTGGTGCAACCGACTTGCCCGGTCTCTACGTGATCGGTGAGACCGCCTGCACAGGACTGCACGGTGCTAATCGCATGGCAAGTAATTCCCTTCTAGAATGCTTTGTATACGCAACGAGCGCAGCGAAGCACATAAAAGACAATCACTTACCAAGAAAATCTAGAAGTCTACCTCAGTGGGATGACAGCCGCGTGAGAGTTTCCGATGAAGCCATCGTCATCAAACACAGTTGGCAGGCACTACGCCGTTTAATGTGGGATTACGTTGGTATCGTGCGAACTAACCGGCGCCTGAAGCGCGCAGCCACCCATCTGCGGATCTTGGAGCAGGAAGTCGATGATTATTATGCGAGCTTCACGATCACCAAAGAGCTATTAGAGCTCCGAAATCTGACGCTCGTTTCGAGCCTCATGGTCGCCTGTGCAAGAGAGCGAAAGGAGTCACGGGGACTCCACTACAACAGTGATTACCCCAATACGCTGGAAAGTGGCCAAGACAGTGTTCTGGTGCCAACCAATAGACGCTCACAACTCACCGCCCTGCCCCGTTACGTTAAGGCTTAGAGACGGCCCTGGGCCTTTTTGTGTACACGGATGACTTCAACAATGGGCTTTAGAGACTCATCTGGTTGAGACCGCCCCATTAGCCACTCAAACAGGTCCTGGTCGGCTTCACCCATCAGTTGTTTATAGAGCGCCTTCATGTCGTCGCCGAGTGCTGGGTACGCGTTTGCGACGAAGTCCTCGAGAAAAAGATCGAGCTCCAGCAGACCTCGACGACTCGCCCAACGCATTCTATTGTGATCATCATGGTTTATCATGGCGCCACCCTACTCGAAACAAATGAATTGTTCGAGGGGGCAGCCATCACCAAGGTGAGGAAGATGAGTCAAAAGCTGAGCGACACCATTCTCGAGTTCAACGGCAGTGATGCGCGCACTGTTTTACAAGGCCAAACCACACGCAATTTCGCTGACGCAGCGAAAGGAAGTCTCTTAGAAGGCGCGTTTTGCGATCTGAAAGGTCGCGTAATCGCTGATTTTTGTGCCGTGATTGCAAGCGATGACTGTATTTTACTGCGAACAAACGCTGAGGTGGCGACGAGCCTTTCAAGCCACCTTCAAAAATATCTCATGTTTTCAAAGACCAAGCTGAGCACATCTAACATGTCTGTATGGGCCTGTGAGTTAGACGCTCCTAACGAAACGGTTGTTGTTACCGACGACGCCGTTACCGTACAGCGCAGCGCTAACCTGGCTGAGGTTTGGACCCGAGAAAATTCCGTCCCTACAAGCGCCTTAAGCCCTGATGTCTACCGCATCCGTCGACTTGAGCAAGGTGACGCAAAACTCACTAGTGAAACCGTCGGTAAATACCTCCCTCAAGACCTGAACTACGACATCAACGGACGCGTTGATTTTAATAAAGGGTGCTACACCGGTCAGGAAATCATTGCGCGTCTGCACTTTCGCGGTGAACCAAAGCGCCGACTGCGTTTACTGAGTCTTGCCTCGTATGAGGACATCGCGCCGGGTGAGAAAGTGCTCAATGCGGAGGGCAAGTCAATCGGAAGCGTTATCGAAGCCGTAGCAAGCGATGATGGCACCCTGTGTCTTTGCGAGGTGGTAATTGATGTCGATAACCAAGGGCCACACATCTTGGGCCAGACAGCGGTGGCAAGCGACCGTCAGCAGTTCTAATTTCCAAGCCAATCTACGGGCTTTTGGCCATGAGCCTCTAACCACGCGTTTGTTTGGCTGAAGTGCTGGCAATCGAAGAATCCCCGATAAGCGCTTAATGGCGACGGGTGCGGGGCCGTTAGTACGAGATTGTGCTCGCCTTTCACCAAATCAGCTTTTTTCTGCGCATGCGCTCCCCAAAGCAGGAAAGCTGTATGTTTATCAGAGGCTACGATGGCTTTGATAATGCAGTCTGTGATGGCTTCCCATCCTCGGTTGCGATGCGATTCTGGTTGGCCCTCGCTCACCGTTAGCACGGTGTTTAAAAGCAACACGCCCTCGCTCTCCCAATGAGCAAAAAGTCCCCGACCTTTGATTACGCTACCCAAATCCTTTTCAAGCATCTTGAGGATATTTACCAGCGATGGAGGCGCGCTCACCCCCTCAGCCACTTCAAAGGCCCTCCCCGTCGCCTGACCCGGCTGATGGTAGGGATCCTGACCGAGAATGACGACTTTGACGTCAGTAACGCTCAGTATCTGAAGGCATTTGAATACGGATTCGAGCGGGGGATAAATGTCGCTCCCCGACGTAATTTCGGCGTCAAGAAACGCCTCTAGGCCTTTTCCGACGCTGCCATTGATTAGCTGATCAAGCGTGGATCTCCAAGCATGGGGACACTGCTCCCAAAGTTTAATCATCCGAAAACACGCCATCCTGTTGGCTTGATGAAGTCTTGTTCAACTGTAACACTCTGTCTCGGGGTGGGATATTTGAAGAGCGTTAAGTTTGGATGATGTGAGTAACAATGACACCGTTATAAGCGCGCTGAAACAGCAAACGCTCGACCAGCTTAAGCCGCGCCTATCCCTTGTTATCGAAGAGACAGCGGATTACTTATTCTCACTCTCGACGAGCACCCGCCTTGATCCCGCCAATCAGAACCATTGTTATGACGCCTTCGTCATGCTTCAGACAGAAACAAAACAGGTAGTGCGACAAATCTGCGGGGGTGTTGGTGCCGCATTTGACTCGTTTGAGGATCATCAGGAAGAGACGGTCAATGATCTAGCATTACAAGAAGCGGCAGAACTGGCCCTGCTCGATCTCGAGGTGTTCGAGGAAACGCTGGCTATTGAGAAAATCGTTAGAGCGAGCACTGAGCGGTTTTGGGTGGATTTGGAGAGCTTGATGTTCCGTTTGGGATCTGCCCTCAACATCCCTGCAGAGACCATAAAACTTCCAGTGAGTCCCTATCTGATCTGCTCAGCCTACCGGCAGGCACTGCGAGACATCGAATTTCCCCGAAATTTCTTAGTGGATGCTGACAGCGCATTTGCACGAAAGCTCCTTCCCGAACTCGCTGATATCTATCAGTGCCTTAATAGTTACCTCAGTAATATCGGGCTGTTGCCAGACATCGAGGAGGAGCTGACGCAAACTGGATCACAGATTCTCATTAACCATGGTAATCGAAAGAACGATACCCCAAGGTCAACAGACCTACCCGCGACACTGGAAACGGATGCGGGTTTCAAAGTGACGGCGCGGCCCGTTGATAGTCAACGGCTAATCCACGAAACAGACTGGATCAACTCACTGTCTATGGATATTGCCGCATCCAGCATTGATATGCGCCCCTATGCACATCAGAGCGTCGATGAGATGCCTATACCTCCCGATCAACTCCGGGCCGCGGGCGGCAGAAAGACGTTTGTTCCACCAAAAATAGTACCTCCCAGCCGCAATGATGCCGCGCGAAACAGATTATTGTCGTCCACAGAGCATCTGCTCGAGCGCCGCCCACCGCCCAGTTTGGAAATGGAGTCGGAATGTCTGCGGATAGCTCGATCCCTGTTAAAAGTGCGGTCGGAAGAAAATAAAGTTCGCCTCGATTACGAGCAGCTTCTAGCGCTTATTGGTTTTGACCCGCAAATATCGGTATCGGAGCGCCTCCGGGAAGCTCAAAAAATATCGGCGCAGCTGTTTGACTATTTGCTAGACAGACTCGCACCCTCAAAAGAACAAACACCCGCGTTTATCAGTCTTGAAATTTGCTTTCTGGAGCTTGCACTGATTGATCCAAACTTCCTGATAGATGGCGATCATCCAGGACGTGTACTTGTTGATCGGCTGACAGATCTGGCCACGCTGTTTCCACGCGGAGACGTAAAACACCTTGATAATTTAGTACGCGTTATCAAAGAGTTAGCCATGAAATTTGATGGAGCCAGTAGCACGCTCTCGGCAGCCAGCAGTGCGCTCTCTGAACTATCTGTAAAGTTGATCAAACAACAGCGGCAAAACAAAGATCGATTGATTACTCGCGAGAACGCGCGAGACAAAATTGATCATGCACGCTTACTTATTTTGGACACTCTAAATGCTGAATTCACCAAAACCCCCGGAAAACAGGGTCTCATAGACAGCATCGCAACCGTATTCGTTGATAGGTGGGTTGTTTCACTCCTCAAGGGCATGCCTCTTTCCCTCATCAAGGCAGAGATCAACACGCTGCGAACAATGGCTGATGACCCGAATGATAACCTTACGATCGAGCAAAGGATCCAACAGCTAGCCGAACGAGTGGATCTACCGAACGAACTCACCAAGGAAGCAAGGCAAGCTTTAGAGGCGCTTTTTGACTGGAGTAAAGACATCGGACACGTGCCAGATAATTGGCGATTAGAGATAGATGTAACCCCTCAACACCTCGACAAACTTTTAGATAATCGACCGCGTCTGAAAAGAGCTGCAAGAGCCATTCAAAAACTGCCTGTCGATACATGGTTCCGATACGGAACACGCCAAGAATATCGCTACCTACAAATCGTTTGGGCAAATAGACACGGCACACGGTTCGTCCTCACTGATGAACGCGGGCTAAAGCAACGCGACCTATCGATCATCCAGCTCGCTCTGGAGTTAGATCGTTCGCTAAAGCAACTTTCCACGGTCGAACAATTAAGTTTGGTAGAGCAAACCCTCTTCTCAAAACTTTCAGCGCTTCAGGATGATGTAAGCCGGCGCTTCAGTCTCGTAAGTGGAGATGTTACAAGCCGGTTGGCACGAGAACTTGAACGAATCTCAAGACGAGTAAAACGAACAGGGGAAAGTGTTTTTGCCTTGGGTTTCACGCTTGCAGACAGTATCTCGTGCCAGAATTTGGAACAGGCCTTAAATGATACCAAGGTCTCTGTGGGGACTGTTTGTCGCCTCTCTAACTCGCGCGTTTGCGTGTTGAGCTCACTCGAACCGCAGATGATGCGTAAGCTCGTGAGAGCGACCTATGGCGAGGCAGAAAGCTATGAGTTTGCGACTAAAGCACTGGGCTACGCTGAGGCCTCGGATAGCAAAGACATCATTGATGCCCTCACCAGCACTGATCCGCAAGTTGAGCCGGCCACCCCTGCGACAAATGGGGGCAGCTCCACGCCGTTCATTCTTGAAAAAGCCATCGATGAAGCAATAGACCAGATGGCGCCATATGCGCAAGCGATTCGATTACGTACGATCATTCGTGTACCCGTGAAACACCCCGAAAAGATTGAGACTGCATTTCGCTTGGAGAGCCGGCAAGGGATCGAAGATGCGCCAAGCCAAGGGAGCGGTGCTCAACAGCGACCTATTCGCATTGCATCGGATCTCACTGAGCTGCGAGAACTCTGTAAACTACTGAGGGATTGTGAGCGACACCAAAAAGTTCGGCCCCATCTTGTGCTCAGATTGAACGCAGATACGTGTATTCACGCCGGTGCTCAGGATCGGATTTTGTCATTGATTTCTGAATACGCTATCGGCACATCACAAATCAGCTTCCTGATATCTGACTCATTGCAGCTGCGGGAGTCGGCCACCTGCCAACGACTAACGAGAGCGCTCAGATCCATCGGCTGCCACATCATTGTCGATCATTACAATCCAGAGCGTACAGGGGAGAAATCTCCGGAACAATTAAATGCTACTGAGATTGTTATCGACAGTCAGTTCTGGGAGCGTGCAGCTCAATCAGAACCATGGAAAAGCCTGCTTCCCCAACTTATTGCCGATACCCATCATATCTTGGGGCAGTCTGTCTCCGTAAGAGATCCCGCTGTCACCGATAACATCGAGCATACTGGGATCGACTTCATTGAGCGGGAATCCGATGTACTACTCTCAACTTCAGAGCTTTTGAGCAGGCTCGGCTCGGAGCTTTTGTAATTTACGAGCGCTGTAGCCCGCCTCTATCGACACAGCTAAAACGCCAAGCCACACCAACCCGAACGTCAGGACCGTAACACTCGTTACCGGCTCCATCAGCACGAAAATAGCGACAATGAGCTGTATCGATGGACCTACGTAAGTGAGTAATCCAATCGTAGAAAGAGGTAGCACACGCGTTGCGGCCACATATGTCAGTAGAGGTGCCGCCGTAAAGGCACCTGCGCAGAGTAAAAATAAATCCACTTTAAGGCCGTGCTCACCCATACCCGAGCCATCGTGAGTCAAAATCCACAAGGCGGCAAAAGGTGCCATACAAAGCGATTCAAGAAATAATCCCTGCATGGAGTCTGCGTTGATCTGTTTCCTAATGGCGCCATACAGAGCAAAGCTAAGCGCTAAGGTTAACGACACCCAGGGCAAGCTGCCGTAGGCAAATAGTTGTACCAATACTGCGATGACAGCCAATAAGATTGCTAGGACATGGACCGGCTTGGGGCGCTCACCAAAGACAAAGACACCCAAAGCGATGGTGAGTAAGGGCAACATAAAATAGCCAAGACTGGCTTCAGTCGCCCGCTCATTGGTCACCGCAAACACATAAACGCCCCAGTTAATTGTCAGCATCAGCGCCGCCAACGCTATCCAAAAACAGAACTTAAACGCTCGCATCAAAGCAAGCGTCTCGCCCAGACGACCAAAATAAGCAACGATGAGGAAAGTGACCGGCAAGGTCCAAAGCGCCCGATGCGCCATCACATCAACAGGACCGATGGGCTTGGTTTGAATCCAATAAAGCGCCGCAATTCCCCAGATGAAATTGGCGGTGAGAGCAAGTAGTATGCCCCGGATTGTATCGGCTTGAGTCACCTTAATAACCTACTTGCGCGCAATGTTGAGGAAGCCGCAGTAATTAACCATCGAGACGCTCCGGGTGCAAGATTCATCACACATTAAATCGAACACACCTTGTCCTATCGTGCACTTATCGGCCCTTATCTGGCGCAAACTGTTTGTAATTGTCGTCGGCGCTTCACTACTTTTTTTGATTGCCAACTCGGAAGCTGAGCCTCGCAGCACCAAAGCCATAACACCTGATCGTCAAAATGCCTTTGGTACCGATACCCATTTCTCAAAAACAGCAAAACGATGGAAAGCTGAGCAAGAACTTACCACTCCCCGTAGTGTCGTTAAATTTGAAGTTCCAATCCGACGGATTGAGGACGGCAGGCGCCGTAACTTTATCGAGAATTGCAGTGCCTACGCAGTACAAAAAACATCTGAATACTACCTATTCCTTTCCTCATGGCACTGTATCGATGGTTACCAACACACTCGAAATACGCCCGTCGTGAAGCATGCGGGCCGAAGCGCGCGGCCTACGCTAGGCGAATCAGGCGGCAATATGAAGCAAGACTGGCTCCTTCTAACAGCGCCACAACTTGCTTTTGACAACTCCCTTGCACCCACGCCTCTGGCATCTCAACCTGTTGAGATCGGTGAAATACTGTACGGATTTGGCTGGGGTGGGCACGCCCAGAGTTCGCGATCTTCGCTAAAGGTTCTCACCTGCCAAGCGATGGAGGTGGGACGCAGGTTGACGCTGGACTGCGGCTTCTCCAAAGGTGACTCAGGCGGCCTCATTGCAAGAAGAACTAATAGCGGTTACGAAGCTGTAGGTATTATCTCTGCAGGCGACTCATCCACCGTTACCTATGCCTATCCGGTGTCCGCCTTGCCTACGAGCGTGAGCTCTCGGCTACTGACAATGAACGATTAAATCAGTCAGCCAAACGCGCGGCAGCGTCAGCGCCTATGTGGGCCTCGCCACGCGCTTTAGCCAATGCAATCTGCTTCTGTCGCTCGGTGAATCGTTCTTTCTGCTGGTCACTGTGTGCATCGTGACATCGCGGGCAGGAAACACCTGGCACATACAAGTCTGATGCCTTTTGTGCATCATCTATGGGGAATCGACACGCGTAACACTGATCGTAGCTCCCCTTCTCGAGGTCGTGATCAACTGACACGCGACTGTCAAAAACAAAGCACTCCCCGTCCCATCGAGTTTGCTCGACTGGCGTCTTTTCAAGGTAGTTCAAAATGCCACCCTGCAAATGCCACACGTCCTCGAACCCCATGGATACAAGGAGCGAGGTTGATTTTTCGCAGCGAATGCCTCCGGTACAGAACATCGCCACCTTTTTGTGCTTGCTTGGGTCAAGATTTTTCTCAACCCATGCAGGAAACTCCCTGAAGCTGGTCGTATTCGGGTTAATAGCGCCTTGAAAGGTCCCAATCTCAACTTCGTAATCATTTCGCGTATCGATAACCAGACACTCAGGATCATCAACCAACGTATTCCATTGCTCGGGCGAGGCGTAACGACCAACACATTGATTTGGATCGATACCGGGGCGCCCCATGGTAACGATCTCTTTTTTCAATTTGACCTTCATGCGCAAGAAAGGCCGGTCTGTATTGTATGAAAACTTACATTCTAAATCGGCGAGGCGATCATCCTTCTTGAGATACGCGAGCACCTCTGAAATCGCTTGCGCGGTTCCTGCAATGGTTCCGTTAATCCCCTCCTCGGCTAACAACAACGTTCCGCGAATACCTCGCGCTTCGCAAAACGCTAGCAACGGGCCTCTGAGGTTTTCGTAGTCCTCTAGACGAACAAACCGGTAAAGCGCTGCAACCTGCGTGCTCGGAGCGTCCAGTGACATCAACGACCTCCGCCACGGCAATCGGGTGAGTCCGGCACAGCGCCTTTAGCATCCCACTCCGCGGCTGTCATTGTGTGAAGTGCCAATGCATGGATAGGGCCACTCATTAGGTCAGCCACCAACCCGTAGACTTCCTGATGGCGTTTTACAAGACGCAGGCCATCAAACTTATCCGAGACCAGAGTGACTTTGAAATGACTTTCTGAGCCGGGTGGCACGTTGTGCATGTGGCTCTCGTTCACAATTTCAGAAAAAACTGGTGAGAAATGGGTCTCAAGACGGTCTTCAAGTTGATGCTGAATACTTTGCATGGGCTAGACTCCTGGAAGTGAGCGAAGGATACCAGACAGACATAAAACCGAGCGAGTATCAATGACGGACGCGGCGATGGATATTTGGCTGGATTCAGCACGATACGACGGGGAAACCCTGGCAACATTGCGCGAAAATTTAGTGCAGGCCTTCAACTTACCCGCAAACCAGGCCGCCGTTTTAATCAATGGCAACTCTCACAGAATCAAACGGTCATGCACCATTGAAGAAGCTGAAAAGCTGGTACAGCAGTTCGGAGCTTGGGGTATCGACCTTCGTGTCGAGGTTATACCCACGGGAGAGGTTGGTTCACCGAATGCGTCCGCGGCCAGTAAGAAGGAGACCGAGCAGATATCAACAAGTGCGACATTCTCACTTGCACCGCAGGGCGCACCGATACCCAATCTGTTGCGCGACAAAACACCGCCCAATGTGATGACAGATCATTTACACTTGCGCGACGAGTAATTCACGATCCGGATGCAAGTGTGAGCGCCACACCCATTGATACCCCCGACAATCTAGTCAGCTATCCCAGAGCACCTGTTTGGCGTCATTCACTGGCAATGGTGTACGACCTTTTTCTCGTCATTCCCCTTTTGATGGTTACCTCTGCCCTTTTGGTATGGATATATGGGCCCGTCGAAACAGCTGCAGTGCGTGCGGTTCCCGCATGGCAACAGTGGGTTCTAGCTTTGGCGGCACTCATCGTGTTTTTTGGCGTCTTCTGGCGTCAGCAAGGCCAGACACTCGGCATGCAGGCCTGGCGTGTAAAACTTGTTGCGCAGGAGGATCCAAGCAAACGAGTCAGCTGGCACCAAGTGATAATTCGAGTTGCGGTTGCATGCCTCCCGCCTCTAACAGCCCTTCTGCCGTTTGTGTTCTTTGATGTGAATGACGCACCGAGTGTCATTTACGTTTTGTCAGCCTTACTCGCGGTAGCAGGGGTCCTCTGGCGTTTCACGAATGCATCGCGGCACTATCTGCATGACATGCTTTCGGGCACAGAACTCCTGCAGACACCAAAACGAAAGAAGTCCTAGGTCCCAGAACCGCAGATTCTTTCATGAACTCGCTTGGCTAAAATTTTAATGCGTCAGCAGCCTATGCCGCATGGGAAATCTGGCATCTCGAAGTGCCAGTTGCAAACATCGTCTTCCTGTCAAAAGACGCTTGAGCTAATTAGACCTATTGCTCGCGTCTCAAGAGTAAAATACCCACGACCCAACACAACAGCACGGTGAGCAACGCTGCCACTCCCCCGCCCAGCCCCAACAATAAACTCACGGGGCCAAAAAAGTCCTGACTGATCCTAAATATCACACCGGCGAGTACACCAACAAAGATGCGAGTACTCATATTTCCCTCTCGCAAGGGACCAAAAATAAAGGACATCGCCAAAACCACGAGCCCTGCGCATGAAAGTGGCTGCAGTACCTTATTCCAGAACGCTAACTCGATGTCATTTGCCAAGAGCCCTTGCCCACGAAGATAACTCGCGTACTGCCACAACTGTGTGGCTGGCAGACTCTCGGGCTTGACCGCATCCAACGTAAGCAGGTTGGGTGTGATTTCAGACTCCCAAATCCGAGTCGTAAGACGCTCAACACGAGTGCCCGTCTCAGTTACCTCAGTGGTAGACACACCCTCGAGCAACCATTGCTCATTTTGATAGGTACCTCGATCGGCGCTAACTGTCCGCTTCAGGGTGCCGTCGTCATCGAATTCGATCAAAATCACGCCGAAAATTAAGCCGCCTCGCTGGACAGCCTCGACATTGATAAAGGTATTGCCATCACGATTCCAAGCTCCGTAGCGCCCCGCCATGTTTGGATCGTCCCGCTGTGCGAGCGCACGCTGACTGATAGCCATTTGCTCTGAAACGGGGGCAACGTATTCGCCGACAAGAAAGCCACCTAGGGCAATCAAAAGCGCGGGTTTTATTGCCATCCAGGCAAGCTTTCTCAATGACAGGCCCGCTGTTCTCATGACTGTCAATTCACTCGTTGTCGCCAATCTACCCAGTCCGAAAAGAGCACCAATGAGCGTGGCGTAAGGGACAAATTCCTGAATTCTTCTTGGGATCGTTAAACCGATAAAAACCAGCAGATCACTAAAGTGATAGGTATCACTCAAGTCTCCCAAATCATCGATTAGCTGACTCAGAGCGTCCAAACCCACGAGAACCGCCAACACACCAAGGATTGACCAGAACAGGGTATTCATCAGGTAGCGATCGAGCTGTTTCACAAAGCACCCTCTGCCTGTGTGCTGCTCCTTCGACTACTTCTCAAAACGCGCCGTAGCTCATCGCTCATCATCAGAGCTAAACCGACAAACGCGAAAAGGCTATGTACAGCTGCAAACACAAAGAGCGAACTCCCCTCCTCAGCCATTGAGCGGGCTTGCGAGAGCGCAACGAAATACAATAAAAAAACGATAAGCGCAGGCCCGAGCTTGGCGTAACGCCCTCGCCGGCTATCTGTTTGACTCAGCGGTATAGCAAACAACACCATCACGGGAACAATGAACGCGAGGGAAATTCGCCACCCCAGAATGGCCATATGCTCAGAATTATCGCTGCCGATAAGTGCCGATGTGGGTAAAGTCTCTACTTGCGCCTGCGATCGCAAGCCACCCTCAATTTCCGGAATAAGCGAGCGGTATCCGCTGAATCGCGCCTGCGTTAATTCGGCCTTCCCAGGGCTAACACTGTAACGATGACCGTTGGACAACTGCAGATATCGACGACCTGAATCAGGGTCAATTTCAATAGCGCCACTCTGTGCTAACGTCGTTGACAAGACTGTACCGGTTGCAGAGCGCTGCCGCTCGGCCACGAATACAGTGCTCATACTTCCGTCTTCATCGATCTGTTCAACGTAAGTCACGTAGTCGCCTGATCGCTGCTTTTTAAAGCGTCCTTCAGCAAGCACGTGCATACCCTCAGCAGATCTCGGCTCCGCTAAGAGCGCATTTGCCCTTGCAGCCCCATTGGGTCCCAGCACGAGTGCAAGCATGGCTACGAGCAAGGTCGTTGCAATCGTTGCTGTTGCGATGCGGCCGAGTAATTGCCATTGACTTGTACCACTCGCACGAAAAATCACCATCTCGCTATCGGCGTACAGACGACCGAACGACAAAAGCACGCCGATGTAAAAACCCAGTGGCAAGATCAATTCGAAAAAAGCAGGAAGCTTGTACAGCATGATTGGCAACAGGATGCCAGCCGACAAATCGCCGATGGCTGCCTCGGCGAGATATTTAATAAAACGCCCACTGAACACCACTAAGAAAAGCACCAAAGACACGGCGCCAGTGTGTGTCATTACATCGTAGGTTAGGTACCGCGCTGCTCTCATTTTATACCGGCAATTAATCCCAGATTCCGCAGGCAAATACCCGCTGCGAGGTTTAGTTCTATCGCGCATCATCATACACTACGCGCCCGAATGACTAGCTTGATTTACGTAAGGAAATACCATGACAAAACTCACGGTAACTGCAACCAAGGCCATCAAAGCTCCAGGTACAAAGCACGAACTGGTGGTAGTTCCGCTTTTCACGGATCAAGCATTGTCGGGTCAGTCAGCAGCAGTGGATGTTGCGGCAGGCGGTGTCTTGCAGCGCGCCATGGATTTGGGTGAGGCCGAAGCCAAGCTCGGAAAGGTAACAACCATGATCGGCAGTGACTCGGTTGCACGCATTGTTGCGGTGGGGTGTGGGGACTCCGACAGCTTCACAGGCGAGACCCAGCGCACGGTCAGTTCCGCTATTGGACGAATCCTAGCGGCAAGCAAAGCGAGGGCTGCGACGTTCGTTGCTGACAGTATTTGCGCCGATGGAGATTCGATGGCGTCTTTCATGGAGTTTCTTGCGAGAGATACGGCGATGAGCTGTTATCACTACACGGCAACTGTCGGCTCACCAAAACCCGGCCCTGTGTTTACAAAACTCACTGTTGCAATTGGTGAGACGATCAGCGCTGCAAAAGCCAAAAAGTCTCTGCAGAACGGGCTCGCAATTGGCCAGGGTGCCAATGTCACAAAAGAATTGGTCAATCTACCCGGCAACGTTTGCACACCCAGCTACCTTGCCAAGGAAGCGAAAGCATTGGGCCGTAAATACGACGCCCTGTCCGTCTCTGTGCTCGATGAGAAGAAAATGGCGTCCATGGGCATGGGTTCCTTACTGTCTGTGGGCAACGGTAGCGATGAGCCCTCGAAACTTATTGTTATCAAGTACCAAGGCGGCAAGGCAAAAGACGCGCCTTATTGCTTGGTCGGTAAAGGCATTACTTTCGATACAGGTGGCATCTCGCTGAAACCTGCAAAAGGCATGGAGTCGATGAAATTCGATATGGGGGGCGCGGGATCGGTATTTGGCGTTATGCAAGCCGTCGCTGAGCTTGACCTGAAAATTAATGTTATCGGCGTCGTAGCGGCCGCCGAGAATATGCCAAGCGGTTGTGCGACCAAGCCTGGCGATGTGGTTACCTCCATGTCAGGAAAAACCATCGAGATCTTGAATACGGATGCTGAAGGCCGCTTGGTGCTCTGTGATGCCCTGACCTATGTTGAACGCTTCAAGCCCGCTGAGGTCGTCGATATCGCAACCCTTACCGGCGCTATTATCGTCGCACTGGGTCATGAAGCGACGGGGCTATTTTCGAATGATGACGGTCTTGCGGCCTCGCTAACAGAGGCGGGGCTAGCATCAGGAGACGAAGCATGGCGACTGCCGATCAATAAGCATTACGACAAGCAACTTAACAGCAAGTATGCAGATATGCAGAACATAGGAACGGGCTCAGCAGGCAGTATTACAGCAGCTTGTTTCCTCGCAAGATTCGCTGAAAAGTACAAGTGGGCCCACTTAGATGTGGCGGGTACAGCGTTTGTGAGCATGCAAAAAGGTGCCACGGGTAGACCCGTTCCGCTTCTCGTCGAATATTTGCGCCAAAAGTAATCTCGACGCGATCTAGAATGACTCGGGTAGATTTCTATGTTGTCAAAACGGCCGGTGCTGAGGCTCGCCTCAGCGTGGCCGCCAGACTGACTGAAAAGGCTTTGGGTCGCGGACACAAGATTTTTATTAATTGCGAGTCGGCTGAACAATTGGCGGCGTTGGATAACTACCTCTGGGAGTTTAAGCCCACCAGTTTTGTACCGCATGAGACGGTCAGCAATAATCCAGATGAACAGGTTGTTCTGGGGTATGAGCAAGGCCCTGAATCGCACAATGATGTACTTATCAACCTCGCATTGTCTCCACCCCCCTACTTCGCGCGGTTTGAGCGTGTGGCAGAGGTTGTTACGCAGGACGAGGCGTCGCTTGAGGCGTTGAGAAGCGCCTGGCGACACTATCGCGACCGGGGCTATCCGCTTCAGAAACATGAGCTGCCATAGATCGGCGGTTTTTTAAATACGTCTCTGCGCGCGGCAAATGATTTCAAGCGCTTAGAGAAAAGAGTGATCGCCGATGGCGATAAGGTAATGAAACATCATGGATAAAACGTTTTCGCCGGCGGCAATCGAAGCGCAATGGTATGCCGAGTGGGAATCGAAGAACTACTTCGCACCCAAGGATGGTGACGGCGCTTACTGCATACCTATCCCGCCGCCTAATGTGACCGGCACATTGCACATGGGACATGGGTTCCAGCAAGCCATCATGGATGCCCTCATTCGCTACAACCGCATGAAAGGAAAGAGCACGCTCTGGCAGGTGGGCACCGATCATGCGGGCATCGCCACGCAGATGTTGGTCGAGCGACAACTTGAAGCAAAAGGCGTGTCACGTCACGACTTGGGACGAGACGCCTTCATTGACAAGGTTTGGGAGTGGAAAGCCGAGTCAGGTGGAACCATCACCCAGCAACTGCGTCGGCTCGGTGCATCTGTCGACTGGACACGTGAACGCTTCACAATGGACCCCGATTTATCTGCGGTCGTTAAAGAGGTCTTCGTCCGACTTTACAACGAAGGATTGATCTATCGCGGACAACGCCTTGTTAACTGGGATCCAAAATTACACACCGCCATTTCGGATCTCGAGGTCGTGCAGGAGGAAGAGTCCGGATCGCTGTGGCATTTACGCTACCCCGTAATCGATTCCGATGAGGTGATCGTTGTTGCCACAACCCGTCCCGAGACTATGCTCGGTGATACCGCCGTGGCTGTTAATCCAAGTGATGAGCGATACCAGCATCTCGTTGGCAAACACATTGCACTGCCGCTGTGTGACCGCCAAATCCCCATCATCGCCGACGATTACGTAGATGCTGAATTCGGATCAGGTTGCGTCAAGATCACACCCGCTCACGACTTCAACGATTACGCCATGGGCGAGCGTCATGACCTACCCGTGATTAATATTCTGACGGCGGATGCGCAGATCAATGAAAACGCTCCTGAAGCCTTCAGAGGAATGGACCGCTTCGACGCGCGTAAAGCGATTGTTTCAGCCATGGACGAGATTGGTCTACTGGAGAAAATTGAAGACCACACGCTAAAGGTACCGCGAGGCGATCGATCAGGCGTCGTTATAGAGCCCTGGTTGACGCTTCAGTGGTACGTCGACGCGAAGAAACTTGCAGGCCCCGCTATTGAGGCGGTGGAGTCCGGGGCAATCGAGTTTGTGCCTAAGCAATGGGAGAACACGTATTACGCGTGGATGCGGGATATTCAAGATTGGTGTATCAGTCGCCAGTTGTGGTGGGGGCATCGAATCCCTGCCTGGTACGACGAAGACGATAACGTCTACGTGGGTGAAGATGAGGCCGCAGTCAGACGCGACAACAATCTCACCGAGGCAACAGCACTCCGACAAGATGATGATGTTCTCGACACATGGTTTTCTTCTGCGCTGTGGACCTTTTCGACACTTGGATGGCCTGAGGAGACGGAAGAGCTAGCAAAATTTCACCCCGCATCAGTACTGGTGACTGGTTTCGACATTATCTTCTTCTGGGTAGCCCGAATGATCATGATGACGCTTCACCTCAAGGGTGAAGTGCCTTTCAAGCAGGTTTATGTCCATGGCTTGGTGCGTGATGGTGAAGGACAAAAAATGTCCAAGTCCAAAGGCAATGTCCTAGACCCCATTGATCTCATTGACGGAATAGATCTCGAGGCACTTGTGGCTAAACGCACCTCGAGCATGATGCAGCCCAAACAAGCGCAGAAAGTCGAAAAAGCGACGCGTAAACAGTTCCCAGACGGAATCCCCGGGTACGGGACCGACGCCCTCCGCTTCACTTTCTACTCACTGGCCTCCACAGGGCGCGATATCAAATTCGACCTTGGTCGAATGGAAGGATTCAGAAATTTCTGCAACAAGCTATGGAACGCCTCGCGCTATGTGTTAATGAACACCGAAACGTTTGCTTCCGACACTGCGTCGCCAACGTATAGCCTTGCCGATCGATGGATCCGTAGTCGCCTGCAAACAGCTATCACCGAGACGAGTCGAAGTATCGAGCAATATCGCTTTGATCACGCGGCACAGACGCTTTATGACTTTGTGTGGAATGAATATTGCGATTGGTATCTCGAGCTCTCGAAACCCGTGCTCTGGAATGACGAAGCCTCGGCCTCTGAAAAACAGGGGACGCTACTGACGCTTCTTGAGGTCCTAGAGACTGTCTTGCGATTGTTGCATCCAATGATGCCTTTCATTACCGAGGAAATCTGGCAAAACGTGGCGCCACGTCTGGGTCGGCAGGGAGATACGCTCATGCTAGCTGCATGGCCTAACGCCCATCAGGACCAGAGCGATGCTGATGCAGAGAATGACATCGAGTGGCTCAAGACAGTTATCTCTGCCATCAGAACGATTCGAAGTGAGGCAAATATCGCCCCAGGTGAAACACTCGAAGTCCTGTTAGGTAAAGCATCACCAAGTGACGAGGAAAACCTCGAGAAACATCGTCAGTCGCTCGAAAAGCTCGCAAAAGTGAAAAGTGCCCGCGTTCTAACAGACGCAGAAGAGCAGCCCCCTGCCCTTACTGCGCTCGCGGGAACACTAGAGGTCATGGTGCCGATGGCTGGTGTCGTTGATGTCGATAAAGAGCTAGCACGACTTGATAAAGAGCTCGAGAGAATGATGGCAGACCAGGCGAGGACGTCAGCAAAGCTCCAAAATAAAAACTTTGTCGATCGTGCACCCGAAGCTGTTGTCGCGAAAGAAAAGCAGAAACTCGAAGAGTTAGAAGCCGGAATAGCGTCCATTGCAGCACAAAAATCGAAGATCGAAGAGTTGCGTTAACGGCTGAGCGCTGTTATAGCTACGCTTACATAATAATTTATAAGCGGAGCGTCTGATGTCAGATAGATGTGTCGGCACCGTAAAGTGGTTCAACAATGCAAAGGGATTTGGCTTCATCACGATGCCGGATCGCACCGAAGATATCTTCGTCCACTTTCGTGCTATTGAAGGTGAAGGCTTTAAAAGTCTTGCTGAAGGTGAGGAAGTTGAGTTCGAGCTGGCCGAGGGGCCGAAAGGACTTCAAGCTGAAGCGGTAAAAAAACGCAGCTAAGTATCCGCCCTAGGCTCCGGTAATTGTCTTAAAAGGAGCCAAATTGGCAAACACAAAACACTTGAGATCGATTGCAGGTCTGGATGTGCCCTATGCGTCACATCCAGCCATCCGAGCGCTTAAGCGCCGAGGTCATTCCCCCTCCATCCACGGAACAAAACTCTGGGGTTCAAGCCAAATTCTCATCGACTATTTGTCATCGACCACCACAGTGAGTCCCAAGACCGTGATCGATGCAGGTTGTGGCTGGGGCCTCGCGGGGATTTGGTGCGCTAAAGAATTCAATGCAGCTGTCGGGTCGCTCGATGCAGACCCCGACGTCATGCCGTATCTAGAGCTGACCGCAGAGCTAAACAATACTGCTGTCACACCCATAGTCGGCCGATTCGAAGATTTAAACGCAGGTATCTTGTCTGCAACTGACCTGCTGATCGGCGCTGATATCTGTTTCTGGGATGAACTGGTCGAGCCTGTTGTCAACATGATCTCTACCGCCATCGAGAGTGGCACCAAACAGATCGTCATAGCAGACCCTCAACGCGCACCCTTCCTTAGTGTGTGCGAACGGATTTTAGAGGACTTCGGTGGTGACCTTTTGGAGTGGCGAGCTGAGGGCACAAAAACGGTTGGAGCTCTGCTCATCATTGAAAACGCCTAGCAATAGTCTCAAACCGTGCAAAACAGGGCGCCTAGCGGAGATAGCGGAAACTTCCGACAACCTCACTCTCAACAACCTCGCCTCTGCTATCCAGTGATGGACGAAACCGAATATCTCTCAGCGCCTTACGGACTCGATTGGGGTCAGTGCCTTCACCGCTCCCTGCCTGCAGAGACAAATCTCGGGCTTTGCCTAATTTGTTGACAGTGAACCGGTAGCTTGAACTTTGTGCCTCAGGATCAGCGCGTGAGGTGACTGCAGCGGTTAAGCCCTGAGGCAATGCCTGCGCGACAGAAAATAACTCTGGATGTGACTCGTACAACTCTCGATACACATCCTTCGCGGCGCCGCGACGCCCGAAATACCAGCGCCAATCTGCTAATGCCAGCTCCAAATCGATCTGATCTTCCGCAAGGGCAATGGCTTTTTCCAGCATACGCACGCCTGACTGATAGGCATTTCGCTCGAGCGCCACCAATTGCTCATCATAAAGCGAGCGATCTCCCAAAAATTTGGGCGGCAAACTATTGCGTGTCTGCCGGTCTTCCACGAACGGCTCTACCGCAAAAGCAATCAGATACAGTAACTGGAGTCGTCGTTTTACGAGTGGACCGCACCAAGCTGCAGAAGCCGATTCGCCCTCGCAGCTGCGCTCGATGACACCATCCAAATGACGCTCAAATCGAACGACCTTATTTTCATTGGCAAGCCAGTCGCTGGTGGCGAATCGCGCAAGCTCATTGTCAAAGTGCTCCAGCGCGTAACCGAGACTCTCCTCGCTCCAATCGCCGGCGCCGAAACCCGTGATTCTGTAACGATATTGCAACTGCTCTCCGAGGCTTTCGGTATCGCCCAGGCGTTTTAACACGGCGATCCATTCAGAAAGTGCAATGACTTGCTTATCCGTCGTTAAGCCTGCATTCAGCCGCAAGTTGTGGAGACCTTGTTGAAACAGTCTTGCCGCTGATTCTGGCTGGTTTAGCTTTACAGCATCATGTGCGAGATCAATCCATTTTTGTCCGAGCGATTGTTCGTATGCACCAAGTCTGGATTGAAGCTCGAGGACCTCCTGCACGCGCCGCTCATGGGACAGAAGTGCTGCTGAGTCAACGATTAAGTCATCTTCAATACTTAGCCCGTCAACCTCTTCGACGTACATACCAATCGGCTGAGGCACAAGTACTGCGAAGGCTGGCAGCGATTGCAGTAAACCCCATAGAAGACAGCCCAGTATCGCGTTTTGATATTTCATTCCACGAATATAACTTAAAAAAAAGCCCGCACGATGGCGGGCAAAAAAAACCTGGGCGTTACGAATGAATCATCAACGCAGCTGAATTATAGGTTGCCGGGATATTAGTTCAAATTTATTATTATCATCGAAAGCATTCTCTAGGGTTATATCTTATGGATACCAGCCAACTTTCTCGGGTAGATCTTAACCTTCTTGTTGCACTACACGTCCTTTTGGAAGAAAAAAGCGTGTCTCGTGCAGCAGAGCGACTGCATGTGACACAACCTGCCATGTCAAAAACGCTGAATCGCTTGCGGGAGACCTTTGACGACCCGCTCTTTGCAAGGAGCAAGCGCGGTATTCAACCAACACCTCGCGCTGAAGCGCTCTCCAGTCAGCTAGTAAATGTCCTAAGCGATATCGAATCGTTACTCGATGCGGGCGAATTCAGCCCCAACGCTTTCCGGGGTGAAATCGTGATAGCCATCTCCGAATATGTGGGTTTCACCTTACTCCCCTCCCTGACTTCTCGGCTTGAGACACGCGCTCCTAAACTAAAGCTGCGCACCATTACGCGAGCCGAGCATCAACTTGATCTATTAGCTGATGGCTCTTTGGATTTTGCGATACAGCTGAGTCGACCTTCTTACCCACGGGAATTTAGGCACCATGAGCTCGCAAGCTCTCCCCTCGCAGTTTTTGTCCGAAGAGACCATCCTCTGACCAAACAGCCCATTGATGAAAACAGTCTTGGGCTATTCCCGCAGATCAATCTGTATGTTGCAGATAGAAATGAAGTTGCGGAGGTGGACCAATCCGCTTCAGACATTCTGGGGAGCGCGAAGGGTAGCTTAGAAACGTCCCACCTACTGACCGCGTTTGAAATATTACGCAGCACCAACTACACCTTAGTATGTCCCTCCTACATGGCGCGTAACGATGGCGCTACGAAGGATCTAGTGACCCTGCCCATACCGGAACATCTTGGAAGAACGATCGAATACTCACTCGTTGCCCATCAACGAACAGAGCGGTCACCTATTCACCAATGGTTTTGGAACGAAGTGATTGACGCCGTGCGAGCCCTGCGTGTCCGAACGGTACATCGCGGCTAATCATCACCCTATTCGTGTTCAGCTGTGCCATAATCCGCGCCGATTTCCTCGGAGTCCAGCATGGGTAAAAAAGCCAGACCGCCAATTCCGCTGCTAAGCGGTAAGATCATTGAGACTCACTGTCACCTTGACTACCTCAGTGGCGAAGAGCTGGTTAGCACTATCAGCAAATCTCGAGATGTTGGTGTGGAGAAAATCATCACCATTGCTGTGTCAGAAGATAATCAGGCAGTGGTTCGAGATATCGCTGAATCAGACCCAAATATTTGGTGCACACAAGGCCTGCATCCCCATGAAGCAGCGTCTTGGAGCGAGTCTTTTGGCGATGGTCTTCGGTCAAACGCAACTCATCCTAAGGTACTTGCGGTCGGTGAGATTGGTCTCGATTACTATTACGAGCACGCAGACCCCAAAACCCAAATTGCCGCCTTCGAAGGCCAACTCGGGGTGGCCGTTGAGCACGATAAGCCTGTTGTCATTCATACCCGCGAGGCGGAGGAAGACACCAAGGCTGTGCTTAGAAGTGTCTCTAATTCATTAACGAAAAAAGGCGTCATTCACAGCTTCACGAGTAGCCTCGATCTTGCTGAGTTTTGTCTCGGTGAGGGCTTCTATCTGGGGTTCAATGGAATCGCTACATTCAAGAACGCAGAGAACGTTCGTGAGGTTATCAGAGCAACGCCATTAGAGCGCATCCTCCTTGAGACCGATGCACCCTATCTGACACCTGTGCCCTACCGCGGCGTGCCCAATGCGCCTTTTTATCTGCCTTTTATTGCGCAAACAGTGGCTGATCTGAAGCATGTAAGCGTAGAAGAACTACTGTCGGTGACCTACCAGAACAGTCTGGACTGCTTTTTTTAAGATTTACTATGACCTTTGATATCGGACAACGGTGGATCAGCCATGCTGATCTCGAGCTTGGTTTGGGCATTTGTGTTGAGGTCGATGCGCGACGTGTCACCTTACTGTACCCCTCAGCTGAAGAAGAGCGCACTTACGCACTCGATCGCGCACCACTGACGCGCTATGAGCTTAAAGCCGGCGATAAGTTGACCCACATCGATGGACGCACACTCGAGGTAACAGAAGTGTGCCCTCTTGGAAATACGCTGAGCTACGAAGCTATCGAACCAGAGAGCGGCGAGACATTTTCGGTTCACGAGCAGTTCATTGCGCCAGAGGTCTCTGTCAACACGCCCCAAGATCGCCTGCTCAACAATCAGCTCGATAAAATTGGGGATTTCCAGCTGCGCTTTGAGACACTAACGGAGCGCGCTCGTTATCAAGCAAGCAACACATCCGGACTTATTGGCGCACGCACCTCGCTATTATCACATCAGCTCTTCGTGGCAAGCGAGGTAGGACGTCGTTTGGCACCAAGAGTACTTCTTGCTGACGAGGTTGGCCTTGGAAAGACCATTGAGGCAGGACTCATACTCTCGCAGCAGTTTTTACGCGGCCGCGCACAGCGCGTTTTCGTCGCGGTTCCCGATCCCCTGCTGCACCAATGGCTGGTCGAGATGCTGCGCCGCTTTAATCTGCAATTTTCTATCTATGATGACGCGCGCTTCGAGGCAGAAGAAGGCGCTTTTGACTTCGGAAACGATCAACTGGTGCTCTCGCCTTGGTCCTTCATCAAGCACAACGTCACGGCGCGGATGTTGTTGCTCGAATCAGATTGGGATTTTGTCATTGTCGATGAAGCCCACCACCTCAACCTGGGAGAAGAGGCGCAAGATGAGCTTGATGTCACCCTAACGCAGTTGGCACGCAAAAGCCGTGGTTTGCTTCTACTAACGGCTACGCCTGGACAATCTGGCGTCGACAGCCACTTCTCACGACTCCAGTTACTCGATCCTGACCGTTTCTCTGATCTCGACAAATTCACCGAGGAGCAGCGTCAATTCGAGCAAACCTACGAACTCATAGAAAGACTTCGTGCTGGAGAGGATGTGTCCAACCTCCCCGCGGGCATTGACCCAACGCAATCAGCCGATGACATCGTCCAGTCGCTGGTCGATCAATACGGCACGGGACGTGTGTTGTTCCGTAATTCGCGAAAATCGGTGTCAGGCTTCCCGCAACGCATTTTGCACCAATACGAGCTACATCAAGATGATGCTGCACTATCTGTTGCTGATAGCCATAGAACAAAATGGCTTGCGACCTTATTAAAGAGTCTCAAACCGCAAAAAGTGCTTGTTATTTGCCGAGACAAAGCAACAGCCATGGAGCTTGAACACTACCTCCACCTACAAGCCGGTATTCGTTGCGCATCCTTCCACGAGGATCTGTCGCTACTAGAGCGCGATCGCGCGGCAGCCTACTTTGCGGATGAAGAAAGCGGAGCTCGGGCCCTCATCTGCTCAGAGATAGGTAGTGAGGGAAGAAATTTCCAATTTAGCCAGCATCTCGTGTGTTTCGACCTGCCACACCATCCTGACTTACTCGAACAACGGATAGGACGACTGGATCGTATAGGGCAGCGCGGTGACGTCAATATTCATGTCCCCATTGCGCCGAATTCCACTGAATCGGTGCGCTTCACATGGTTCCACGAGGGACTAAATAGCTTTGAGACGAGCTGCTCCATCGGACACCTTATCTACGACGAGCTTGGCGACGCGTTGCAAGCGAGCGAAGTACAAGGCCAGCTCTCCCCTGAGCTTTTGCAGCAAACCATTACGCTCAGAAACCAACTGAATCAGCAAATGGATCGAGGGCGCGATCGATTGCTTGAGCTCACCTCACATAAACCAGACCTCGCTCGTGAGTTGATCGGTGAGATCGAGAGCAACGAGAGAACCTCAGAGTTGCAACGGTTTACCGACAACCTGTTTGACCGACTCGGCATCTACACTGAAGAAGGCCCAGAGAACAGCTTAATTCTCAAGCCCTCAGAGAATCTCGTCACGGGTGAATTACCCTTCCTCGATGACGGCGGGATTACCTGTACCTTCGAGCGTGACACCGCCCTTGCCAGAGACGATCTCCATTTCCTGACATGGGAACACCCATTGGTGAGGGAAACCATTGATATCGTCTATAACTCTGAGCTCGGCAATGCCTCGGTGGCGATGATAAAGGCCAAAAGTATCAAGCCCGGGACTGTCATGGTCGAAACCCTCCATACCGCGGACTGTCCTGCTCCAAAACGTCTAGAGATCGGACGTTACCTCGACCAATCACCCTTGCGGTCGCTGATCACACTCGATGGCCGTGATCTCGGCAAAGCGATCTCCTGTGAAAATCTGACCAAACTGATCAAACCCGTCAGCATTACGCAGAGTGCCGGTGTCATTCGCGAACTGCGACCCAAACTCGTCGCTGCTCTCGCCGAATTAGATAAGCGCGCCGAGGCGCATGTGAAACACCTACAGGAAACGGCACAAGTTACTGCTGAAACCTCACTCCGTGCCGAAGCACATCGATTACGCTCGCTTGGCGAGCGCAATGGCTCGGTCAGAGAGGATGAAGTCTCGGCAGTGGAGCAGTTGTTAACCGAGACAACGGAAGCCGTTTTGCGCGCAGAGCCGCGGCTGCAAGGTATCCGCGTAGTCGTAGCAACGTAGATTCATACCACGCTTTTGTGGCATCTCTGAATCGGCGGGCAACACTGAGGTGGGCGGCGTGTGCAAAACCCTGCAGCTATCGCGGCTTAGAATGGGGCACAAGAGATAGCCCCCCCATCCGATCCCCCGTTTATCTGAGGTCAGCAACTCAGGTTCTTAGACATAAGAACTGAGACTTCGCTCCTACGACCCGAAACCTGAGCCCTGAGAGCTAATACCAAAGGCCTTAGACTCGAGATCTCACGCCAACTCGCCTGCATCAGCGGGCTGGTTGATACCAGATCGCTGATGAATAAGCGCGCTCTTGAATGACATCGGGACGTCGCGTATCGACATCCCCACCCAGAGCAATCTTGTCTAGCAGGCTATGACGCGGTGTCGGCACCTCGAGTACACGCACGTAGTAAAACGCGCGCATTGTTGGATCAAACTCTGGATCCGTCCACGCGGCTGATAAATCCGCTGCACCAGCTGCATTACTCCAGGTCCCAGTCTCAAGATTTACCGTATTGGGAACCGGCGTCAGCGAACCATCTTCTTGAAGTCGCTCGTCTGATGACCAAGCCACATCGAATACCTTCTCAAAGGAATCCCCAGACGCGTCCACCCAACCTTTTACGATCTGGATACGATCGAGAGTCCCGGACTTGGGATCAGCCATGGCGTGCACGACGAACACTGGAGGCTGCGCATCACTAGCTACAAGCTCACCACCCATGGGTACGGCACCTGTGGCGCTGACTGGTAATTGAGCGTTCAATAATGATTCGTCGATACCAAAGCCTCCGTAAAAGCGTAGACCAATACGAGGCCCTGTGGTTGCGTAGGTCTCACGCCGTTTCATGGCAGCAAGGATACCCTCCCGTGTGTTTTCTTCCGCCCACACGGCTGCCAGACCCTGTGCGCCCATGGCCCACCCAAAGGAGCTATTGGCGTTGTCAGACCAACCATCTAGTTTCCGAGCCGGTGTACTATCGGTCGCAAACTTCCCATGGAAGTTCTTTTCCTCCGCTGCAGCAAGCCCTGTGTGCGCATCCGTAGAGCCAATGACGCCAAACTGATAAGGGTTAATCCCGATTTCTTGCTCGAGCTGCATACCGCGGAGCAATGCTGAGCGAATAAAGTCGCCCTTCTCCGGCTTGTATTCGGTCCAACCTTTCTGAATGTAAAACGGGTAGTCCTCGAAATCGGCGAAGGGATCGTTCGGTGACAAGCTTGGGTGAGTCTCAGAGTCCCCTTTGTACTGGGTGATCTCAACGATGGGCTCCCAACGCTTGCGTATCTCCGCGTAAGCCGGTCCTACCGGTTCGTTACGCATAGTTATGGTGTCGAACATAGACCCTTTTGAGATATTCGAATTGTGCGGTATCGCAATAAAATTACCGCCAGTTTGCTCACTCGTCTTTTCCAACCACGCCCATAAGTCCTCTGGGTAAAGACTGTCATCAGAGCCAAAAGGCTGGAAAACCTTTGCAGACTCTCCATCCAGATCGGTCATTACGACACGGTGTAAGTTAGCTCCTCCAGGAATCAAGCTGTACTCCCAACCCAGAATGGCTGAAAACTCACCCGGTCGGTTATTTGCCTCGGCCGCATCAGCAATATCACTCCATGCTTGATCTTCAATCGCAGGCAATTTGGGGAAAACCGAGTTACCGATATTCTCCTCCCAGTCAGACACCGCTTCTTGCGGGGTATCGTAGGGATCAGGCAGTTGGTTATAGAAAAATTCGCGGCCATTCCCCGTGCTGATTGCATCTCGAATTAGATACTCGGCATACCACAGCTTCAATTTTTGAATGAAGCCCAAGCCCTCCGAGGGCAACCCGACGTTGTAGAGCTGTCGAATGTTCCCCAAGAACTCGGCATGGTCAGACACAACAAGAAAGTCTAACGGTGTTTCGAGTTGGACACGCGCTTTGTGTCCGGGGTGCTCCACAGGCAAGCCGCGAGCAAACCGATAAGCCTCATCGGGTCCTATGGAAAAATTCCTGTTAGTGAAGGCATCAAACGAGCGATTGGTGTGAAGGTGCGTGTCACCCCAATATATTTGCTTTTCAGCCGCATATGCTGAGGTAGCCAACAGGGTACCTAAGGCAACCGAGATGAGTGTTTTTTTCATGCTTCCCCCGAGAGTGGACGCGCAGGTCGTGCAACGGCTCACTATCTTCAACTATCGTCGTTTGTGCCTATCGGCCTTTCCAGACTGGCTTTTGCTTATTAAAAAATGAGATCACGGCATTTTTTGCATCTTCACTGTCGATACAAATCGACTGTAGTGCCGCCTCCTTGCTAATAGTCTCATCGAGATTATGCGTTTGCCCAAAGTTCACTGCAGTCTTCGTATAACTAAGCGCCAGCGGCGATCTCTCAGCCACCTCTTGCGCATAGGCGAGACCGTCCTCACGTAAGGTTTCATCGGGGAATACACGATTGACCATTCCCATTGCCATCGCCTTTTCAGCGCTCAGTTTTTCCCCCAACGCCATCAATTCGTAAGCACGCTTGGTTCCCACCAGCCTAGGTATCAACCAAGTCGCGCCACCATCGGGCACCAGACCGATTGCCGAGAATGGCTGATAGAGGTAGCTGCTCTCGCCCATGCAAGCGAGATCGCAGGCCATGGCATAGGAGTATGCAATACCCGCACAAGGGCCGTTGATGACAGCGATCCAAGGTTTTGAGCTGTTGTGAATGGCCAGCACGCCTGGCTTGTACTCAAAGTTCAGATCACTCTCGACGGCCTTACCGTCAGCCATGCCATCGCCGTCTGAGAGGTCGGCACCGGCACTGAAGGCTCGCCCATTACCGGTTAGGATCACAGCCCGGACTGATTTATCGAGATCAGCTTCGATCGCCGCTCTTGCAATCTCGCGTCGGAGCACCGTGTTAAACGTATTCATTTTCTCTGGCCGGTTTAAGGCGATCGTCATCACCGAGCCATCACGCGTGATTTCTAGGGTTTCGTAGTCACTCATTTTCTCTGCCTCAAAGTTGTAGTGTTCGCGCCGAAGAACAGCGCTAAACGCCAGGCAGGCCTATCACTGGATGCAGGCACTGCCTTATGCAGTTTTTAAGTCCTTGCGTATTACTCAGTCTGCAGATGCAGGATCGAGTACTTCACGTAGCTCACGCTTCAAGAACTTGCCGTTGGCGTTTCGAGGAAGCGGCTCGGCGAGGAACCAAATGTACTTAGGCACTTTAAACGCTGCGAGACGCGTAGAGAGGTGCTCTCGGAGTCCGGACGCATCCAACATTGCGCCATCCTTCAGGTGAATGGCTACGCCTACCTCTTCGCCCAGTCGCTCGTCAGGTACGGCAAAGGCAACGCACTCTAGTACAGCGGGGTGATCAAAGACCGCAAACTCCACTTCAGCACCATAGATGTTCTCACCACCGCGCAGAATCATGTCCTTCGCGCGATCCACGAGGTAGAGGAAGCCTTCTTCGTCAAAGTAGCCAAGGTCACCCGTGTGCAACCATCCGTCTACGATGGTGTCAGCAGTTGCCTCAGGACGATTCAAGTAGCCCTTGATAACGGCTGCGCCTTTCACGCAAATCTCTCCGAGCTCTCCGACAGGCAATTCTTTCCCAGACTTATCGACCACTTTTCCATCAAAGGTCGGCGCAAGATAACCACAGCTAGACGGCCGTTCTACGAATACATCGCCTGCGATATAGGTGATGATTCCACAAACTTCGGTCATGCCGTAACCCTGAGCAGGTCGCGCTTTTTTAGTGACGGTATCTACCTTTTTTACAAGATCAGGCTGAACCGCAGCACCGCCGCCGCCCATACTAGAAAGACTCGAAGTGTCGTAATCCTCAAAATCCGGGTGTGTTAAAAGCTCACGTGTCATCATAGGTACCGCGCTTAAGGTGTTAACACCCTCCGCTTCGATGAGCTTGAGCGCTTCGACCGTGTCCCACTTGTACATCAACACAAATCGGTTACCGGCGAGTGTTCCGGCTTGAAGTGCGCAATTATTCGCAGTCACGTGGAAAAGCGGCGTGGCAATAAGTGATGTAGCCGCAGGAGGTGACTGGACATCAACCTCTTTATCGCCACTAGACTTCGCCAGCGCCGATGCAGTTGCAAACGCTCTACCCATGGCAACCACGTTCAACACATTGGTGATACAACCGCGGTTGGTCAGTTGCGCGCCCTTGGGTCGTCCTGTTGTACCTGAGGTGTAGAAAATGCACGCCACGCTGTCAGGATCGATTTCGATATCCGGTAACTGCGCCCCCTCGACCATTGCCGAGTGGAAATCGGTCGCTTCGACTGGCGAATTCGGCTCTCGAACGGAGACAACTTTGATGTCGGAATATTTGTCTTGGATTTTTGCGAAAGCCTCGAGCCGACGATCGTCCGCGATTAATACCTTTGGCTTGGAATCGTTAAGCGCGTAGTCCATCTCATCAGCCACCCACCACGCATTCATGCCAACGATTGCCGCGCCAATGCTGTTGACCGCCCAGTGCGCCATCATCCACTCGGGATAGTTACGCATCGCGATAGCAACGTGGTCGCCCGGCTCAACGCCCTGCGCCATCAACCAGCCACCAAACTCGGCAACAATCTTTGCCGTTTGCGCGTAGGTCCAGCGCTCATCGTTGTAAATCAGGTACTCTGCGTCGCCGTGGCCGGTGGAGAGTGCCCACAGATCACGCATCGATCCCGGCGCTTGCGCAAATGCCTTTACCGGAACGCCGTCGCGCTCTACGGTGGTGATCTCCAGCAAACCGCCATCTGCCGTAGTCATGGCGAGGGCTTCTTTAAAATTAGCTACAACTGACATTACGAAACTATCTCCATACAACTCGTGGTTATCATTATTAACCGATTGCTCGGTGATGCACGTCGCGGAGCCTCAATTGCGAGTCTTCATCGCGGGGTGTATAACGCGCTCAAGAACAATACTTAATCACGCCGCAGTTAGCTAGATTGGGGAGCAAAAAATGGCGCAGGGACTCGACCTAACGCATCTTGACACTTGGATAAGGGCTCACGTTCCTCCCTTTGACGGACCACTTAAAGCCGAGAAATTTGCCGGCGGCCAGTCAAACCCGACGTTTAGGCTCACTGCTGGTGACAATCAGTACGTGTTACGCCGCAAGCCACAGGGCACTCTTCTCGCCTCTGCGCACGCTGTTGACCGCGAATTCAGGGTGCTATCGGCCCTGGCCCCAACCAATGTACCTGTGCCCACACCCGTTGCACTCTGTGAGGATGAATCGGTTATAGGCTCCATGTTTTACATCATGGAATACCTCGAGGGCCGAATTTTTTGGGATCCCGCTCTACCCGAAGTCAGCGATGAAGACCGAGCCGCGATATACGACCAGATGAACCGTGTCATGGCTGATATGCACATGGTGGATATCAACGAGGTGGGGCTCGGCGATTACGGCAAACCCGGCAACTACTTCGAGCGTCAAATTGGGCGATGGACTAAGCAATACCGAGCAGCAGAGACTGAGACGATTCGGGAGATGGAAAAGCTCATCGACTGGCTACCCAAGAATATGCCAGAGGATGACGGACGCGTCTCTCTCGTTCACGGTGACTACCGACTGGACAACATGATCTTCCATCCCACAGAACCGAGGATCATTGCCATCCTCGATTGGGAGCTCTCCACACTTGGTCACCCGCTGGCAGACCTGGCCTACCAGCTGATGGCTTGGCAATTCCCTCGCGAGGCCGGCATTAATGGTCTTGCGGGCTTATCGCGTGAGGAGCTCAATATTCCTGACGACGCGAGCTACATCAAAACCTATTGCGAGCGCACGGGTCAGCCCGGTATCGAGGACTGGAACTTCTATATGGCCTTCTGTTTCTTCCGTCTTGCCTCGATCACCCAGGGTATTCGGAAGCGCGCGCAAATCGGAACAGCATCGAGTCCGGAAGCTGCAGCCAAAGCGGCAATGGTGGAGCCGCTGTCAACGATGGGGGCCGCCTACACTGATTGAACAGCAGGCTCGTTGAGGCAGCTTGCAACGCGAGCGGAAAAAGTAGCTACGTCGATCGGCTTCGTGATGTAGTGGCTACAGCCAGATACAAAGCATTTATCCGCGTCATGCTCCGTAGCAAAAGCAGTAAGAGCAATGATCGGTTTGGCCCATCCGGCTGTACGAAGCGCCTCAGCAACACTAAAACCGTCCATTACTGGCATCTGTATATCGGTAATCACTAAGTCAAAGTCGGCGCCCGACTCTGAAAAAATCTCGATGCCTTTCTTCCCGTTTTCTGCGTGAGTCACAGTCGCACCCTCGCGCTCCAAAACGAGCCTTACGAGCGTTGCTACAGTATCGCTGTCCTCACAGAAAAGAATACTGACCCCCTCCAAAGACGCAGACTCCGAAACTTCTTGGCCTTGTACTTCCGCGCCTTGCGAAGCATTACTGACTGATGCTAGCTCGTCCTTTGGCTGCTCGGATAAGTCGGGAATAACGAGGGTAATTGAGGTGCCTTTTCCACCAACGGACTCTACTGAGATCGATCCTCTGAGCGCCTCAACAAATTGCCTAACAATGCTGAGACCAAGTCCTGTCCCTTCAATATGTGGAAAGCGCTCGGTATCGTGCACACGTGTGAAGGGGTCGAAGATGCGATGCTGAACATCTGGAGCAATGCCAATGCCCGTGTCGCATACGCATAACTCTATGCCAGGTGCGCCTTCGATATGTGTACCCGATATTCTTAACTCTATCGAGCCGGTGAACGTGTACTTAACCGCGTTGGTCAGCAGGTTCATTACCAGTTCCGTGAGTTTGGCTCGATCGGTAAAAATTTCGCTTCGCGCATCGCCATCAACGACGCAGGAAAAGGCTAACCCCTTTTTTGCGGCTCTCTGGGATACTAAGGATTCAAGATCTGAAGCCCAGCTCTTCACTTCAATACGATCTGAAGAGATATGGAGCTGGCCACTCTCGAGCGCAGTCAGATCCAGGACATTCCCTACCATATTCGCCATGTATTCAGAGTTGGCAACAATCGCTCGCTGCCACGAGGATATTTCCTCCTGACTACCACTACCCTCTTCTAGTAGCTTGGAGTAACCAAGTATTGCGGTAAGTGGTGTTCGCATATCGTGCGAGATACTGGCTAAAAATCGAGACTTAGCCTCAGACGCAATCTCAGCGTCGCGCCGAGCCTGAATAAGCTCCTCGGCTTGCTGTTCAAGCCGTTCCAGCGCGAGCGCTGTGTGGATTCTAGTTGATGCGAGGGACGCAATCGTAGTGAATAGCTTGACGTCTTCATCGGAGAAAAAGTGCGCCTCAGGGTGTTCCGAGTCGAGTACACCTATGACCTCTCCTTCCAAGAGGATGGGGACAGCTAACTCAGCGCATCGAAAAGAATCATCGAGGATGTATCGTTTATCGACTCGAGTATCGTTCACCCATTCGAGCTTCCCGGTCGCCGCAACTGACCCAACAATACCCTCTCCCACCGGAATGACGATCGGGTCTAGGATTTCTCTCTCTTCAGGGTTTTTATCGCCATGAGCAGCTCGCTGGACCAAGTTTGAACGCGTCTCATCTACCAAATAGACAACACAATCGACAAAACCCAGCTCGCCAATGGCGGTTTTAGCGATATTCCAACAAATATCGTCTACCAACCGCAGTGAGGCTTGACGCATCGCAAACTCATGAAGGACTTCAAGATATCGGTGACGTTGGATACCCGTCGCGTTGTAGGACTGCTCTTTTGTATCCACGAACTGCCTGCTGATTGCCTTTTGAGACTAGTGTATGGTCAGCCCTAGCTCTAGTTCAATTCGAACTAGCGGGGCTAACAAAACGATAAATATTCTAACAAAACAACTTAAGGACGAATGATGGAGATCATAGGCTACCTCGGTCTTATTGGTAGCGTTGCGCTACTCATTTGGATGGCACTGCGTGGTGTCGACATTATGTTTGCCGCGATACTTAGCGCGCTGTTCGTAATCATCACCAATGCCATGCCTCTGGCGGATTCGCTGTTAACGGGCTTCGCGGCGGGCCCACTAGGTGCGTTTACCTTTGCCGGAAAATTTTTCTTTCTATTCGCGGCGGGCGCCATCTTTGGGCGTGCCATGGGTGATAGCGGTGCTGCTGCCAGTATTGCGATGGCCTTGGTCCGCAAGTTAGGTGCAGACCGAGCGCTGATAATCACGACACTTGCTTGCGCAGCACTGACTTACGGCGGCGTTGTTGTGTTCGTGGTTATCTTTGCCGTGTATCCACTGGGCCTTCAATTACTTCGTGAAGCGGATATTCCAAAGCGTCTCTTTTGCGCGGCACTTGCGCTGGGAGCAGGTACCTTCACCTTGACCGCCCTCCCCGGCACACCCTCGATTCATAACGCTATCTCCGCCTCAGCCTTGGGTACTTCACTGACAGCTGCGCCAACACTGAGCCTTCTTGCCGCTGCGGTCATGATCGGCCTCGGTATCTGGTATTTAGAGCATCAGCGTGTCCTCGCAAAAGCCGCAGGCGAAGGTTTTGTACCTGGGCCCCGAGACGTGCTTCAAGAGGCATCCGATGACAATCTACCGTCATGGCCAGCAGCGGTATTACCTCTCGTGATTGTTATCGGCTTGATTATCTCTCCGCGTTTACTCCCCGGTGGCGATGGTCAATTAGGCGAGCTAATGGCGTTTGCAGGTAGTCAGCCCATCATGTGGCCGAGTATCGCTTTGGGCATCGGCACCATTTTGTGTCTCGCACTGTTCAGCAACATCCGAGAGACTGCCTTTACGACGCTGGGAAACGGCACCAACGACTCGCTTATGCCCATGCTGAACAGCGCGGCCATCATTGGCTACGGTGGTGTGGTCGTGCAGACAGCGGGGTTTCAGCAGTTCGGGGATCTCGTCATGACTTCAGGTCTCCCACCGCTTCTCTCGCTATTTAGTTCAATCAGTATCATCTCAGCAATTACGGGCTCAGCATCGGGTGGTCTGCAGATTTTCATGCAAACAATGGCGCAGGACTACATCGCGATGGGCTTGGACCCCGAAGTTGTGCACCGTGTAGCTACCGTCGCTGCGGGTGGTTTTGATTCGCTACCCCACTGCGGTGCAGTCATCACCATGCTGACCATCACGCAGTTGACGCACAAAGAAGCTTATCGGGATACAGCGGTGATAACCGTCGTGATACCGGTTATCGCGACCTTCACCATTATGGCTGCAGCTACCATGGGGGTTAGGTAACGTCCGAGAGTCTTATCGCTTCTATCAACAAAAAAGGCGGCCTAGGCCGCCTTTTTTCATGACTAGCGAAAGTAATGGCAGGTGCCCGATGATTCAGAAATTCTGCTGCCCACAATGTAGCAGCACTCCCACGCATCAGATTATTTATAGGCATCCATTAAGTGACGCTTATAAAGCTTGCCGTTCTCCATTCGAGGCAGTTGCTCCATAAAGTCGATACTCTTGGGCACTTTCACGGAGGAGAGCCGCTCCTTTGACCACTGTATAAGATCGAAAGCCAGTTCATCACCCGCTTCGGCGTGGTTCAGCAACTGCACTACGGCCTTCACCTCTTCCCCAAACTCTTCGTTCGGGATACCAAATACCGCAACGTCGGCGACTTGCGGGTGCGTCACCAGAAGCCCTTCTATCTCCGCGGGATAAACATTGACGCCTCCCGTAATGATCATGAAGTTCTTTCGGTCAGTCAGGTAAAGATACCCTTCCTCATCGAGGTACCCCATATCTCCGACAGTGCCCCAGCCACGTGTGTCAAAGGCTTCCTCGGTTTTTCCTGGCTCATCGAAATACTCGAAACGAGCGATTTCGTCGAAATAGATTTGCCCTACTTCGCCGGGAGGCAAAACATTCATTTCATCGTCGAGAATTTTAGGCACGCCAGTGAGCGGTCGACCGACTGACCCCGGGTGTGCAAGCCAACCCTCTGAATCAATGATGGTAAAGCCCACCCCCTCAGTCGATGAGTAGTACTCGTAGATTACCGGTCCCCACCACTCAATCATCTGATGTTTGATATCGATGGGACATGGTGCTGCGGCGTGAATCGCACAACGCATGCTGGATACATCGTAGCTGCTTCGCGCTTCCTCAGGGAGTTTCAACATTCGAATAAACATCGACGGTACCCATTGGCTGTGCGTCGCGCTATGTCGTTCAATTAGGGCCAAGGCTTGCTCTGGATCAAAGCGTTCCATGATGACTGATGTGCCACCACCGGTCATGTTGAGCGTGTTGTAGAACAACGGCGCGGAGTGATAGAGCGGCGCTGGTGACAAATACACCGTCGAGTCATTAAAGCCGAAATACATTCCAGCGAGTTTGAGAGGATGCGGTGCGTCGAGGGAAGTGTTCTCCGGTGCTCGGAAGATACCCTTTGGTTTTCCCGTGGTGCCCGACGAATAAAGCATGGGCACGCCAAGACTCTGGTCAGCGATTGGGTCCGTTGACTGTTCAGAAACTGCGGTCTGCCAGTCGTCGAAGCCCGCGGCCTCGCCACCAATGATGAACTTCCTCACGAGGTCTGGTGCATGTTGCGCGGCCTCCGCGGCTACGTCTCCAAGTGAAGCAGACGCGATAAACAAGCGCGCATTACAATTATTGATGATGTAAGCCGTTTCATCTTGCTTGAGGTGCGTGCTGATAGGCGTAAAGACAACGCCCGCACGAGCACAGCCAAACACGACTTCGAAAAATTCTCGGCAGTTCTTCAGCATCATGGCGATGTGCTCGCCGGTCTGAACCCCCGAAGCCCGGAGCAACTGCGCGATTTGGTTGGCCCTAGCATCTAGTTCTGCAAAAGTAACCATCTCCCCCGACGACCCCATAATGAAGGCAGGCTTATCAGGCGTAGCAATCGCGTGGTCTGTAATTGTCGGCATTCTCTTTTATCCTTTTTATATAACGCTGTGCTGAACTAATATAAGGCGTTCGGTTAGCTGACAAAAGCCCCAAGCAGTGAAGGATCTTATAATGGCAATCGCTTACTTAAACGGTGACTACGTTCCACTCGAGGAAGCGAAAATCTCGCCGATGGATCGCGGCTTTTTATTTGGCGACGGCATCTATGAGGTCATCCCCTCATACGGTGGCAAAACGATAGGAACAGAACTTCACATGGTTCGCTTCGAAAATGGGTTGCGCGAAATTGGCATAGACGTTCCATGGAGTCGCGCGGATCTGAATCAGATGTTCGGTGAATTGCTCGAGCAAAATGGCAACGGGAACTTAGGCATCTACTTACAAGTCACCCGCGGCGTTACGATGAAACGTAACCATGCCTTCCCACAACAGCCAAAGCCCACAATATTTGCCTACACCTTTGACATCCCTGAACCGGATAACGGAAATCGAGAAACAGTGACGCAGTGGGAAGTTTCGTCTGGTCAGGATTTGAGGTGGAAGAGATGTCACATTAAGAGCACGTCGCTTCTGGGTAATGTGCTACACATGATGGAAGGCGTGGGTTCGGGTGCGGGTGAGATCATCCTTTTCGACGCTGAGGACAATCTCACGGAAGCTGCTGCTTGCAATGTGTTTGTGGTCACCAACGGCATTGTTCGAACCCCCCAACTCGACAACCATAAACTGGCTGGCGTCACGCGAGATATGGCGATCGAAATACTGAGACAACACAGCACACTAGAGGTGCGAGAAGAGCCTATCTCCCGACAAGAGGTGATGTCTGCAGATGAAGTGTGGTTGAGCAGTTCAACGAAAGAGCTCGAGCCTGTTGTGGCTATTGACGGCACCGCAGTGGGTAACGGCGAACCCGGGCCCGTTTGGTCTCAAGCACAAGCGTTGTTCGCCGAACACCGCTTCGATCATTTCGCATAAAACGACAGGGACGCCGGACTCACGGTCGTGATGCCCCGTTAAGAGAGAACAGCCAACGTGCCACGGCCCAGCCACTTCAATATTGATCTCGATGCGCTCGCTCAAAACTTTGAAGCACTAAGTCGCCTAGCCGGATCGCGCCGAAAGATGGCAGTCGTCAAGGCCAATGCCTATGGACACGGTGCCCTTGCCTGTGCACGGGTATTAGAACACTCAGTAGATGCATTTGCGGTGGCAATTACAGAAGAAGCCATCGAGCTCAGGGAAGCAGGCATCGACAAACCAATACTGGTGTTGCAAGGACCCCACTCTTCCGACGACCTTGACACTATTTCTGCTCACTCACTGTGGCCGGCGGTATCGAATCACCATCAACTAAACTGGTTGATTGCCCAGACCGATAAACCTGATCAGGTATGGCTAAAGGTCGATACAGGCATGCATCGCTTAGGTTTTGACCCGAATGATGTTGCTGACGCAAGGTCAGCGCTAAACGCCGCGGGCATCCGAAATACCACATTGATGAGCCATCTCGCTGACGCTGAAGATGCTGAATCAGCCTTGACCCATCGGCAGGCGGCGCGCTGGAATGACCTGTTAAAGGACCAAAACGACGGGGCAGAGAGCGATAAGCAGGCAAGCTTCTCCAATTCAGCAAGCACGGTCGGCGCACTCTCTCCCCCTGAGTCATGGGTACGACTTGGTTATTCGCTTTACGGAGGCTCCCTGATCGACCTGCCAGTAGGGTTGCAGCTAAGCCCCGTTATGACCTTTACCTCGAAAGTGGCTGCGACACGCTGGATAGAGGCTGGCGAGACCGTTGGTTATGGCGGGCGATGGGTGGCCCAAAGACGGAGCCGAATCGCGACCATCCCCGTGGGCTACGGCGATGGCTATCCTCGAGCTGCCGCAGATGGAACACCCATTGGAACGCCCTACGGTACGATCCCGCTCGCCGGTAAGGTATCTATGGATATGATCACCGCAGACGTCACAGACATCCCCGACATTGATTTTGGTACCAAGGTTACGCTTTGGGGTGGGACGCCGAGCGTGGATGAGGTTGCCACGCATTGCAACACCATTGGCTATGAACTATGCACCCGTATCACCGCGCGCACACCGCGACAGTTTAGTCGTTAAATTTGGCCCTTAATGAAGTCCCGGCACACCGCTTCATCTAAGATTGCTATATCCTCTCAGTGACACGCGCCTTGAGTAGATAATTTGAACACCGAGCCGACGCGATCCGCGCCCGATACCTCCCATCATGATCCCATTTATGCGGCGATAGATATTGGCAGCAATTCTTTTCACTTGATCGTAGCGCGCCTGGAGCATGGTGAGATCCGCCCACTTCATGTCCTCGCTGAGAAAGTACAACTCGGCAAAGGTCTTAAAAATCACCAACTGGCGGAGGACGCCGTAGCACGTGGTCTTGCTTGCCTCGAACGATTTCAACAGCTTTTGGCATCGGTAAAGCCCGACAAAATCCGCGCGGTTGGCACCAATGCATTGCGACAAGCGCATAACCGAGAGGTGTTCACAGAACCTGCAGAAGCCATTCTTGGGGTTCCTGTTGATGTCATCTACGGTCGCGAGGAAGCGCGACTTGTGTATCTGGGTGTAGCGCATACCCTTGCGGACGACAAAAACAGCCGCTTGGTCGTCGATATCGGCGGTGGTAGCACCGAGTTCATTCTCGGACACCAGTTCGAGCCAAAGCGACTTGAAAGTCTCCAACTAGGTTGCGTTAGTTACAGCGAGCGCTTCTTCCCTGATGGGATAATCGATAAGAAGCGATTTAGAACCGCCTACGATCAAGCTTGCATTGAGGTCTCTCATATCCGCCGCCATTTCAAACACGCGCATTGGGTGGAGGCAGTTGGCTCGTCCGGCACCCTGCAAGCTGTGGAGCTACTTATTTCGGCCGCTGGCTGGCGTGGCGACGGTATCGATCACAAATCCCTGAAGAAACTCAAAAAAGCGCTTTTGAAGTTCGAGTCAGTGGATGAAATCGATCTCGAGGGACTCAATGAGCGCCGCCGCGGTGTCATCACTGCAGGCGTCGCAATCACACTGGCTATCTTCGATGTGTTGCAAGTAGAGGTTATGCGGACCTCTTCAGGCGCCCTTCGAGAAGGTGTCATTTATGACCTCATTGGCCGACGCAGCCACGAAGACGTGCGAGAGAGAACCGTTCAGGCCATGCTTCAACGGTATTCCGCAGAGATGGCAAATTCGGATTCAGTGGGTGTTTACGCTAAACAACTGGGCATCGAAACAGCAAACGCCTGGGACCTAACAGACGATGATATCGATCTCTTATCTTGGTCTGGCCGACTTCACGAGATAGGGATCGCTATTTCACAGAAGCACTACAACCGACACTCAGCCTATCTCATTGAGAATTCGGACATGCCGGGGTTCTCACAAGGCGATCAGCTCTTTATTAGCCGTCTATTGCGAGGGCACAGAGGGAAGTTGCCGAATTATCTGTTTGACAGCATACCAACGAGTAAGCAACAGAAATTCGCCCGCATGCTGGTGCTACTGCGATTAGCCGTTACCTTAAAGCACGCAGAGGTCCCACCCATCAGTCCTGAATTTTACGCAAAAGCCGAGGGCGATAGTCTTGAAGTTAACTTCAATGATGATTGGAAGAACGCTCATCCACTGACCGTCTGGGAGGTTGCCGAGTCGATTGCTATTTTCAAAAAACTTGGGGTCAGTTTGGCGTTACCTTCAGATTGACGAACCCCAGTGGACCCTAGGATTTGCTGCACCCAAGTACTAGTTAAATTCCGGCCAAAATAATACTCCCGCCCAAGACTTATCTAAAATTTTTGATTGACACATCCGGGCTTCGGTCAGACTTGGTTATTCCTCCACTTCTCCCCAAAAAAAACGCCACGTGGAAGTGGCGTTTTTCTGAAGTTGTTTTCTCTGCAAGCAAGTTGTTTACAGGTCGTAACCTCTCTCATCGTGCAAGACGAGATCCAAGCCTTCAGTCTCTTCATCATCGTCTACACGCAGACCCACCAGGCTATCAACTACTTTTAATAACACCCAGCTTCCGATCAGCGCAAAGGCAAAGGTCACGACAACACCGAAGACTTGTATATAGAGCTGGCCACCCATAGACGAAACGCCGTCAGAGAAGCCATTACCGCTGAAGATACCAATCGAAGGCGATGCAAATACAGCGATCAGGATGGTGCCCAACATACCGCCCACACCGTGTACTGGGAATACGTCGAGGCTATCGTCGATCTTGAGCGTGTTTTTCAGTGTGATAGTCGCGAAATAACAAACGACGCCAGCCGATAGGCCAATCACGACGGCCGCCGCTGGTCCTACCGAGCCCGAGGCAGGTGTAATCGTACCCAAACCAGCAACCATGCCAGTGACAATACCGAGGACAGATGGCTTTCCGTGGCGGAGCCATTCCATGGCCATCCATGCAAGAGAACCACAAGCGGCGGAAAGATGCGTTACCAACATCGCCATCGCAGCGCTGTTGTCTGCAGCGAGCGCTGAGCCCGCATTGAAACCGAACCAGCCTACCCAAAGCATACCCGCACCGGTAACCGTCATAGTAAGGTTGTGTGGTGGCATGGCAGTTTGGCCAAAACCGCGTCGCGATCCCATCATCACGGCGGCGACAAGGGCCGCAACACCTGCTGTGATGTGAACAACGGTGCCGCCCGCAAAATCCTGTAGCCCCATGTTGCCGAGCCAACCACCGCCCCATACCCAGTGACAGACTGGCGCGTAGACGAGCAGCATCCAAGCGGCACTAAAGAGCAACATGGCCGAAAACTTCATTCGTTCCGCAAAACCGCCGACAATGAGTGCCGGTGTGATGACCGCAAATGTCATCTGGAACATCACAAACAGCGTCTCGGGAATACCGTTACGCATAGAGTCCATGGAAACGTTAGCGAGGAAAAGGTTGCCCATATCGCCCATGTAAGCACCCGGCTCAACACCATCGGTACCAAAGGCAATGGAGTATCCGGCGACAAACCAAAGGAGCGACATCAAACCGGTGATCGCGAAACACTGCATCAATACAGAAAGAACATTTTTCGCGCGGACAAGCCCTGCATAGAAGAGCGAGAGCCCGGGGATCGTCATGAACAAGACAAGTGCTGTAGCGGTCAGCATCCACGCTGTATGGCCCGTGTCTGAGGCAAAGCTCGGCTGTGCAACTGCAATAATTGGAAGTGCAATCGTAGCTGCGGTGATTGAGTTAGTTTTATTCACCAGATAGATCTCCGTTTAAACCAGCGCCGGATGATGTCACAACCAGGCTGACCATGCGACCACCTTGTCTTGAACTTCGTCCACCTTGTCAAACTTTTCAACCGGAGCTGTAGGACAGGCCTCCAGTCAGGGTTTTTATCCTTGAATGATGGGTTTATGCTCTGACGCGTCGTATTTCAGCAAGCGGATTGTTCACGCATGAGATTTTTCAACGCGCCTACCCTGTTAACTACTCTTCTCGGTATCTTCTCCGCTCAGTCAGCATACGCAGACCCGAAGTCCGTCATCTTGATCATCGGAGACGGGTTTGACGACGTTCACGTCACTATGGGTCGTAACTACCTATCAGGCCAAGGGGGCACCTTAACGCTAGACACCATGCCCTTTAGAGGGGCTGTCCAAGTCGAAACCGTGGACGATAACGGCACACCTATTTACGTCGCAGACTCTGCAAATACGGCCACTACGCTGGCCACGGGTTCCGTGACGCGTATTGGTCGTGTTGGTAAGGATCGCGATGATGAATCGGTAACAACGGTTCTCGAAGCAGCGGCAGCAGCGGGCTATAAAACAGGCATCGTAAGCACTGCCTCCGTGACTGATGCAACGCCTGCAGCGTTTGCCGCACACGTTGGCATTAGAGCCTGCGAGAACCCTGTGACTATTCGTGGTGGCGAGAAGTACGGCGTTACCTTCCCCGGATGTCCCAAAGATCTCGAGGAGAACGGTGGAGCCGGTTCCATCTCAGAGCAACTTGCAACGGCCGATGTTGACGTCATTTTGGGTGGTGGCATGGAGCATTTCGCCGCTCAATATGAAACCCAACCTACGGCCCTCGACAAAGCAACCGAGTCAGGCGCCACCGTGCTCACCTCCGCAGCTCAGCTAAACGCAAACTACAGCGGCCGAGTGATAGGCCTTTTCTCTGAAGATACGATGCCCGTGCAATGGCAGGGTTCGGACGGGAGATCAGCTGAAGATATCGAGCGCAGCTGGCTAAATCTCGCTCATGAAATGATCGGCTCGATTACGCCCCCCGAGACGATTTCCTGCGTTGACAACCCAGCTTTCGAGGACATGCCGTCGTTAAATGCGATGACGCGCTTTGCCCTCCGTCATTTGGATAAGGAAAATGAGAGAGGCTTTTTCTTGACCATCGAGTCGGCATCGATCGACAAGAAAAGCCACGTACGCGACCCCTGCGGCTCGATTGGTGAAATAGCGCAATTAGAACAGGCTCTAGCCGCTGCCCTTGAACACGCGGCTAACAACCCAGACACCTTAATTATTGTAACTGCAGATCACGCTCAGGCCGCCCAAATTGTGCCAGAGCCAACTTTGTACACAGGTCTGCCTATCCCTGTTTTCAGCCCAGGAAAAGTTGCTCGCGTCGAGACTCCTGAAGGTTCAGTCATGCGCATTAACTACGCGACGAATAATATTCAATCGGAAGAACATACCGGCGCTAACGTGCCACTCTTCGCCAATGCTGAGGGCAATAAAGTGCTGAGCCCCTTCATGCGCCAGCGCGAAATTTATCAAGCAATGATGCAATACCTGGAGTTGTAACCATGACCTTAAGAACGATCGATGGAAAAGAAGTCTCGAAAATCTGCCTTGGAACCATGACATGGGGTCAGCAGAACACCGAGGCCGAGGCGCATGAGCAAATTTCCTATGCCTTGGACCGTGGGATCAACATGCTAGACGCGGCCGAAATGTATCCGGTTCCTCCGCGGGCAGAGACACAGGGACGTACCGAGGAATACATCGGCACATGGTTCAAAAAGACCGGATTGCGAGACAAATACATACTCGCCACCAAAGCAGCGGGTCCCAACCCTGAGTTTCACTACCTGAGAGGTGGTCCGCGCTTTACTCGGGAGCAGCTTATGGAGGCGGTCGATGGCTCACTGAGACGGCTTCAGACGGACTGCATCGATCTTTATCAGCTCCACTGGCCCGATCGCTACACAAACTTCTTCGGGCAGCGTGGTTATTTCCACCGTGAACAGCCAGAGACGCCGATAGATGAGACGCTACGCGCGCTACAGGAACTGGTTGCAGCGGGAAAAATCAAAACGATCGGTCTATCGAACGAGACGCCTTGGGGGACAATGAAGTTTTTAGAGCTTGCTGATCGTGAGGGCTTGCCCCGCGTCGAGAGTATTCAAAACCCCTACGGCCTGCTTAATCGAACTTATGAAATTGCCATGGCTGAAGTCTCGCACCGAGAGGATGTGGGCCTACTCGCCTATTCCCCGTTAGGTATGGGGCTGTTAACAGGTAAATACCGGCACGGTGCCAAACCCGAGGGTTCGCGAATGGCCGTCTTCGAGCGTTTTACACGCTATGACGGTGCAGAGACGCTCGAGGCGACTGAACAATACCTTCAGCTTGCCGATGAACACGGCTTGAACCCAACGCACATGGCACTCGCCTTCGTAAATACGCGTCCGTTCGTACTCTCAAACATTATTGGTGCGACCACCATGGAACAGTTGAAAATGAACATCGACAGCCTCGACGTAAATCTCTCCAAGGACGTATTGAAAGGCATTGAAGCGATTCAACAGCGGTTGCCAAACCCTGCGCCATGACCATTGATTTGGTCGGAAATGTCCTATCCCGAGGATGTTTCCGACCAGCACACGAACAAACAAAAACCAGCTCTGCGGTGCGCTCTCATCCAGCACACTTTCGTCTTTAATCCACTGATCGTTTGAAGATGGACTTGTGTGGTTTGTGATGATGAGCCCTCTCTGGGGATGAACCCACCAAACCTGGGCCATGTTCCAATAATCTTAGCGCTGACAACCCTTGACCCTTCAGAGTAACAGCCAACAGGCTGGCCTACATATTGACCCAGCTGTTTCGAGCTCGAACTCTAAATTGCGTTTCACGCCATCGGATTACCACGCTATCGGGGAGTATTTCGATGACAGTGAACGCACCCACGCGCTGACGCTCTTTAACGGTTTTACCATTTAATTTTACTGAAGAGCTGCCAGCAGGGTCATAACGATGCTCGCTGTAGATCAGCGACGGAATGTCGTCTTTGATCTGCTGTGAAAGTGTCTCTAGCAATGGCTCAGAACTCTCCACCAGCGGTTTGACACCCAACTCTTCTTGAGCTGCTGCCAGAATGTCTGCAAAGTCAATCGGCGGTGCTTCATCCGACGCCTGAGATATGGAACTAACACTATTATCCGCACCTGACTCGCCTCCATCGCTTGAGGCACTGGACTCGTCTGTGACTGCAGTTTGGCTCGCCTCCTCGTTGAGCGCTTGATAGATCGCCCGGAGTTCGTCTGGACTTGTTACGGGTTGAGTAGCCTGCGGCATCACTCGACCGCTAGGTGGCGTCGATTTCGTAACAATCGGGCCTTCCCGTTGCGCAGGCACGGATACAGGCGCGGCCGTGGGTGTCACATCTTGGCTTGTTTTCAGGGCAGACGTCTGTGTAGCAGCCGCCTCACTTAATGGCTGTTCTCTTGCATAGCTCGGTGGCACTTTAGCTGTTACCGATTTTACGGCCTTTAGTTGCGGCGCTTGCCCTCTCTCAGCTGGCGGATCAGCCTCTTGAGAGATTGAAGCTGGTGTTTTAACAAGCTCAGCCGAGGGGGTTGCTGAGGAAGTTGTCGACGCAGCTGCGGTGCCCGATATGGGCTCTGAAGGCCACATTGCAGTCAACGCCACAGCGCTAATAACGACGACGCCAGCAAGCATCCCACCCACTTGCCATCGCGAAAAACGTGACTCAGGTTCCGGTACGTAGTGCACCGTATCGACTGTCGGCACGTCCGAGGTCTTTGTTTCACCCTCCTTTGACCGCTTCATTGCCTCAAGGATCATCGACATTAGCGTTGTCCCCTCGGATAACCACCAGCCGCTGAGACTTGCGTTACCCACATTGAACTGCGCTCCAAAGCGCGCTGGGAGGTTAATCCGATACCGAGCCGATCGTTTAGTCGGAGAATGGTCTGCTCACCCACAACGCCATCAGCGGCAATGCCCTCGCTCTCTTGGAAAAGCCTAACCCGTGCCTCTAACGCGGGTCCGAAAGACGCAACGTTTGGCGCTGCCATGCCGTCGAGCGTTGCAAACATCTGCGCAATAACATTTACCACAGGTGATGTATTACCCAGCCCCACACTGCCTATCCATCCCTGCGGCGCTTGCCAAAGGTACTGAACACCGCCCGTCCAACTGTCCGCCAGCTCGCCCAGAGGAACTTCGAGAATTCCCTGCCTTGTCCAAGTTAGCGCCGTGGCGTCTCCAAACGCTAACACCAGAGCGGCGGCTGCAAATTTATCCTTGGTCACCATCTCTAGCAGCACCGGCCTATTAAGGCTCATAACGTCATTCCAAACATTCACTGCTTGTTTGGAGCAGCTAAGACCTGTGATTTTGGGAGGTGGACACACCGTCGATGGCACTGGCGTGCTGCTCGCGGCCTGCCAAAAGCGCTCGTTAGCCTCTTGAATGCGCAACTCCCAAGCTGGAGCCGCTGGTGTGACGCCCTGTCCAAAGTCGGCGTTGCCTCGAGGTTGACTGAAACCACCGTCACCAATCCCGGCATTAACCTCCGTACCCAGCTTATTGCGGGAAATCACTGCCGATTGCTGTGACGGTTGCCTGCTGCTACCCCCTAACAAAACATCATCAGCATTGGAGACACTCGCATCGAGTCCGGTCGAGAGATCAGAAGCGGGACCACGTGCCAAGATATCGCTTTCGGATACGTCCGACTGACTAACCCAATACCCTGCTACGGCACTCACCGCTGAAACAAGCAGTGCGAGCAAAGCGCGCTTACCGACGTTGCTCTGCACTGATGGTACGGCCGCCTTCTCACCGAATACCTCCGCTGCCGCCTCGGCGATTAACTTCTTATTGACCCTACTGCGCTGCTGCCCGTAGGCACCTAAGAGTGCTCTATCACACAACACATTGATCAAACGCGGGATACCGCGCGTTAGGGTGTGAATTTGCTTAACCGCCGCCGACTCGAAAAGACTACCGCCGCTCCGCAAGCCTGCAACCTCCAACCGATGCCTAATGTAGGCTGTTGTCTCCTGCAGATTCAGTGGCTGCAAGTTGTATCGCGCTGTGATGCGCTGATTTAACTGCCGTAACTCGGGCCGCGATAGCTTCTCTGTGAGCTCAGGCTGACCAATGAGAATAATCTGAAGCAGTTTCTCGTCATTGGTCTCCAAATTCGTGAGCAGACGAATCTGCTCGAGCACATCGAAATCCAAATGCTGAGCCTCGTCGATCATCAAGACGGTCTTGCGACCCCGCTCATGGTTATCGAGTAGATAGCGATGCAGCGCGTCGGTGAGTGCTTTGAGACTCTCGGTTCCCTGCGGATAGTCAATCTTTAGCTCATCGCAAGCGGTCGCCAACAGCTCAACGGCGCTGAGTGCCGGATTGAGGATAATTGCGAGGTCAGTGGTATCGGGCAGCTGCTCCAACAAGCACCGATTTACCGTCGTTTTGCCGGTACCTACCTCTCCGGTTAGCAGAATAAAGCCACCGCCACCGCTTACGCCATAGAGCAAGTGCGCCAGTGCATCCCTGTGACGCTG